>JASGDY010000026.1:0-9999 GCA_047606825.1 Chitinophagaceae bacterium
AATCCCGAACGCTTATCCGTGCATTTGCAATGCACTGCTATTGGCGGATTGCAAATCCGCCGATACGGCTTCAGGATTACAAATCCTGAAGAGCGGAGTAATAAAAATTATTGCTCTATATTGAATTTCATTATCGTATAACTATTTCTGCCGCACCATTACGCCGTTCATCAGGAAAGTATTGCCCTCTGTCGTCTCCATGTTGTACACTTGCTGCACTCCTTCGGCGGATTCCTTTTTGTCCCAGACCTGAAAAGCTTCCAGCTTGCCCGTTTTGGCATTTTGGCAGATTACTTTTTCGCCTTCCTCGATAGTGCCGATGTTTTTGCTTCCGGTACTGGTAAGCATCGGATGGTTAGGCGTTGCCTTTACTTCCTGCACCGAGATATGGAGGTCGTGGCCGTCTTTCAAGACATCGACATTTAGCATTGTCAGCGTTGTGATTGCGTAGTTTTCCGCTTTATGGGAAACAAGTGCTTTTACCACGGTCTCTTTGGTGGTGTTGCTTGCCGCATCCACTGTGACGATATGGTCGCCTGTCTTGATGTCTCTAACCATCTTATGGGAGCCGTCTGCCATGGCGACCAAATCCGTTCCTGGGAAACAGATGTCGTTGCCGTAAGTCCCCTCTTCTTTGCGGTTGACCGCTGCACCTTTCAATGTCGCTTTATATTGCTGGTAGCTAAACTCTTTGGAAAGCACGTAGGAAAGTTTGAGTATGAAAAAAGGCTCGACCTTGTCAATGGCATGGATATCGGTAAAATATTCCTCCCACACCTTACCGTCGGAGAAATTGTTGGGAATGCAGGCGATGTAGCGTTTCCCAGTCTCCGTCGTGTAATAGACAAGCGTGCCTAGCGGAAAGTCATCTCCTTTTTTGGTAAGTGAATACAGGTCGATGCGTTTACGCTTGCCGTCGTCACCGGTGATGAAATAGGGTTTCTTCTCTTCGTAGCGTTCAGCGATGTATTGGTTTTCGCCGAATTTGGCATAGTCGTCGGCATCCGGGTCTTTGATGTCGTATGTTTTGGCTTTGGCGTATTGCTCCATCGTTATGCCTTTGGGCATGGTGGTTGTTTGGGCATACAGACCACCCCCAAAAGAGGCACATAATACCATACTAAAGAATACCTTCTTCATATTTTTTATCCGTTTTTAAGTTAAAAATTGGTATTGTTAATTTAGCATAGTTTTCATCTATTTATACGATTCTAATATATTGATAATCAATGATGAAAATTATTAAAACTATCTTAGATTAACAATACCTAAAAATTAAGTATACTTTACTTGCTAAGGAATAAAATAATAAAATGGAACACGCATATAAATGATAGAGACCTCCGCGTCATTCCTACGTAGGCAGGAATCTGATTGTACGATACAGGAGATAGATTAGCTTCGCTGAGCTAAAGGTTCCTGCATAGGCAGGAATGACGCGGAGGTGTTCTTTTTTCTGTCAAGTCACTAATTTACTCCTTTTGAAGTATAACATCTACGGAAAATTGCGGATGTCGTTTGATACGGTTACTAAGAAATCTTGGCCAGTGACAACGCGAAGTTTTTCATTTCGTCCATCGTGCCGACAGAGACACGGCACCACTGTTTGTTGTCAAACACCCAGCTCCGGACGCTGACGCCGTTTTTCATCATTTTCATGGCAAATTCCTTGCTGTCCTCCCGCACCGGAAAGCAGACGAAATTGGTTCCGGAGGGAATGTAGTCGTAACCTTCTTTTTTCAGTGATGTGTACAGGTATTCCTTCGATGCCAGTATATTGTCGTAGGACGATTTCATAAATTCCTTGTCCTGGTAGGAAGCAAGTGCCGCTGCCCAGGTCGTGGAGGCGATGCTCCATTGTCCCGGTGTGACATCCTCAAATTTTTTAATGGTTTCCGGTTGTGCGACCATATAGCCAAAGCGCAGGCCCGCCATGCCATACAGCTTGGAAAAAGTGCGGGCGACGATGATGTTTTCCCCGGCCTTGACCAGCGGCATGACCGTGGTTGCCTGTGGATCGGGAACCAGGTCGATATATGCCTCGTCCACGAAAACCATCGTTTTTTTGGAGACACGTTGGCAAAACGCACGCAAGGTCTCGCCGTCAATGACGGTCGCCGTCGGGTTGTTGGGATTGCAGATGTACACCAGCGCAGTAGAGCTGTCCACTGCTTTCTCAATGGCATCCAAGTCGTATTTATAATCCACCGTAAGTGGAACCCGGACGACCTTGGCACCTGCGCTTTCTGCTTTTTCCAATAAATCTTCGTAGGTTGGCTTGGACGATACGATGGTGCCTTTGCCGTACAGGAGGGCACCAGCCAACAGCAGAGGTGTGGAGCCTGCGCTCAGAAGTATCTGTTCCGGTTGCAGTCCTTCAAAATCGGCAATCTTCTGGGCCATTGTATGCCCTTCAAAAAACGCATAGCGGTAACCCGTGTCGATGGCATCCTTGATAGCCTGTTTCGCTTTGGCGGACGGGCCAAAGGGATTTTCGTTGGCACTCAGCCGCGCCTTTATTTCCGGTGGCGTAGTCTCTATGGACAATGCACTGTCCGAAAGGAACGGACGGTTGACGAGTGCTTTGACGCTTTTTTCGGGAGCGGCTTTCAAGGATGTCAGCAGGGACGGCAAAAAAGCCATCCCGCCGGAAAGCATCGCCGTGTTTTTGAGCCAGTTTCTACGATTTATCTGATTGTTCATGGTGGTTGATTTATATAGTGAGGAATGGAGATTATGCTGTTTTTGGATAGATAAATTCTTTTCCCGTAACGCGGGAGTGTATGGCGGCTACGACGCTGCGACCCGACTCCAAGGCACCTGCCATCCAGCCGTTGAGGTAAGTGAGGTTGTCCCCAGCGAAATAGGTGCATCTGTCCGGCTTTAGCAACGTCTGGTAGATGGTCTGCCGTTCCTGTTCGGAATAGATGCCCCAGCCGCCGAGCGTGTATCTGGTCTTGTGCCAACTGACCGAAAAACTCTTGTGTTCGTATTCTTTTTCGTATTGGGGATGCACGAGCAGACCTTTTTCGTAGGCGATTTTTTCCCTTTCTGCGTAGGACATTTCGCCAATCAACTGCGCCCTTTCGTTGAAATTGTAATAGCCGACCAACATTCCTTTTTTTGCCAAATAGTCGTTGGAGGGATAAAAAATCTGGTAGAGTTCATTGTTGGTATGGGTGATGCCGCCAAATATTTCCTCGTCCACTTCCCAGAACCGCCGCTTAAACTGCATCCCGATCTTGCCCGCCATGATGTATTGCGTCTTGTCAATCGCCTTGCTGTATGGCGACGCAAAATTGTGGTCCATGTCGCTCAGCACTTTCAGCGGGATAGTGCTGATGCAGAAGTCGCCGTTGAGTTCATGCGCCCCGTTGTTGTCCTTATAGGTAATGGTCACGCCGGTATCTTTGTTGGTGATTTTCGTCACTTCGGCACCGCGTTTTATTTTGGTTGCCAAGCGTTTGCCAAATGCACGTGCGATAGCATCGTTGCCGCCGACCATTTGCAGCATCGTCTGTTGCAGTTCATAGACATATTCGGCAACGCCGTAAAAATCAGAACCCAACAGTCCCGAGGAGATGATGTCCGCCAGCTTGTAAGGCGCGGCCATCGTGCCGGGGTGGTTGCCTTCGGAAGGATAGGCGGTGTAGCCATGTCGAGTGGAACCTTTATAGAGCTTGTCGATATCCAGCGCACCTTCCGCCCTTAGGTATTCGAGGAATTTTTCACCGTCTTCTTTTGTCAATGGTAGCTGCAAGGCAGTGTTGTCGATGGATTTTGCCAACAGTTCGGCGGTGTAGCCACGCATGTCGTTGTGCAAAGCACCTTTTTTTATCTTTTTGTTGGAGAGCGGACCGGTTCCCTCACTGAAGTAATAGGCGGCTTCATTGACATTATTGTACACTTCGAGCGGTATCCCAAATTCCCGGCAATAGTGCAGCGTCACTTCGTGGAA
Source organism: Chitinophagaceae bacterium (assembly GCA_047606825.1). Taxonomy (GTDB): domain Bacteria; phylum Bacteroidota; class Bacteroidia; order Chitinophagales; family Chitinophagaceae; genus Rhizosphaericola. The sequence continues at coordinate 3,959 of JASGDY010000026.1, forward strand.
ATGCGGTATGCGTGACGGCCCTGCATTGAAATACAGACCTGCGTCAAGAATGGCGGCCTGTGTCCCATTCTTGATTTCCTCCGATCTGCTACCGTTCCGTACAGAAAACACGCGACCACCGACGCGGTCCCGCGCTTCCAGCAGGGTGCAGTCGTATCCCAGTCTGCCCAGTTCATAAGCTGCAACCATTCCGGAAAGTCCGGCGCCGAGTATAACCACCCGTTTTCCTGTAGGCGGCATGCCGTCAGGTGCGGGCAGTGGATGGAGCGGTGCTGCTTTTAACAGGCCGAGCGCCATCATCCCGGGCAGCGTAGCACCGGCCATCATCCCCAACTTGGTCAAAAAGTCGCGTCTTGTAGTCATTGTCATACACAATACTCGATTTGGTTGGTTAGTCATTTACCTTACATACAAAAGAAACTAAACGAGCACTTGCAATTTTCCGGCACTTATACGATATCATGCATATCTACGGCGGAAGATAGTCAATGTTTAAATATAAAAAAATTATATGTTAGTTTTTTTTAACAGAATGTGTAGTTTTAGACACCTTGTGAAAAGAAAGAAGCCCAATTTCCATTGGGCTTCTTGTAAGATAATGAAGTTGTTTAGAATTTTTGAAAATGACATTTCTGCTAATACGCTTTTTGTGGACATTAAACAGCCTTTTTTCAAAAAACAGAAGTCTAAACAACCTCAACGTAAAAAAGTAAACGGTTATTGAATCTCCGAATTGTAATCCGTTTCTCTATTGGGGATTTTCCAGGTCCATTTGTTGTTGTCTTCAGGATAAATCGTGACAGCCAGGGCGGCAGGATAGTTACCTCCATTTGCAACTGAAGTTCTGCTAATCGTATCTCCCCAACGTTTCATGTCAAACCAATCAAAACCTTCTCCCCAAAGCTCAATAGCCCTATATAGCTTGATTTCTGTCAGCAGAGCGGTGCCCGTGCTGGATGTTGAATAGCTCGCGTCACGTCCAGAGGTCTTATTCAGCTCGACGAGCAGCGCCTGGATTTGGGATGCTGGTTTGTTTTGGAAATATTTGGCCTCCGCTTCAATCAACAACATTTCCGAGGAGCGAAAATGGCAGAGATTGCCAACACCCGGCAGGTCATTGGCCTTGAATTTAAAGTTCATGTACGCGTAAACGGTTGCAGTCGAATACAAATCGGGATAAAGTGTTCTTGCATAAGCCGCCAATGCCGAACCTGCTACGCCGGAGGTTGACGAATAAGTGTAGCCTGTTGGATCCAAAAAGAGACTTTTACGTACATCGGTGGATGGTATCTTGTTAAACAAATCTTTGCTGATGCATTTAGGATAAGTTCGTACCGCGCTGGCATTTGAATTGTAACCAATATATGCAAGGAATGAATAAAAGTACAATGTTTCGTCGGAAGCGCCGTAGCTGCCCCATATCCATTCGGATGTTTCGTTGCTGAAACCTGCAATATAGTCGGTAGTTCCCATCAATGGGTAATCTTCACGTGCTTTGGCTGCATACGTTTCTGCCGTTGCATAGTCTTGTTTATCCAGTGCAGCTCTAGCATAGACCGCGTATGCGACGCTGATGTCGGGTTCATAAAACGCAGACCTTGTTTCTGTGGAGGAGGAATAGAGACTTATCGCCTGGTCCAAGTCGGCATATATCTGAGCGTATGTCTCTGCCAAAGTTGAAAGGGGCATCTCGTCGATCGACTCGTCCAAGCGTAGTACCAAACCGTCCGTAGCTCCGCTGTTGGAGTCGCTCCACCGGTAGCCGTACAGTTGTGCGAGCATCATATAGCTATAGGCACGATATGTCAATGCCTGTGCCTTGATAAAGGCTCTTTCGCTTTCCGTTCCTGTGGCATTGTCTATGTTGACGACAATACTGTTGGCGTTGCCAATGATTTTGTAGTAGTAGAACCAAGGATAATAATCGTATATGGAGGTAGTGTTTTCGTTGAAAGTGGCATTGATAATAGCTGCCCAACCCGTCAGGTAGACATAGAAATGGTTGCCCGGATAGTTGCCATAATACATCTTAATAGTTCCCTCTCCATTGAACCCCTGCGAACCAAGGTACTGCATGGTCATCATTTTGGCCAGACCATTAATTGCGAAGGCGGCATTTTGGGTGGTTTCGAATACTATAGCGGAGCTTGTAGCGTCCGTTGGTGCCGTCTCCAGGTATGATTTTTTGCAGGATCCAAGCACAAGCGAGAGTGCTGTTGCTACTATATAAATATGTTTTTTCATCAGTAATATTTTTATTGATTATAAACCAACAGTCACTCCTAAGGAGAATACTCTTGGTGTCATGAAATAATTGTAGTTCGTTCCGTCAAAAGACTGTTGTGGGTTCATCCCTTTTTTGGTCGTAAACGTCTTTAAGTTCTCAACAGTAAAAGTGAAAGCAACACTATTGACATCCAATCTGTCCAAAATACTCCTTGGCATCTTATAGTTCAAAGAAAGGTTCTTGATGACGAAATACTTACCGTCCTGCAAGAAACGAGATGACAATGTGTTGTTGTTGTATTGGCTCAGGTTAAAATCCACGATAGGAACGCCATTGGGGTCGATACGATCCGCAGAGGTTTCGGTGATTCCGCTCGGGACGCCGTTCCATGCATTTAGAAGATCTGTATGCAAGGCACTGGGTGTTCCGCCCATGGACATCAGGGATGCATAGTTGTAATCGATGACTTTATTGCCAAAGGAGTAGGTAAAGAGAGCATACAATGTAAGGCTTTTCCATGTCAAGGTCGTGTTGAAGCTGCCTATTACCTTGGGAAACGCACTGCCGCTCCAGTCCCTTTTGGCATAAGTGGGGTTTGTTACATATTTTGTTCCGTTGACATCTACCAACCAAGTCGACGGAATCGCTGCCCTACCATCGGTTACGTTGTCGTCTCCGCCGTTGTAGGTTACATCGTCGGGTTTGAAAAGGGAGTTGCCTGTCATCTGGTCTACACCTACGTATTGGTACATCCAGTAATCATATATGCCATGTCCTTCGAATATCTTTTTGGAGCCATTGATGATGCCGTTTTCTTTAAATTGGTCGGCCAATTTGGTAACGATGTTTTTTTGGACAGTTGCCATTACACCAATATTCCACCTAAAATTGTTGAAGCGGACTGCATCCACGTCCACGGAAAATTCCCATCCTTTGTTGACCACATCACCTATATTGGTTGCAATGGTTGCCTCAGCCGAACTGGAAGACGTCGCGCCGGCAGACAAAGGCAGGTACAGGTTAAATATCTGGTTTCCCGACTTTTTATGGAAATAGTCTATTGCCAAATTGACCCGGTTGAAGAAGCGGCCTTCAAGCCCAAAATTGCTTGCGCCCTGGGTTTCCCATTGCAGGCCAGGTGCTGCCAGTTGCGACTTATACAATGCGGCAACATTGGCGTTTTGGTTTATGTCATACAATGCCCAATAAGCATATCTGTCGGCACTTTGGTCGTTTCCTATTCCTCCATAAGATGCTTTTAACCGGAGGTTGTTTATTTTGTCTTGAAGAGAAGCCATAAAGTCTTCTTTCATGATAGACCACGAAGCACCTACAGACCAAAATGTGCCCCAACGTGCACCGGAGCTAAACCTTGAAGACGCATCTCTTCTTATAGATGCATCGAAGAAGTATTTCTCCTTGTAGTTGTATCGAACCCTGCTGAGGTAGCTTTCCGTTTTGTATCGGTCCTGGTAATCGTACAGAGACGTGATATTGGTAAAATTAATCAAGTCCGTCATGCCAGCAAACGTTTCTGTCGTTTTGTAACCATATAGGTAGCTTCTGTAATAGCTATAGTTTTCGTGTCCAGCCAGTACATTAACGCTATGGTCTCCAAAATATTTGTCCCAGTTCAACTGTTGCTGGAAAGTGTAGATTTTGTATCTGTAAATATTTCTCGATGCCCGTCCATTGTTACCGGCACCATCGCCAATGGTTGCATTGTCATAGGTTTGCTGCTCTTGGTTCCATACGTTCAAGTCTCCTTTTGTGGTAAATGTGAAGTCTTTCAAGAACTTGATGTCCACATAACCTTGTCCCTGCAACGTATTTTTGTAGGTATTGTTTGAGTTCAATTCATTTTCCCAGATGGCGTGCCTTCCTAGGTATTGTGTCCTACCGTAAGTCTGTCCATCGTCATACTGCTTGTTGCCGCTGGCATCGAGGATATAGTCTCCCGTAGTCATGTCGTGCAAGTGTACAGGATAGATGGGGGCAATAGTCCTAGCATAAAAGATAGGGTTCACAAAAGAGGAATTGCCATCCGAATAGTTGCCACTAATCTGGTGCGTACCGTTGAGGCTAAATCCTGCTTTTATCCATTTGCGCGGCGTGATGTCTCCACTGATTCTGCCAGTGAAACGTTTGAAGTTGCTTCTTTTGAAATAACCTTTTTCGTCCAGATAGCCGGCAGAGAAGAACATCCCACTTTTGTCTGTTCTCGCAGCCCCGGAAACTGTATAGTCCTGACGATGGCCATTTTGAAGGATGGGGCTGTACCAGTCCATGTCTCCTGCGTAACCGCTGCGTATCTGTGCATCCGAAACCAACTTGCCATTGGCGTCAAATAGTTCATCGTTGGCTTTGTTGTAGATGTTGTAGGCAAGGTAATTGTCAACCAGACCACTGGAAGCTTGCGCTGCGGCAGTAGCCTCGGTATAGGTTGAGTTGGCTGTGGACAACAGTGCGTGTTTATATCCCGTCCACATGGTCTCCATAAACTGGTTGGCATTCATCCTGTCGTATTCGGGTATTCCTCGGTTGTATATGCCTTGGTTGGCAACAGCCGTTAAGGAAAGACTACCGTTTTTACCTTTTTTGGTCGTAACGATAACGACGCCGTTGGCGGCTCTGTTGCCGTACAAGGAAGCGGATGCGGCATCTTTCAATACGGATACGCTTTCCACGTCATTGGGGTTGATATCGGCGAGGCTTCCCGAAAATATGACACCGTCAACGACATATAAAGGAGAATTTTCGCCGTTGATAGAGCTAATACCTCTGATGCGTATGGACGGCGTAGAGCCTGGCTGGCCATAAGTGTTGTTGACCATGATACCGGGGGAAGAGCCTTCCAGTACACCGGTTACAGTAGTTTGCGCTCTTTTCTCAATGTCCTTGGAGGTAATCTGTGAAACAGACCCCGTTATGGCTTCTTTTTTGGAGCGGCCGTAAGCAATCACGACAAGTTCATCCAGGTCGGAAGTGGAAGTTTTAAGGCGGATATTTAGGTTGTCATTCCACCCCCCCCCCACTAAAACATTGGTTTTCAATGTTTTATATCCGATGGCGGAAAATGTTAGGGAATGTGCTTTGGCGGGTACATCAATACTGAAATGCCCTTCAGCATCGGTGCTAGTGCCAATCTTGGTTCCTGTTACGACTACGGAAACAGCTTCTAGCCCTTCTCCTGTCGAGTCGGATACGACAGTTCCTGTAATCTTTTTTGTCTGTGAAAATACTTGGTGCGATGCAGCGATAAAGACCATGCATACGCATAGCCGCAATAATAATCTCTTTCTCAACTTAAGTGATTTTGGGTTAAAAAATTTGTTAATAAAAAATCTCTTATTAGGTGTATCCTTAGATAACAGCGCAATAAAATTCCAAGGCAAATGTAAATAAACTTTTAATCAAGTGTTTATTTTGTGTTAAAAAATTCAATTTTTTTTCTAAAGATACATTTTCTTCCTTTGGAAAGGAGCATATAAATGGCATTTCAAGGCTTGATTCGTATAAATCATAAATAAGTACAAATGCATATTTATCTTAGATTAACGTGAGTTCGGGATAAGAAAAAGTCATCATAATTTGATTTTAAATAAATGATGTTCTTTTGCCTTGATGCAAAAGAACCAAAAAATCAAGACTGTATTGAATTGACTAAAAATCAACGCATAAGTCGGAAAAAAAAGAAACGCACTTTGCTTCGCTACGCTCAGACAACTTTTATTTCTGTCGACTTATTTCATTGATTTTCTTAACGTTAATTCAATAAGGTAGTATGTATTTTGGAATCGGCCTTATTGAATTA
>JASGDY010000027.1:0-33872 GCA_047606825.1 Chitinophagaceae bacterium
ATATCTTTCAATATTATATATTCTTTGGTTATATATATAATACTTTTATAGCTATAAAATGGAACCATCCCAGAAACAAAACCTTTATTAACTATTAATGGGAGCAAGATATATGACCTATTAAGTTTTCTAAAACGCATAACCGGTAAGGGTTTATATTTCACACATAGGGCATAATTACCCAAACGATTAATAAGTCAGAATGAACCTCCCCGAAGCAGAGCTTCGAGGTATCCAACCGCGACAATAATCTTATTCAAATAATCTAAGCTGAGAACTATGGACTTTCTTATATTCTTGTTTATCTTTATCTTCCCCTGACCCAATATGTATTTCCGAATCATGTCCTCACTCGCATATTGCCCAACCGTATTCACATAGTAACCGCTCGTCCGAAATGCACCTCCCCACAAATATTCCTTCACTTCCGGATGAAGGCGAAATATTTCCTTCGCCGTTATGATCTTCACAGCCTGCACTATTTCTTTCACACTAAGCACGGGAACGCTCTGTATCAAGAAATGAACATGGTTGTCATCCAAACTATTTCCACAAAATGAACCTCGTAACCTTCCGAAATCCGTTCACACACTGACACTAACGTATTTTCAACGCTTTCTGTCAAAACACTACGCCGATATTTTATCGGACATACCAAATGGTACAAAAACAGACTTTTGTTGTGGCACTTCAATATATGTTCCCTCATCCCAACAAAGATAAACGCTCATACTGACCCCGATGCAGAGCATCGAGGAATTCTTTAGATTAAAATTTATCACCTAAGCGAATTGCAGATTTTTATGCAACGTATTATAGTATAAAAACCAAAAGCCCTGATATATCAAGGCTTTTGGTTTATTTGTTTTCCGCAAAGTCCCTGCTGCAAGCCGGAGACTGTGCGAAGAAGAAGAGCGTTTTTTCCTTTTTACTTTTTTAAACGTCCAGCTTGGCGTAGCGGGCGTTTTCTTCAATGAACTGACGGCGCGGAGCGACTTCATCACCCATCAACATGCTGAATACATAGTCTGCACTAGCAGCACTTTCCAGTGTCACCTGTTTCAGGGTTCTCTTTGAAGGATCCATGGTTGTCTGCCAGAGTTGTTCGGCGTTCATTTCACCCAAACCTTTGTAACGCTGTACACTTACGCTGTCGTCTTTTCCTTTACCTATTTTGGCGACCAACTCCTTACGTTGTTCTTCGTTGTAGGCGTATTCCTGCTCCTTGCCTTTTTTCACGAGGTACAATGGCGGCTGCGCAAGGAATACGTGCCCAAGTTCCAACAAGGTTTTCATGTAACGGTAGATGAACGTCAATATCAACGTAGCGATATGGCTACCATCAACATCGGCATCGGTCATGATGATAAGCTTGTGGTACCTGATTTTGGAGGTATTGAGTGCTTTGGGATCCTCGGGCGTACCGATGGTGACACCCATCGCGGCAAACATATTGCGGATTTCCTCGTTTTCGTAGATTTTATGCTCCATCGCTTTTTCCACGTTGAGGATTTTACCTCTGAGCGGCATGATGGCCTGGATGTTCCTGTCACGTCCCTGCTTGGCGGTACCGCCTGCGGAGTCCCCTTCCACAAGAAAGAGTTCGCATTTTTCTGGGTCGCGTTCGCTACAGTCGGCGAGCTTGCCGGGTAGGCCGCTACCGCTCAAGGCACTCTTGCGCTGTATTTTTTCGCGGGCGTTCTTGGCTGCGACACGCGCCTGTGCCGCGAGGATGACTTTGCTGATGATGTTTTTGGCATCGCGGGGATTTTCTTCCAAAAAGTTTTCCAACGCACGGGCGACGGTCGTCTGCACGACGCCGCTCACCTCGTTGTTGCCGAGTTTGGTCTTGGTCTGACCCTCAAACTGCGGTTCGGGAACTTTGACGGAAATGATGGCACTGAGACCTTCGCGGAAGTCGTCGCCTTCAATCTGGACTTTTGCTTTTTCAAACAACTTTTCCTTTTCACCGTAATTCTTGAACACTCGGGTCAGTGCCTGACGGAAACCCGTCACGTGCGTACCGCCCTCTATCGTATTGATATTGTTGACGTAGGAATAGATATGCTCCTTGAAATCGTCATTGTAAATCAATGCCACTTCCACCGTCACGTTGGACGGCTCGTCATAACCGTCAACATACAAAACGTTGGGAATCAATGGCGAACGTCCAGCAGTTCCATCCAATAACTTGATATATTCGATAATGCCGCCTTCGCTGTAGAACGTTTCGGAAAAAGTCGCGCCCGTCTCGGGGTCTTTTTCGCGGAGGTCGTTGAGTGTGATGCTGATACCTCTGTTGAGGTAAGCCAGCTCGCGGAGACGGTTTTCAAGAATGGTTCTTTTAAACGTAGTCGTCAAGGTAAAAATGGACGCATCCGGCCAGAAATGCTGCGTGGTGCCTGTGCGGTCGGACACACCGATTTCGCGGACGGAATATTGGGGTACGCCACAGTTAAATTCCTGTTCGAAAATCTTTCCTTCACGATATACAACGGTGTGCATGTGCGTGCTCAACGCATTGACGCAACTCACACCCACGCCGTGCAGACCACCGGAAACCTTGTAGCTGCCCTTGTCGAACTTACCGCCGGCATGCAGCACGGTCATGACAATCTCAAGCGCACTTTTGTTTTCTTTGGTGTTGATGCCCGTCGGGATGCCGCGACCGTCGTCTTCGACGACAATCGAGTTGTCCTCGCAAATTGTAACGATGATATTTTTACAATAACCGGCAAGCGCCTCGTCAATGGAGTTGTCGACTACTTCGTACACAAGGTGGTGAAGCCCTTTTTCGCCCACATCGCCGATATACATCGCGGGCCTCTTACGTACCGCTTCCAAACCTTCCAAAACCTGGATACTATCAGCACCATAACCGCCTTGGTTGGCGGTCGTGTTCTCGTTCAAATTTTCTTGGCTCATATTTTATTTTGATGTCGCTGTCGTTCTGTCGGACAGGCATGCGAAGTTAACGCTTTTTGGGCAGTTTTGCAAGGGTTTTATGGCTGTTTTGTCCACATTATGGCGCGTTTTTGAGGATAACCTTGCTTGTATCGCGCAGGGGAGGGTATCACGTTTCGGGGCTTTGCAAAGTGGCGGAAAATAGCAGTGGAAAGCTTCGATTTGGACGAAACGTAGCAAAAGCCAATACAATTGGCTTTTGCGGATTACGAAGCGCAAACCTTCAATTGAGCAGTTACTCCGCCATTATGCAAAACCCTTGTTGTGGGCGGTACTACTCTTTTAGAGCAATAAGAAAACGGATTGAAATTTCACCCTCAATCCGTTTAGTTTTCCTCTTTATCGTTTGTAATAGACGACTATACTTGCTTTGGCCAATGTCTGATTCCAAAGGTTGAAACCAACAATTGCAGGATTTATATTTTCGTCCAACCCTAATTTGTCGGTTTTTAAGGCGTAAACTGTGATTATATATTGATGAAACCCATGCCCTTCGGGTGGACAAGGCCCTCCAAATCCTTTGATTCCGTAGTCTGTCAGGCTCTGAATGGCTCCTTTGGGGGCTAAATTTAGTTTGGCATTTCCTGCGTTAGTTACCAATTCGTTTACGTTTGCAGGAATATCAAATACAACCCAATGCCAAAATCCGCTTCCTGTCGGTGCATCAGGGTCGTACATGGTAACAGCAAAACTCTTTGTTCCTTCAGGTGCATTTTTCCAGGACAATTGGGGCGATTGATTGTCCCCCGAACAGCCAAACCCGTTGAACTCTTGTGTTTTAGTTGCTTCTCCACCCAAATCTTTACTTGATAAAGTAAATGTTTTTTGTCCGAAAAGTGCTGTTGAGAAAATCAAAGGCAACACTAAAATCAAATTTGCTTTTTTCATTTTATGACGATTTAAAATCTTTAGCAAAATTAGGTTCAGCAATGCCAAATAAATTTAGAGCAATGTTCAAAAACTGTTGCCAAAAGCTCATTTTTTATGGTGCTGTTTTGGCGTAACTCCATACTTCGATTTATAAGCCTGAATGAAGCTCGATAAATTATCATAACCAACCTCAAAATAAATTTTGGACGAACTTTTTTGCTCTTGATTGAGTAAATAATGAGCGTATTCCAGTCTCTTGTTTTGAAACCATTTGATAGGCGATTCGGAATAATGTTTCTCAAATTCTCTCTTCGATGTGGACACACTCATACCACATAAAAAGGCTAATTCCTTTAAAGTCAGTTTGCTCAATTGGTTCATTTCAACGGTTTGGATAAATTTTTGTGCCGTATCGTTACTACTTTCTGCTAGCGAATACAGAAAATCAGTTCCGTATATTTCTGTCAGATAAAGCATTATCTCTTCAAATTTAACCTCAAGTAATTTCTTTTGTATGTTTTTTGATAATTTGGAAATGTCCAATAGGCTATTTATAAAACGTTGGACAAATTCATCATAATCAAATGAGTAAACAGATTTATTAATGGGAGCAAGATATATGACCTATTAAGTTTTCTAAAACGCATAACCGGTAAGGGTTTATATTTCACACATAGGGCATAATTACCCAAACGATTAATATGTTCGGTCTGTTCAATTTTATTCAGCTCGGCTTTTCGGATAAATTTTAGTAAAATTTCGTTTGTGAAAAACAAAAGTACGCTTCTGTAACTTCTGGTATGTGAGAGTTTCTCAGTCATCAGACAATGTCCGGATTTCATTATGAGAAATTTGGAATTGTCGATTGATAAAGCAGAATTGTCAAAAATAACTTCTTTAGTTCCTTCGGTCAAGAAACTAAATGTATTTTGATTTAGGATGATTTTTTGTTTGGCTACTTCTTGCGAACTGTGATAATCAAAAACCTGAACAGGTTGTGAAGTCCCTAAATTTAATTCGTCAGGAAGCGTAATTGTTTTCATTTAACCTCTTACTTTGTTTTACGCACTTTCGTGGAAATGTATTGCCCACAACAACAATCCTTTATCCCCGCAATTTATCGGGCAAACAACCACCCTTCGATACATTCTGATTTCCGGAGACTGCCCACACCACTCCTACTTCCCAAACGCCGCTAAGTTTGTGGAGAATATTTTCACCGCCATTGCCAGCAGCACGACACCAAAAAACTTTCGGATGGCAATCATCCCGCCATGTCCCAGTACACGCTGGATCCATCCCAAAGATTTCAATACAAGATAGACCAACGCTAAGTTGATGACAATACCCAATATGATGTAAATCCTGTCATAGTTTGCCTTTAGGGACATAATCGTAGTCAGCGAAGCCGTTCCGGCAATGATGGGAAAAGCAATCGGGACAATGGCGCCGGCCTTGATACTTGCCTTGTTATTGCCACCGTCCCCCTTGAAAATCTCATGCCCCAGCACCATCTCCAACCCCAACAGAAACAACACGATGGCGCCAGCTACCGCAAACGACTGGATGGTCAGGCCAAACATATTGAGCAGGAACTGCCCGATAAACAGGAACGAAAGCATAATGACCGCGGAATACAGGACGATGCGCTTCTCGTCCAGACCACCCATTTTTTGTTTGTAAGTAATAAACAACGGAACAGAGCCGATGACATCAATAACGGCAAAAAGGGTAAACACCACAGTGATGAGTTGATCGAAATTAAAATGCATGGCCATATCTTTTAGAAGACCGCAAAGTTACGATGATATTTCCGATACCTTGGTCAAATCAGTACCTTTGCGGAATGAACAAATTATTACCGCTTTTGACGGCGGCACTATTGGGCGGTTTTCTATTTTCCTGCAAAAACAAGGCAGAAAAAGCAGATACTGACAACACAAAAGAAATCGTCTACACGGACGAACTAAAAGAATGGATGCGGCTTTTGGAAACCAACCCTGACAGCAACGGACTACGTTTCAAGATCGCGACAACCCTCGACAGCATCCGAGACTATAAAGCCGCACTGTCCCAAATGGACAGCCTCATCAAAAGAGACAGCGCCAACTATGCCTTTGCCTTTACCAAAGGAAAAATCTACCAAGATGCGGGGGATACCACCAACGCCATCGCCTACTATCAAAAAGCACTAAAAATATATCCCGCTCCGGAGGGCATGCTCTTCCTTGCCAACCTGCTGGCAGAAACCAAAAATCCCGAATCCCTAAACATCGTCCAGCAGGTAAAAAGCCTGCGCCTGGGCTCTTCGGACAATGCCAACTGCGATTTCATCGCCGGGGTATATTATGCCAGGGTGGACGATACGACCAAGGCCATCAGAAGCCTGGATCTGGCGTTGAACCAAGACTATACGTTGATGCCTGCATACATTGAAAAAGGCTTGGTCTATTTCGACCGCAAAAATTATCCACGTGCGTTGGACATATTCCGTTTTGCGTCACAAGTCAACCATCTCTATGCCGACGCCTACTACTATATGGCAAGAAGCTATGAAATGATGGGGCAGAAAGACAGTGCTATCCTACGGTTCCAACAGGCGTATAGCTTGGACAACAGTATGGAAGAGGCAACGGCAGGACTGAAAAGGTTGGGCGCAAGCAGCAAATGACGGAGCATATTTTCGCTGGCGGCTGGAGACACCATGCGAGTGGACTTGCTAGCAGTCAGTGTCCTCACCGACCCGCCAAGGATAGGTAATTAGCGAAAATTTGAACTATTCTAAACGAAGGCAAACACACTCCAGATGCGAAGCCCCATATCACGGCGTTTCGCTTTTCTATACCTTTGCCCCAAAAAGGAATGCAACAGTGGCAGTTATATTAGGGATTGAATCATCATGTGACGATACTAGCGCAGCAGTATGCAAGGACGGGAAGATTTTGTCCAACTTCATCGCAACACAAAAAATACACCAGGAATACGGCGGTGTCGTACCCGAACTGGCAAGCCGCGCCCATATCCAAAACATCGTCCCCGTGGTGGACACCGCTCTGAAAAAAGCAGGTATTTCCAAAAAAGACATTGACGCGATTGCATTTACACAGGCACCCGGACTGATCGGCAGTCTGCTGGTCGGAGCACAGTTTGCCAAGTCGATGGCGTTGGCACTGCGCGTGCCGCTGATTGCGGTGCACCACATGCAGGCGCACGTATTGGCCAATGTGATTCCGTCGGGCGACAACGATGCCGACCCCAAACCAAGCTTTCCCTTTTTGTGCCTGACGGTGAGCGGCGGGCATACACAGATTGTATTGGCACATAGTCCTTTCCAGTTTGAGGTGCTGGGACAGACCATCGACGACGCTGCGGGCGAGGCTTTTGACAAAACGGCCAAACTGATGGGATTACCTTACCCCGGCGGTCCCTTGATTGACCGATATGCCAAAGAGGGAAACCCGGACGCGTTTACTTTTGCCAAACCGCAGATTCCCGACCTTGATTTTAGTTTCAGTGGACTGAAGACTTCCGTAATGTATTTTCTGAACAGGGAAAAACAAAAAGACCCCGATTTTGTTGAAAAAAATAAAGCGGACCTATGTGCCTCCATCCAAAAAACAATCATCGACATCCTGATGAAAAAACTACGGAAAGCGGTCGAGCAGACGGGCATTGGCCAAGTGTGCATCGCAGGTGGCGTGAGTGCCAACAGTGGTCTGCGCGACGCGCTCCAGCAATACGGCGAGCAATATGGTTGGAGCACTTTTTACCCACCGTTCCAATATTGCACCGACAACGGTGGCATGATTGCGATGACGGGATATTATAAGTTTTTGGAAAATAATTTTGCGGATATGGGTGTCAGCCCGACTGCGCGGGCAACGTGGTAAACCAAAATGGCAACTTTTTTGCTTAAATAAAATTTAAAACAAACAACAAACAGATGAAACAGACATTCTCCCTTTTTTCATTGGCGCTCGCCTTTTCTATTTTCCTGCTTTCCTGTGGCTCTACTTCCCATACCGTGGAAGGTGTCAATCTCAACGGAAACTATGTGCTGAACGATGTGCATATTAGTGGCATTACAGGTAGCAGTGTGACCACGGAGCAGGCAGGCAACTCCACCGCAACCATAACGCATACCGTGAAAATCAACACCTTGGTTTTTGACGATGCCGCACCGGATTGCTTCAAGGGCAGTACTTGGACATTGCCCCACAACGGTTACGGGAGCTACACCATCAACGGCGACGCGGAATGTGGCCCAGGATCCAGAAGCATCGTCTGGTCTATCCGTACCGATGCCAACAAACAAAAAATCTTCCAGTTGAAGGTCACCAACGGTGCCAAAGCCAAAAAAGTCACGACAGGTTATCTCTTGACCGTTACCAACCTCACCCAAAGCGGTTTCAGCCTGACGGAGCCTATCACGGCAAGCGACGGCAGTAACGGTACGGTTACCTTTGATTTCGTGAGACAATAGGGTGATTTCAAAATCATAATGCTCTACGCATAAGAGCGTTCAGAAAACCAACACGGTTTTCTGAACGCTCTTTTTTATCTTTGCGCCCATGCAAATACTAGATGGAAAAATCGCTGCCGCAGCAGTCAAGGAAAGCCTGAAAGCGGAAGTCACCGAACTCATAGCGCAAGGGAAACGCGCACCGCACCTCGCCGTGATACTCGTCGGCGACAACGGCGCTAGCGAAACCTATGTCGCCAGTAAACAAAAAAACAGCCGAGAAATCGGATTTCTTTCCACCTTGGTACGTCTCGACGCGTCTGTTTCCGAGGACGAACTTCTGTCCGAAATCAAAAAACTGAACGAAGACAAAACCGTCGATGGCATATTGGTACAACTGCCGCTGCCCAAGCACATCAGCGAACGGAAGGTTATCGAAGCCATCGACCCCAACAAGGACGTAGATGGTTTCCATCCGGTGAGTGCAGGCAATCTGGTATTGGGCATTCCGACTTTTATCCCGGCGACGCCTTACGGTATCATGCTGCTGTTGGAACATTACAATATCCCCACCAAGGGAAAACACGCCGTCGTCATCGGCCGCAGCAACATCGTAGGCCGTCCAATGAGCATTTTGCTGAGCAGTGATTTGCTTTACGGCAACTGTAGCGTCACCATCTGCCATCGCTACACACCTAACCTGAAAGAACTGTCCCAGCAGGGTGATATCGTCGTGGCAGCCGTGGGCATACCGGGATTCATAAAACAAGACATGGTCAAACAAGGGGCAGTGGTGATTGACGTAGGTATCACACGTGTAGCGGACGCATCCAAAAAATCGGGGTTCCGCATCGCAGGTGACGTGGATTTTGACAACGTTGCCCCCAGAACGTCCTATATCACGCCTGTTCCCGGCGGTGTGGGGCTGATGACCATCGCAGGTCTTTTAAAAAACACATTGGTCGCCTACAAAAAGGCAGAAGGAATTGAATAATCTGAAAAAATTGGAAACGCAGGAAACGATACAAGCAGGCTTAAGACTGCCCGTGATGGAATCCTTCTACACCATTCAGGGGGAAGGGTTTTATCAGGGACATGCGGCGTATTTCATCCGTCTGGGTGGATGCGACGTGGGCTGCGTGTGGTGCGACGTCAAGGAAAGTTGGGACGCTGCCGCTCATCCGATTCACGGTATCGACGAGATTGTTGCCAAAGCCTTGGAAGATGTCCATGGGAACCCATACCATGTCATCGCCGTGGTCACTGGCGGAGAACCGTTGATGCATCCGCTGGACGGCTTGACCGACGCGCTGCACGCTGTGGGTTTCCAGACCAATATAGAAACCTCCGGCGCGCACCCGTTGAGTGGACATTGGGATTGGATATGTCTTTCCCCAAAAAAATTCAAGGCACCGCTTCCCGAAGTCGTCCAAGCCGCAAACGAACTGAAAGTGGTGGTTTTCAACAAAAGCGATTTTGCCTGGGCGGAAAAATATGCGGCAGACATGCAACCCGGTTGCCGCCTGTACCTGCAACCCGAATGGAGCAAAAGGGCACAGATGACTCCGCTGATGATCGACTATGTCAAACAAAACCCACAGTGGGAAATCTGCCTGCAAATACATAAATACATGGATATTCCGTAAAGGGAAAAGGCAAAAAGAAAGTTATTCCAAGAAGCTGTTTGAGTTATTTATTTTCTTCTCCGCACAGTCTCCCGCAGCGGAGGGGACTTTGCGGGAAGGAATACACGTTTTTATGTATTGGAAGCATATAAAACCGTACAGAAAAACTTAAATAAAACAGTCTCTAAATCTTTTGGTCGGTGAGGACACCGACCAAAAGACAAAATAAAAAAGGTCCAATGCTTGCAAGCTCAAAGTTAAATGCCATCTATACCTCTCACTAAGAAATTTTACTTTTGCCTTTTTACTTTTATCTTTAAATCATGTACGATATCTGTTGCATTGGGCACATCACCTTGGACAAGGTTGTGACGCCGCAGTCCGAAGTGTATATGCCAGGTGGCACTTCTTTTTATTTTGCGCATTCGCTATACCATATTGACCATAATTTTTTGTTAGTGACGGCGTTGGGACAGAAGCAACTTCCGTTTGTCGAAGAGTTGCGCGGCAGAGGTATCCCCATACGGTTGGTGGCGAGTCCGCATACTGTTTATTTTGAAAATATCTATCCTGCCAACCAAGACATACGCATCCAGCGTGTATGGCAAAAAGCGACGCCTTTCCAGAAAAAAGATTTGGACGGTGTGGATGCGAAGATATATCATTTGGGTTCCTTGCTGGCAGACGATTTCCCCTTGGATCTAATGCAAAGCCTGTCCTCAAAAGGTATCGTGTCACTGGACGTACAGGGTTTGTTGCGCAGCGTGGAAGACACCCGGGTCGTCGCTGTGGACTGGCCCGAAAAGATGCAGGCACTTCCCTATATCGACATCCTGAAAGCCAACGAATCCGAAATGGAAGTCCTCACTGGAACGGGCGATATCGAGAAAGGTGCCAAACTATTGGCGCAATGGGGTGTGCGCGAGGTCGTGGTTACTTTGGGAAGTCTGGGTTCTGTGGTTTATGTCGACGGCGAACTGTACCAGATTCCCGCTTTTGTACCGGACAAAATTGTGGACGCTACGGGCTGTGGAGACACATACATGGCAGGTTACCTATACAAAAGAAGCAAGAATGCAAGCATACAGGATGCTGGCGAATTTGGCGCGGCAATGGCTACCATCAAGATTGAACGCTCCGGACCTTTCAACGGTTCGCTGCACGACACCCTTGCCAAAATCAACAAAGGAAGGAAAGTGTTGCCGGACATATTTTAAAGTGCCATTGCAAATACCATTGAACCAGCATCAAATGCATCCTGACCATGAAAAAACGAAGACCGCATTCTTATGCGTCCGCCCCCCAAGAAGATAAGCTTTTCGTTTTTACACATATCCATTCTCTTGCTGCCCTATACGGCATATCTTCGTTTCAGTACGCTGTATTTTATAGGCATTCTGCCACTTTTATTCTCCAATTTGTATCTTTTTTCGTGTATTCACCGAAACTCTTCGGCATTTCACCGTCATTGGCCGAACGCAAACAGGAGATGGCATATAGTTTGAAAATTGTTTTATCAGAAAAAGGTTTTCAGTAACCCATTTAAAAATTTATAAGATGAAAAAGATATTTCTTTCCTTAAGCATAGCAGCCATCAGCATGACTGGCTATAAAAGTGCAAATGCACAAGTAAGCGTCCAGCTCAACATTGGCGGTATCCTATCCGCCGCCATCAGTAGTGCCCCTGTCGTTGCAGATGCAGGCAACTACTATTATTACGACGACATCAATTGCTATTACGATGTGGCCAACAGCCAGTACATCTATCCTGAAAATGGGGCATGGTATTATTCGAACACCGTACCCGTTATATACAGGAACTACAATTTCCGGAATGCCAGACATATCGCCATGGACAGGCGCGCATTCCAGGGAAGAGGCATCAATGCCCGTCCATTTAACCAGCAGCAAAACATGGGATATAGAAATCAGATGCCAGGCCGGCCGATGGAACAGCAGCAGCGTTATGCACAGCAAAACGTCTCCCCAAGGCAGCCTCAAATGCAAAACAGGCAGCAGGTAGAACAGCGGAGCATAACCATGAACCGCAACGAAAGGATGGTGAGAGACGCCAACCGCAGGAACGCGTTCTAACACGCGAAAACAAGGACAAACGAATTATTCTTTAACCACATACACCAACAATGAAACACAGATTATTTGCGTTGGCACTCATCGCCAGCATAGGTTTTGGAACAAGCAGTTTTGCACAGCAAAAACAACAGCACCCGCCTGTAGCTGCACAACAGCATGACGAAAAAACAGTAGAAGTACGCTATTACTACATCCCAGAGTACAACGTTTATTTTGACGCAGTAAAAAAAGTCTACTACTACAAGAAAAACAACAAGTGGCACACGACAAGCAGGCCTGCCAAAATCAACAAAAACCTAGGGCAAGCCCACAGGGAGCCGTTAAACGACATCAAGCAAAACGAAAAGCCTTACGACCACAACGCACAGGATATCAAAACCTGGAAAAAGTAGCCGAACGTTAAACTTAACATTAACAAAATACATACAACAAACCCCGCTAGTGATAGCGGGGTTTTACCGTAATTATCGTTTGCGTTTCTTAAATTAGATTGCGTTAAGAAACCTTCAAGAAAGAATCGGGTTATTTTACCTCAACCTCAGCACCGGCTTCTTTCAGTTTAGCGACGATGTCATCGGCCGTAGCTTTGTCGACACCTTCTTTGATTGCTTTCGGAGCACCGTCAACGAGGTCTTTTGCTTCTTTCAGACCAAGGCCAGTCAACTCTTTAACCACTTTAACAACACCTAATTTAGCTGCACCTGCGCTTGTCAGGATGACGTCGAAAGATGTTTTTTCTTCTACTGCGGCAGCGCCAGCAGCAGCGGGACCGGCAGCAACTGCAACAGCGGCAGCAGCGGGTTCGATACCGTATTCATCTTTCAAAATCTGTGCGAGTTCGTTAACTTCTTTTACTGTCAAGTTAACCAATTGTTCTGCAAATGCTTTAATATCTGCCATTTTAACTAGAATTTTTCCCGCCTTCATTGCCTGTGCTCCGGCGGATGTTTAAAAAAATTTACTATTCAGCTCTCCAGGCTTGAGCTGCGTTATTTCAAGCGCATATTGAATACGATATGCGCTGTTTGTTTGTTGTATGAAAACCTAGCCTTCCCTTTCGGACAGGGTCTTGATCAGCCCAGCAATCGTGCTGCCGCCGCTCTTCAGGCCGCTGATGACATTTTTTGCTGGGGACTGCAACAGACCGATGACTTCTCCGATAAGGTCTTGTTTGCTTTTCAGTTCTTTCAACGTTGCCAACTGGTCGTTGCCGACGAATACGTCAGAATCGATATAAGCCGCTTTCAGTTCAGGCCTTTCGGTATTGGCGTCCTTACGGAAAGAGCTGATGATCAGCGCAGGTTCCTTGGGGTTTTCGCTGAACAACAAAGCCGTAACGCCGTTGAGGCTACCATAGATACCTGCGTATCTTTCCGCGTCGATGGATTCGAGGGCTTTTTTGATTAAGGTATTTTTGGCCACTTTCATTTCAACATTTTTGTTGAAGCAAGCGCGGCGCAGCTTACCCACCTGCTCTACGGTCAGAGCGTCGGTATTGGTAACATAAAAGTTATTGTATTGGCTGAATTTCTCCTTGAGAAGTTCAATCGCCTGATTTTTTTGATCTTTTGTCATTTTCAAAAATTTGATACGTACGCTTTCGCACGTTTTTTTTAAAAATAGCTCCTCCCGTTGTGGGGAAAAGTCCGTAATGAAGGATTAGTTGACTACGGATTTGGTATCGACGAGGATACCGGGGCTCATTGTGGCAGCTAGGCTTACTCCTTTCACATAAGTACCTTTGATGGTGGTAGGTTTCAGACGCAGCAATGCGTTGATGAATTCCTGTCCATTTTCGGTCAATTTTTCGGGAGTGAAGGATACGCGTCCGATGGAAGCGTGTACGATACCCGCCTTGTCCACCTTGAAAGCGATTTTACCACCTTTTACTTCGGTAACTGCTGCTGCGACATCGTTGGTAACAGTACCAGTCTTAGGGTTGGGCATCAGGTTACGAGGTCCCAATACTTTACCCAGACGGCCAATCTTAGGCATTACCGCCGGTGTAGCGATGATGACGTCAACACCCGTCCATCCGCCGTCTATTTTTTGGATATATTCGTCCAGACCTACGAAATCGGCACCTGCGGCAGTCGCGTCGGCTTCTTTGTCGGGTGTGCACAATACCAATACTTTCTTGGTTTTACCCGTACCGTTAGGTAAGGTAACTGTACCGCGCACCTGCTGGTCGGCTTTTCTTGGGTCAACGCCCAGACGCACGTGCAGGTCAACGGAGCTATCAAATTTTGTCGTGTTGACTTCTTTTACGAGAGTGGTAGCTTCCTGCAAAGTATAAGCTTTGTTGGCCTCAACTTTAGCATTCACCTCTTTTCTTTTTTTGGAAATTCTTGCCATAGCAAATAATACGTTTTAAGGAAGTTAAATTAATTGTCCCACGGTGCTGTACCTTCTACGGTAAGCCCCATGCTGCGCGCGGTGCCAGCGATCTGTTTCATGGCACTTTCGACCGTGAAGGAGTTGAGGTCGGGCATTTTGTCTTCTGCAATCGCTTTTACCTGATCCCAAGTGACCTTGCCTACCTTGATACGGTTACTTTCCTTAGAACCTTTCTTGATTTTGGCAGCTTCCAAAAGTTGGATGGATGCGGGAGCTGTTTTGATGACGAAGTCAAACGACTTGTCGGAATAGACCGTGATAAGAACCGGCAACACCTTGCCTGGCTTATCTTGCGTCCTTGCATTGAACTGTTTGCAGAATTCCATGATGTTGACACCTTTGGAACCCAGTGCAGGACCGACGGGAGGTGCAGGATTGGCTTGTCCACCTTTTACCTGCAACTTTACAAATCCTGAGATTTCTTTTGCCATTTTTAAAAAATTTTTGGTTAAAACGTTCCGGCATTGAGCCGAAACTCCCAAACAGAATATCTGCCCAAAAGGGCATTTGGGGCTGCAAAGGTATAAAATATCGGAAATAAAAAAATATTTGTTTTGGCTTGTGCCGATTTAGGCAATAAGGTGAGGTTATTTTTTCCCTTTTCTCGCCTGCCGTTCCAGCCTTATCCGTTCCAAATATTTGATATCTTCCATGTCTTTGACGCGCATCGAGGACGCCTTGGTCTTCAATAAGTCTTCGTAACTCAAAAAGTAAAACGTTACGCCTTGCGTTTCCAACGTTTCCTTTCTGGTATATGCATCATCAAAATCATATAGTCCAGAGACATCGGCAAGTATCTCAATCTTCCGTAAGCTGAAATCCTCGTCCTGAAGTTTGACTACGTCATTTCCCCTTAGGTACACGCCTTCCAAAATCGAAGTGTCATAGCCAAATTCGTTGATGGCATCCAACAGTTTTTCGCTGTTTTTGGAATCCGGATTCGCCCAGATGTCCATGTCGTGGGACGTGCGCGGATAGCCGTGGAAGTTGACGGCAAAGCCTCCAATCAGCAAATATTGTACTTTGTGCTTGTTGAGCAGTGCAACAAACCTTAGGTAAAAATCGTCGGACAGGTTCATAAAACTGTTGTCGTTTTTAATCCAATGGGACTGCAGGTACAGCAAGCCGACTATCCTTTCCTCCGCGGAAGAAGCGGCATACGCGACGATTTCCTTTTGTTCGTCATCAATCCTATCAATAAAAATGCGTTTCATCTGTTCCGTTTTTCCATTGCCCAGACCTGCTGAATCTTGTCACAATGATAAGATTTTTTTGCTTCACAAAAATGGACACGCAACTATAATCCCAATTTTCTACGTTTGGAACATGGGCCGAGAAACTACCGTCAACGACTTTTCCAAACATCTCTTTTGGGACGCCCGCCTGAAGACTTTTGACTTGTGGGAGCATCGGGCGCAAATGATATACAAAATGTGGAATACCGCTGCCGAAAGACAGGAAACAACTGTATGGAATGGAGGAGGACATCAAAAACGTTACGCTCCGGCTACGCAGTCTGACCCCAGTTACACTTTCGTTCCTTTCCACGGTTTCCAAGATTGGCAAAAACGAATTTAGGTGCTACAAACACAGACAATTTACTACAGGAGGCCTGGAACGCCTAAACAACATCTAACCCATTTTCCGCAGCAGACAACCGTACAGCGTGTCTGCATTATGTTCAGTACCGAGCAGCAACTGACGCTTGACGACGGACAATGGCAGGCTTGCCGTCAACTGCTCGACAACCCCGTCGTCCTCCTCCTTAAACAAAGAACAAGTGATGTACAAGAGATAACCGCCGACCTTGACCTGTTGGGCAATCCGTCGTGCGATGGACAACTGCAACATGCTGGTGGACGACAGCGAACCTTTGTCAAAAAAATACATCTCCTCCGGCGTGCGCGCCCATGTACCCGAACCCGAACACGGCGCGTCGCAAACCACCAAGTCAAACATGTCCTGCATCTCAAACGGCTGCGACAAATTCTGCACAAAATATTTCTGTACATTCACGCCCGCTTCCTGCATCCGTTTTTTGTGGTTTTGGAGACTGGACCGCCGCAGGTCGGAAACCACCGTCTTGGCTTTGGGATAATGGTCGCGCAGCAACAGCGTCTTTCCTCCACTGGCAGCACAGCAGTCCCAAAGCGAACATATATCGCCATCCGGGAAAAAAGTGGTGACCGACTGTGAATTGAAATCCTGCACCACCACGTCCCGGTTGACTTTGAAAAGCTGGTCTATGGCGATCCTGGACTTGAGCGCAACCGCATTTTCGCCGACGAGTTGGTACGCGACGGCGTTTTTTTCCAATATGTCCAGCACGGCTTTCTGCTTTCCAGGCCTTATCCTAAGGAAAACGTCGGGTTGACGCAGCAGGCTTTTGTTGAGTGCTGCAATGTCGATATCCGACACCAACAGTGCGGCAAAAGGGAAAATATCCTCCAAACGAAAACCACACGCGACTTGCATATATTGGATTTTGGCATCCAAGTCTCTTGTCCGCAACCAGCCTTCCGGCAGGTAGTCGCCCAACGTTTCCACATCGTCCGTGCAGAGATAGACCGCAATCGGCAGTTTTTCCGCCATTTCCAGATTGGGCAGCGCGTTGCCCAAACGATAAAAACAGTAACAAAAATGGCTAATCCACTTCCGATCCCTGGAACCGTGTTTCTTGTTTTCGGAAAAATACTGTCTGAGAAAATGCTGCAAGGGCATTTCCTTGTGGTACGATGCCAGCAACTTGCAAGCCGTGTTGTGGTAACTGAAATATCGGTTGGACATACGGCAAAGGTCTGCAATAATCCGCTATTTTTGGCGGCAGGAAATCAACAGACCCATTCCTTTGGAAAAATAGAATACAGAACCCCAACGAATCGCAACGCTGTGTCGTTGGGATTCAAAAAACAAAAAATACAAGATGAACATTTTAGAAATCGCTGTTTTCAATATTGAATCTGCCATCGCCGCCGAAAAAGCGGGCGCAGACCGCATCGAGCTATGCGAAAACCCTTACGATGGCGGCACGACCCCGTCCTACGGGACGCTGAAAACCATCCGCGAAAAAATCCACATTCCCGTATTTCCGATTATCCGTCCGCGGGGTGGCGACTTCCTGTATTCGGATGCGGAATTTGAGGTGATGAAACAGGATCTGCAAACGGCGAAAGAGTTTGGGTTTACTGGTGCAGTCATTGGACTTTTGCATCCCGACGGAACGATTGATACCGCACGTACAAAGGAACTGGTCGCCATTGGCGGCAATATGCAGTTGACGTTCCACCGCGCCTTTGACCGCTGCAAAAATCCTTTGCAGGCATTGGAAGACATCGTCCAAACCGGTTGCGCCCGCATACTGACCAGCGGACAACATCCCAACGTCAACAACGCCAAAGCCCTCATCAAAACCCTTGTCCAAAGAGCCGACAACCGCATCATCATCCTTCCCGGCAGCGGCGTGCGCAGCCAGGGTTTGCAGTCGCTCGCATCGGAAACCGGCGCGGTCGAGTTCCATTCCTCCGCTCGCACAGAATTACCGTCGCTTATGGCTTTTACCGTTCCGACGATGCAGGAAACCTTGACCAATACTTTTGTGGATATAGACGAAATAAAGAAAATGAAAGAGACATTGAGGGATTCCTAAGCTTGATGCATCTCAGGCGGCTCCTTTTCCCTTTTTTAATTGTATTTCATACAAAAGCATATTTTTGTACGATACATTTTGACCATCATTAAAAAACCAGAATGAACAAAGGACTGTTGTTTTTACTGACCTGTTGGGCGGCGACCCATGCACACGCACAATCCCGTCCCGACTGGGAAAACCCGGAAGTGTTTGCCATCAACAAAGAAAATACGCGGGCGACCTCGCTGCCTTATCCTACGGAGGCTTTGGCGGCCAGGAACGACTATGCCTCGTCGCCCTATTTCAAGTCCCTGAACGGCAACTGGCAGTTCTATTGGGTCGGAAAAATCGCGGACGTTCCCTCACATTTTTATGAAGAAAACTACAAGGCGGACAGCCTTTCCACTCACAAAAAAGGGATGCCCAACCAGATAGAAGGCCGTTCGGGCTGGACGACCATACCTGTGCCGGGCAACTGGGAATTTAACGGTTTTGGGATTCCGATGTATGTCAATACAGGCTTTGGCTTTTCCGCAAAACCGCCATTTATCGACCGCGATTTTTCACCGACGGGCACCTACCGACATCCTTTTGACATTCCGCAAAACTGGGATGGGCGCAAGGTGTTCCTGCATTTTGAAGGTGGCACCAACTCCATGTACGTCTGGGTCAACGGCAAAAAAGTAGGCTATACCGAAAACGCGAAAAGCCCCGCCGAATTTGACATTACACCTTACATCCGCACTGGCAACAATCTCTTGGCATGCGAAGTACACAAGTTCAGCGACGGCTCTTACATGGAAGATCAGGACATGTGGCGGCTTGGCGGCATCAACCGCAGCGTCTACCTGTACAGCACGGCGCAGACGCGCATACAGGATTTCTTTGCCCATGCCGACCTCGACGCCAACTATAAAAACGGCCTGTTCAGCACCGACGTCAAAATACAGAATTACAGCAATGCTCCTGCCCCCGAAACAGTGGAAGTAAGCGTGCTGGACAAAGCCGGGAAAAAGGTATTTTCCCAAACAAAAAAAATCAACGCAACACCCAGCACTATTGACTCCCTTTGGTTTGAGGGTACGGTAAAAACGCCGTTGCAATGGACAGCCGAAACGCCCAACCTCTACAATATGCTCATCACGTTGAAAAACGACAAAGGCAACCTCGTAGAGGCGACCTCGCACCGCATCGGTTTTAGGAAAGTGGAAATCAAGGACGGGCAGGTATTCATCAACGGCAAAAAAGTGTTGTTCAAAGGTGTCAACCTCCACGAGTTCAATACCAATACCGGACAAGTGGTCGATTCGACGGTGATGCTCCGGAACATACAATTGTTCAAAGAACTGAATATCAACGCCGTGCGCACCTCTCATTATCCGCAACAGTCTTTGTGGTACAAGCTCTGCGACCAATACGGCATCTATCTGGTGGACGAGGACAACCTCGAATCGCATGGCCTTGGTTACGGCCCGGACAATGTTTCCAACTTCCCCGAATGGCAGGCGGCGCACCTTGACCGCATGAAAAGGCTCATCGAAAGGGACAAAAACCACGCGTCGGTCATCTTCTGGTCCCTGGGCAACGAAGCGAGCAACGGCAAGGCGTTCTATACCATGTACGACTGGGCAAAAGCCCGCGACAAAAGCCGCCCCGTCCAATACGAACAGGCTTACCAGCGCGACCGCAACACCGACATTATCTGCCACATGTACCCGTCTTGGGAAAGTATGCAGCGCGATGCCAAAAAAGACCTCGGCCGTCCTTACATCATGTGCGAATACGCGCACGCGATGGGCAACAGCATGGGCAATTTCCAGGAATATTGGGACCTGATACGCACCAGCAAAAATATGCAGGGCGGTTTCATCTGGGAATGGTACAACCACGGCTACAAGACCAAGGACGAACAGGGCCGCGAATATTGGGCTTACGGCGGCGACTTGTTTGGGTACAACCGACTGAACGAAGGCAATTTCTGCATCGACGGCATCATCTCGCCCGACCAGCAATATCTGCCACACACCCATATCGTCAAAAAGGTGTACCAAAATATTTTGTTTGAGGCCAAAGACCTGAACAACGGCGTATTGACGGTCAAAAATGATTTTAAATTTATCTCCATCACGCCCAAAGACTATACGTTCAAATGGGTTTTGTTGAAAAATGGTGTAAGCAGCGATTCCGGTAACTTCAACGTCGCCATTCCAGCCGACTCCAAGACGGACGTGAAGCTCAACCTCCCGAACATCGATACGGAAGCCGGAACGGAATATTACTTGCAGGTATTTGCCAATACCAAGGAAGCGACACACTTTTTGCCAGCAGGATTTGAAAGTGCCAAAGGTGAATTTGCATTGAACGGCAACAACTATTTTTCCCAAGCAAAAGCCGACGGCAACGCCGTGGAAAAGAAAGAAGACGGCGACAAACTGACGCTTTCCGCCAACGGCATTTCCTACGAATTTTACAAAAACGAACGCGGACTTGCGGGCATTAAAAGTTCAGCCGGATGGTTGTTTGGGCGACTACCCAAAATCAATTTCTGGCGCGCCCCGACGGACAATGATTATGGCTCCGGTGAACAAAACAACCTCCGCATCTGGGATGCGGCTTCCCATGCACAAAAAACAACTTTTAAAGGCTTGGACGAAAAAGACGGCACGGTTGCCTTGAACTATGAAATCAAACCGCTCGGTATTGACGCTATCGTCAACGTCGCCTACACCGTCAACAAAGACGGAAGCCTTACCATAACGCCTCACTACACAGCGCAGTCCGACGAACTACCGGAAATGATGCGTTTTGGTATGAACATGGAAGTTTCCGACCAATACAACAATTTCACTTGGTATGGCCGAGGCCCTTGGGAAAACTACGTGGACCGCAAAGAAGACGCTTTCATGGGCATCTGGAAAGGCGACGTCAAAGACCAGGCATTTGCGTACTACCGTCCGCAGGAAGCCGGCAACAAAACCGACGTGCGCTGGCTCACACTGACAGACAAAGACGGCAAAGGCATCCGAATCACGGGCGCGCAACCGCTGTCCATGAGCGCGACCAACCACCGCACGGAAGACTGGGACGCGGGTACGACCAAGAAGCAACAGCACCCTTCGGACATCCTGCCCGCTGACCGCGTAATCCTGAATGTGGACTTGTTCCAGCGCGGCGTCGGCGGTCTCAATTCCTGGGGAGCCAAGCCGCTCGACCAATACCGCTTCAAGGCCAAAGATTACCAATACAGCTATACGATACAAGTATTGCAGTGAGTACTTAGAGACTGTTTGAGTTAGGTTTTTCTGTACGTTTTTATATCCTTCCAAGACATAAAAACGCGTATTCCTTCCCGCACAATCCCCGCCGCAGCGGAGAACTGTGCGGAGAAGAAAATAAATAACTCAAACAGCTTCTTAACATAACACAGAAACGGCTATACTAAAAATATAGCCGTTTTTCGTAACTTTAGGGTCAGTTTTTTTGTTTCAAGTACCATTACCCTCCTATCGTTGAGCAGTAAGCCCAGCGACCGCGAAGCAGCCAACATAGGTGAACAAAGCTAAATGGCTTACACGCGTTTTCCTTCCCCATACAAAGCCTCGGTTGTCCCGGCCAAGGCGATAGGAAGCTGTGCGGCGAAAAATACGGTTTTCCGTTTTTTGTTTTTACTTTTCTACTTTTGACTTAACAATATGCTAAAAATAGGACTGACAGGTGGTATCGGAAGTGGGAAATCAACGGTTGCCAAGATATTCCAAGTATTGGGCATCCCGGTTTTCGATGCGGACTCCATCGCCAAAAACATCATGAACGAGGACGAGGAACTGAAAAAAAAACTGGTCTGGCACTTCGGTGCGGAGACCTACAGTGACGGCGTACTTAACCGTAAATATCTGGCAAGTATCGTTTTTGCGGACAACCACCAACTGGAAATCCTCAACAGCCTAGTGCATCCCGCGACCATCCAGGCAGCGAAAAACTGGATGGACAGCCAAACATCACCTTACACGGTCAAGGAAGCCGCCCTGCTCTTCGAGTCTGGAACGGCGGGCGACCTCGACATGATCGTGGGTGTGTACTCTCCGCTCCACATGCGGCTGCAACGTGTCGCCGCACGCGACGCCTCCAATATCGAAGATGTCAAAAAACGGATGCGCAACCAAATCAACGAAACCTTGAAGATGAAACTCTGCGACGTCGTGCTGTACAACGACGAACAGCAACTCTTGGTGCCGCAGGTATTGGAACTACATAAAAAATTATTAAATTTAGCAAACGAACAAAATGACGTTTACGTATAATCTATATTTGTAGAGAGCAAAAGATTGTTAAATACGGCAAGCGGCTTAATCCTTTACCCGTATTGGCTATCCAATGTAATAAACAACATTAAATCCTGATACATGAAAAAGTTTTTAGCATGGACATTAGTACCTGTGATGGCACTGTCTTTCGCCGCTTGCAGCACTTCCCAGTTGAGCTCTAGCTGGACAGCCAAGAATGCCTCCCAAACCAAATTCAACAAAATTTTGGTCTTGGGTCTCTTGAGCAAGAAGAATTATATCGTCAAGACAAAGATGGAAGAGGAGCTAGTGAAAGACTTGGCTAAATATGGCGTCAATGCCACGGCTGCCAGTTCGGCCTACGAACCCAACTCCTTCGGCAAGCTCAACGAAACGGAAGCATTGGAAAAACTCCACAATGACGGTTATGACGGCGTCATCACTGTTGCCTTGGTCGACAAGGACAAAACCCAACGTTTTGTTCCCGGCGGATGGGGACCGGGATTCTATCCTTACTATGGTCGTTTTTGGGGATACTATTCTTTCTATTCACCCTGGGCTTGGGGTCCGGGCTGGGGAGGATACGGCGGCGGATACTACAACTCCACCAACTACGTATTTGAAACCAACCTGTACGATGTGACTTCCAACAATACGCTGTTGTACTCTGGCCAGTCCACTTCGTTTGACCCGTCTTCCGCCAACAACCTGGCCACAGACTATGCCCGTACCATCGTTAAAGACCTCCTCAAAAATGGTATCGTGAAACAATAGTCTAGGTTAAAGAATCAATAATAAAAAAGCCGTTGCAGTAAGATGTCTTAGCGCAACGGCTTTTTATATAGTATGTACCGCAAGGCAGGCATTGCTGGATTTGCGGACAACGATGGACTTGCAGCTAGTAACTCGCTCACAACCGAAACCATGTCTGGAAATATTCCGTTGGCAAGTCCAGCTCCGGCACATCCCTGAAAATCCCGAAACAACTGCTGCCGGAGCCGCTCATGGACGCATACAGTGCGCCGTTTTCGTACAACTGTGTTTTTAATTTTTCAATAGCGGGAAACCGAGGAAAGATGACGGGTTCAAAATCGTTGTACAATATGTTTTTCCAGTTTTCAATCGGTTCGTTGGCGATTTGTTCAAAATGGCTGTCCACATCCTGCAAGGTCAACGACTGGAACGCATTGCCCGTGCTGACATGTATGCCTGGATTGACCACGACAAGACATAAACCCGAAAGACTGAGCTCGATTGTACGCATTTTTTCACCACGCGATTCCGCCAAAACAGGTGTGTTCCAAACGAAAAATGGACAGTCGCTGCCGAGCTGCAAGGCATATTGGACAAGCTGTTCTTTGGAAATCCCCAACTTAAATCGGTCGTTCAACAGCCGCAGGGCAAATGCACCGTCCGCACTGCCGCCGCCAAGTCCCGCGCCCGTCGGTATCGTTTTGTATAAAAACATTTCGATGGCTGGCAAATCGGGGAAATCCTGTTTCAGCAAACGGTAAGCCTTGACGCAAAGATTACTTTCAGATGTGCCGTCGATGACAAGGCCTTCCTGCCGGAAATGAAACTGCCCTGTAGGCGCAGCGGTGATTTCCAGTATATCTTTCTGCGGTACAGGATAAAAAATGGTCTCCAAGTCATGGTAGCCATCCGCTCTTTTGCGCCGGATATGCAGGCCAAGATTGATTTTGCAGTTGGGGAAAACGACCATTTTATTTTTTTCTACGCTTTATTTCGTCCCGGATGGCAATTGCCGTGATATAGTCTTCATTTTCCAGGACGGTGTTGAGTTTGGCCTCCAGTTCGTCCAGCGTCAGGCCACGCAGCTCACTGTCCCCACTCGTCGCGGTGGTCATTTCCTCCTCACCTTGCACTGCGACATTGGAAAAACCTTCATTGGGATTACCTGCATCATCCAACATGATGCCCGCATTGTCCAATATGTGGTCATAAGTATAAATCGGGCAACCAAACCTTACCGCCAAGGCAATCGCATCGCTGGTGCGGCTGTCGATTTCCACCGTGTCTTTTTCGCTGATGCAGACCAGTTTGGAATAGAAAATGCCTTCCTGCAAGTCGGTGATGTTGATTTCCATCAGTTCGACGCCAAAGGCGTTCATGAAATTTTTCATGAGGTCGTGCGTCAGCGGACGGCTGGGTTGCATCCGTTCCAAGGCGACGGCGATGGCCTGCGCCTCAAAACTGCCGATGACGATGGGCAGTCTTCTCAGCCCATTGACCTCTCCCAGCACCACCGCGTAGGAATGCGTCTGTGTGATGCTGTGGGACAAAGCGATTATTTCCAGTTCTATCTTCTTCATACTACTATTCTGTCAACTGCGTGTTGAAGTGCAAATGTAAAAGAATTATCATTTTTTAATGGTGATTTGTGAAATGGGACTAATTTATAACCACATCAATTCCCGAATATTTATTATCTTTGGTTAAATAAGCGTTATATCAATCTGTACATATCAAAGCATCGGGAATGAGTACGATAAAACCCATACCATATCAATTTACCAATGAACCTTCCGTTTTTTCTTTGCTCGTGGATGACATCAGCAAAATGAGCCAGAGGGAACAGCAACTGCTTTGGATGGAACTGAACAAAGAGAAAATAGCAAAACTTGCGACGGCAATGGATAATGGCACACAATCTCACAACCTATCCGAAGATGAAATAAGTACGATCATCACAGAAGCCGGTGCCTATGCCCGCAAAAACAAAAAAGGTTAAACGCTTCATCATTGACGCCAACACTTACATTACGCTTTTTATTAACGGAGAAGCCTATTGGTTCCAAGATTATGTCATGCGGAACAACCTTGAGATTTTTACAGACATTCATTTAATGGATGAACTTGCCAACGTGCTTGATTATCCGAAAATAAAAAGCCTATTACCATTAAACAAAAAAGCATTTTACTTGGCATTTGTCCACAGTATCTCAACTCATATAGAAAGCAAAAACTTTCATATAAAAAGTCCCGATCCGGACGACAACTATCTTTACAACCTCGCTCTTACTGCCAACGCCAAGCTATTGTTTACTGGCGAAAAAGCATTGCTGCAATGGATAGACACTCCAGTCGAAACAATATCACTTTCTATATTCAAAAAACTATTTTGACACAACCCTAATCCAAACTCAACTGCAACAGGTTACGCAGGTCAAGGATGGACGGATTTTTGCGTGCCAGGATTTCAAATTTTTCACGGGAAGAAAGAATGACCGGCACGTCAGCGTCCGATTGGTCAGATTCCATGACTTCGACATTGAACGTAATGTCCTTGTTACGGAAAGCCGCTTTCAGTTCTTCCGCCAGAAACACACGTTCCGCGTCGATGAATTTTTGCTGCATACGCGCCTGCACCTTGATTAACAAACTATCGGGCGATTCAACTTCCAGTATGGCGGCCTTGAACGTATTGCCTGCGCTAAGTTTGTCCTGTGCGATGAGGTTGTCCGCAAACCGATTCCAGATTTCCTGGACTTTTTCCAGTGTCATGGGGATGGTGCGGCCCTGGGAATCCTGCTCTTGTTTGGCGTCAAACTGCTTGAAAAGGGAATCCAGTAGGTTGCCACCTTGGGGTATTTTGGGCATAGCGACGGGGTGTGGCGGCACGGTTTGGGCAACCGTTTTTTCTTCTTTTTCTGTTTCGATGAACAGTTTGGAAGATGTCGGAGAGCTTGTCTGCACTGTCGGTGGTAAAGCTGCCGTTGGAGCGGCTTTTCCACCGTTGGCGACTGCATTTTTGACCATAAGACCAGCCAAGTTTTTTACTTTGAAGGCAATCGGGCGGTCAATCCGTCTTTTTTTTTGGACGACGGTGGGTTCGGTGGTATTCATCTCAATCGCCTGTTGCAGGTAGTTGAGTTTAATCAACGCCATTTCAATGTGCAGACGTTTGTTGCGTGCCGCCTTGAACCCGATTTCGGCATCGTTCAACACGTTCAACGCGCTGACGATATAGGAAGACGCAACCTCTTTGGACTTTTCTCGGTAACGGTCTTCAGCACCAGCCACAACGTCGAGTAAATCAGCTGCTTTGGCATTTTTGCAGACCAATAGATTGCGCAAAAAATCCTGCAAACCATTGATGAAGATATCGCCTTCAAATCCTTTTTTGTTGACTTCGTTGTACAACAGCAACGCACCCGCCAAATCCTCTTCCTGGAAACAGTCCAATATCTGAAAATAATATTCGTCGTCGAGGATGTTGAGGTTTTCGAGCGTGTTTTGGTAGCTGAGCTTACCACCTGTAAACGAAACGATTTTGTCCATGATACTCAGCGCGTCGCGCATGCAGCCTTCGCTTTTTTGGGCGATGACCTGCAAAGCTGCTTTTTCCGCGTCCACGTGTTCGTTTTTGGCGATGGAAGCAAGATGGTCAACGGTGTCGGTGTTCGTGATGCGTTTGAAATCAAATATCTGGCATCGGCTGAGGATAGTCGGCAACAGTTTGTGCTTTTCCGTCGTGGCCAAGATGAATACGACGTAGGACGGCGGCTCTTCCAGTGTTTTCAGGAAAGCGTTGAATGCCGCCTGGCTCAGCATGTGGACTTCATCGATGATGTACACTTTGTATTTGCCGGCCTGTGGTGTGAAGCGCACCTGTTCGACCAGGGTACGGATATCCTCGACCGAGTTATTGCTGGCCGCGTCGAGTTCGGATATGTTGAGCGAAGTGCCCTCGTTGAAACTTTTGCAGGAAGGACATTGGTCGCAGGCCTCGCCGTCCGGCGTCGGGTGCTCACAGTTGATGGTTTTCGCAAAAATACGCGCACATGTCGTCTTGCCTACACCGCGTGGCCCGCAAAACAGGTAGGCGTGCGCCAACTGATTGTTTTTGATGGCGTTTTTGAGCGTAGTGGTGATATGTGACTGGCCGACAACCGTGTCAAAGGTCTGTGGCCGATATTTACGTGCAGAAACAACAAACTTATCCATATTGCCTGCAAGATATACAATTTGAAAATTTCTCTTGAAGATAACTGTTTTTTATCCGACAGGAGGAAAAATTGAAAATGGAAGAGATGGTTGGGACTTCGGTACATCCCCTAAAAATACAATCGGCCGGCATTGTTGCCGACCGACGATAGAAGAATAGATCGATAGAAAACCCGTCCCAAGCGATTTACAGCAAACCGAAAGTTACCTGAATATTGTACTGCACCTTTATTTTCTTAAAATCGACATCCATCGGGGCAGAGGCGGTGGCGTTGTCGGCAACGGCGGCTTTGGCATAAGTGGCGTACAATCGGGGCGCGTTCTGTCCGACTTCGACGGCACTGTCAATGGTTATGGCTTTGCCGACCGCTTCACCGATAGCGGCGGCTGTGTACGCGGCTTTTTCCTTGGCGTCTTTGGCAGCCTCTATCTGGAGTTCTTTTTTCAGTTCTTCCATTTTGCTGTAATCGTATTTGGAAACGAAAAAATTCTGGGTGGCGTCATCGTCCAATATGTTGACTAGTTGGTCCATCTGTTGCGTGCCGTTGAGTTTGACCAGATAGACGATACCGGCTTTAAGATCAGGATTGTTCTTTTTGTTTTTCTTGTAGATGATGATATTGCCGTTCCAGCCGGTATAGCTTTGGACGGTGATTTCTTTTTCGGTCAGTCCGATTTGTCTGGCATTTTGCAAAAACTGGTTTCGGATGGTTTCGATATCGACCTTGTCGTTGTTCTTTTTGTTGTATTCGCGCAGGGAAACCTGCACGTAGATTTCGTCGGGCGTGACTTCTTTCCAAGCCGTGCCGTTGGCACTGATCGTCCTTTGCACAGATGCATTGTTGTTTTGTGCCATGGCACCAAAAATTCCCAACAGCAGAACAGCGACTAGTAAAAATGTTCTTTTCATAATCTTTTTTGTTTTATGGTATTTTATACCAACAGTTACGAAAAGAGTACCGAAGCGTGTTGGGTACACGCTACCGATTTTCATTCTTTTAACAAAACGCTATTTCTCATTTCCACAATTCAGGCAGTGTATTCTATGGAGAACAAATAACCAAAATCCACCATAAAGACTTAGAGACCGTTTGAGTTAAGTTTTTCTGTACGGTTTTATATGCTTCCAAGACATAAAAACGTGCATTCCTTCCCGCACAGTCCCCGCCGCGGCGGGGACTGTGCGGAGAAGAAAATAAATAACTCAAACAGCTTCTTACTTTCGGTGAGTACCAATATAAATGACATCCCTCTGAGACCGTGCCCCATCCCGCCTACCTCACCCCTTATTTATAGGATTCAAACAGCCGCATCAGCTCCCGTGCGTCCCCGATATTGATTTTCCGGGCCTGCAAAAGACGCAACTGCCGGCGATGGAGCGCACCTTCGTATTGACGTTGCTCTACCTCGGTCTGGGGGACGATACGAGGGACAGATTTGGGACGGCGGTTTTCGTCCAGTGCGACAAAGGTGAAATAGGCTTCGTTGGTTTCGTAGCGGATCTGGTTGAGCAGGTCTTCCTCCCATACTTGCAGGTATATTTCCATCGAACTGTTGAACGCCCGGGTGACCTTTGCCTCGATATGCACGTTGTTGCCGAGACGTATCGGGTTTTTGAAACTCAGGTTATCCACGCTGACGGTCATCCCTTTGGAATTGGAATGTTTGGCGGAGGCAATGCCCGATGCGATGTCCATCCAGTACATCAGCCGCCCGCCCATGAGGTTCCCGAAATAATTGGTGTCGTTGGGCAATACCAATTCGTTCATGATGACGAGGCTTTCACTCGGGTATTTGGATGCGGTTTCTTCCATAACGTATGGTCTGTTTTATCTGTTTTCGATGCTACTCCTTAGGCGAAACATCATCTTTTACGTAATTTGCACCTGAAAAAACTTCATTACAATTACGCAAATATCCCGATTCTGGAATTGGTAATCCCATATTGGGAATAAAATAAATTCATCGTAGGTTTGTTCCTTACTCATCATTATGCCGAATACATTAAAAAAGAAAAAAGGCTCCGCGGTAGACAACACACAAAAATTAATGGCAGACAAGACGCCGGACGTAACGGTCAACGAGGTAGTCAAGGACGAAAGGACTTCCAAGGTCGTCGGTGCCATTAGTTTATTGATCTGCATTTTCCTCTTTGTTTCCTTTACTTCCTACTTGTTCACTTGGCAGGAAGACCAGGATAAAGTACAGGAGTTTGGTGTCCGGATATTCAGCGTGTCCGATGTCAGGGTTTCCAACCTATTTGGCGTATTGGGCGCATACAATGCCTATTCGCTGATGTACAACGGTTTTGGCATCGCATCGTTTTTGTTGTGTACTTTTTTCTTTGTCTTGGGCATCAATCTTTTGTTCAACAAAAAAGTTTTCCGTCTGGCGCGCAACATCAAATACGTGCTGGTCGGGCTGTTGGTAGTGAGCGTCGCCTTTTCCTATTTGACGTATGGACGCACGGAGTTTTCCTTTGGTGGCGCGGCAGGCAACCTTATTTCCCTTTGGATGCAGAAATGGCTGGGCGGTTTCGGCACGGGCTGCGTACTGTTGATTTTATTGGGATGCTACCTGATTTGGCGTTTCAATCCCTCTTTCAATTTTTCCCACCTGTTCAAAAAGAAACCGAAACCCAATAAAACAGCCGAACCTGCCATTCCGGAATCCGATATAGATGGAAATGAAGCGGACGCAGCCAAATTGTTTGTAGAAACGGGTGGAAACCGGCTGAAAAACAAAGGTAGCAAGATGCAAACGGTCGAGGACGAAACCAAGACAGAAGACGATTTTATCATTGACTATTCGGAAGTGGACGACGAAGTCCATCCCGCAATACCCACAGAGCGCGACGAAGATTGGCATGATCCCAAACCTGTATCCAAACCTGCCGTGATCATGCCCAATGTTTCCCAAAAAACAAACAGCACACCTAACCTTTCGCTGGAAATCACACCGACCATGGACGAAGATATCAACAGTATACCTTCGGAAATCAACGTAAACCCAGAACCTAAACAGGCAGAGGTCGAGGCACTGGGTGACTACGAACCGACACTCGACCTGCGCGATTACCAATACCCAACCGTTGACATGCTGGAAGCGCACGGCTCGGACAAGACGATACACGACCCACAGGAACTGGAAGACAATAAAAACCAAATCATCACGACGCTGAAAAATTATGATATTTCCATCCAACGCATTTCGGCTACGGTCGGCCCCACGGTCACGCTGTACGAAATCGTGCCGTCTCCCGGCGTGCGTATCAGCCGCATCAAAAACCTGGAAGACGACATCGCGCTGAGCCTAGCGGCATTGGGCATCCGTATCATCGCGCCGATTCCGGGCAAAGGCACCATCGGTATCGAAGTGCCCAACGTCAACAAGAGCATCGTGAGTATGCGCAGCCTGATAGGTTCGGAAAAATTCCAGAACAACCAGTTTTCGCTGCCCATCGCGCTCGGCAAAAAAATCAACAACGAAAACTTCATCGTAGACCTGGCAACCATGCCGCACCTGTTGATGGCAGGTGCGACCGGGCAAGGTAAATCCGTCGGTGTCAACGCGATACTAGTTTCGCTTTTGTACAAAAAACATCCGTCCCAGCTCAAACTGGTATTGGTTGACCCGAAAAAAGTGGAACTGAGCCTCTACCGCATCATAGAAAAGCATTTTCTGGCAAAACTCCCTGGCGAGGACGAGGCCATCATTACCGACACCAAAAAGGTCATCGCCACGCTCAACGCATTGTGTATCGAGATGGACAACCGCTACGACCTGTTGAAGGAAGCGGGTTGTCGCAACATCAAGGAGTACAACGAAAAATTTGTCCACCGCAAACTCAACCCGCTGAAGGGGCACCAGTTCCTGCCGTTCATCGTATTAGTCATCGACGAATTTGCCGACCTTATCATGACCGCCGGCAAGGAAATCGAAATGCCGATCGCACGTCTGGCACAGTTGGCACGTGCCGTCGGCATCCACCTCATCATCGCGACACAAAGACCATCGGTCAATATCATCACGGGTACGATCAAGGCCAACTTCCCGGCGCGTATTGCGTTTAAAGTGTCGTCCAAGATAGACAGCCGCACGATTTTGGATGCGGGTGGCGCGGAACAGTTGATTGGTAAAGGCGACATGCTCGTGAGCTATAACGGTGAGATTACGCGTCTGCAATGCGCCTTTGTCGATACGCCGGAGGTGGACAGCGTCTGCGAATATATCGGCGACCAGCGCGGCTATCCCGATGCGTTCCTGTTGCCGGAATACATCGACGACAAGGAACTGGAAAGCAAGGATGCCAACGACTTAGCTGACCGCGACAGCTTATTTGAGGAGGCCGCACGCCTCATCGTTGCCAACCAGATGGGCAGCACTTCGCTGATACAACGCCGCCTCAAACTAGGCTACAACCGCGCCGGCCGTCTTATGGACCAACTGGAACTCGCGGGTGTCGTCGGCTCCAACGCCGGCTCCAAAGCGCGCGAAGTGCTGATGAAAACCGAAGCGGAATTGCAGGATCTGTTGGATAATCTACCTTAGGCAATTTGATGATTTGGAAATTTGAAAATGACCGAGACATCGGTCGGTGTCCTCACCGACCAGAATCAATATCACATCAAACGCAGGTGCTGGCGACCAATGACAGAACAATAACTTGTAACCTGCAACCTGTAACTTGTAACAAAAAAATTTCTCTTGGAAAAAATAACCGCTCCTTATATACAACAATGTAAAGCAGAAGGCAAGAAAATCGCGATGCTCACTTGCTACGACTACACCATGGCAAACCTTTTGGACAATGCTGGTATTGAAATGATACTTGTCGGCGACAGTGCCGCCAATGTAATGGCGGGTTATGAAACGACCTTGCCCATCACTTTAGACCAAATGATTTACCATTGTGCATCGGTAAAACGCGGCATCAAACGAGCGTTGCTGGTAGCGGATCTGCCGTTTGGAACTTATCAGGGAAATAAAGAACGGGCATTGCTGTCAGCGTTTCGGATGATGAAAGAAGGACAGGCGGAAGCATTGAAACTTGAAGGTGGCGCAGAAGTCGCAGATACCGTCCAAACGCTTGCGCAGTCAGGCATTCCGGTCATGGGACATCTGGGATTGACACCGCAATCGGTCAACCAGTTTGGCGGTTATGGTTTACGCGCAAAGGCCGAAGCGGAAGCAGCAAAACTCCTTTCGGATGCGGAAGCGTTACAAGATGCAGGTGCGTTTGCGATTGTTTTGGAAAAAATACCCGCCACGCTTGCAGCAACCGTCACAACCAAACTATCCATCCCCGTCATCGGTATCGGTGCCGGAAACCGCTGCGATGGGCAGGTGCTTGTTGTGCAGGATATGCTGGGCATGACCACACACCACCTACCTAAATTTGTCCGCAAATACGCTGATGTCGCAACGACAATGGACACTGCCGTCAAGTCCTATATTGCAGATGTGAAAAACGGGAATTTCCCGAACGAAAACGAGTCTTATTAAACGAAACAGTATATTGGACTACAACACTTTACTTAAACAGATTTACCACACCGTCCAACCCTACGTAATCAAATGCAAGATTGGCCTGTTGTTTTACTTTTGGTTTGGCGTGATAGGCAATCGACAGGCCTGCGCTGTGCAACATTTTAAGGTCATTGGCACCATCACCGATAGCAATTGTTGCAGCGGGAGAAATGCCCAGTTCTTCACAACAGCCCAATAATGTTTTTGCTTTCTCTTCTGCGTTGACAATCGTCCCGATGATCTTACCTGTCAATTTTCCATCGACAATGTCTAAAACATTGGCACGTGTATAGTCCAGCTTATATTGGTTTTTCAATTTTTCCGCAAAAAAAGTAAAGCCGCCGGAGACCAATAAAGTTTTAATTCCAGCCTGCTGCAAAACATCCAGCATTTCAACGGCACCGGGAGACAAACGCAGCTTTTCGTCAAAAACCTTTTGTAGAGTGCTTTCATCCATTCCTTTTAGTAAAGCCACACGTTTGGCCAGACTTTCATTAAAATCCAGTTCGCCGTTCATCGCCGCGTGCGTAATCGCAGATACTTGCTCTTTGACACCGTACAGACCGGCAATCTCATCAATACATTCTATCTGTATAAACGTACAGTCCATGTCCATCGCGACGAGCTTATAGTCCAAAAGAGATACCGTGCTTTCCAGAAATGCAGCGTCGGCGCGCAATTGCAAGCAATGTTCCTGTATGGCTGTTGTATTGGAACCCTTAACATCATTGAATCGCCAAACATTTTTTCCTGTATGTTCTACGCCAGATGCGTGCGAAAGACGAGACAATATATCTATGTCCGACGGTGACAAAAAAGCACCTTGTACGATTAATTTCATTTCCAAAAAATTCTGTCCTGATATTGGGTTGCGATGTTACAAAATATAATTGAACTTTGAGACCGAACTACCGTTTGTCCCAGGGCAAACGCATCTAAATTTTCCTATTGTGAAAAAACATCATGAATGCGCTGAACCGTTCGGCGACGGCTGCGGGAACGTCTCTTGCTGGCTGTTGAAACTATTATAGGATTCCAACTGCTCCGCAGAA
>JASGDY010000028.1:0-12709 GCA_047606825.1 Chitinophagaceae bacterium
TGTCGCGTGTGTTTCAGCATCTCAAAGCACACGCGACACGCGTGCGCCAACAACAACGGTCTTGCAAACATTAAAAAAATATTCTACAATGGAAACGAGACGACCCGCGATGGCGGGTCGTCTCGTTTCCATTGTACCCATTTCTCTCTATTTTTTTAACGTTACTGGAATAAATGTTTTTATTTTACAACATCACTCCTTTAAAATCGGACTATGGCACTCAATATTGTTTGGATACTGTTTTTCGTCATTGCTTTCGTGGTTGCGTTGATACGGCTGGTGTTTTTCCATGACACGGAAATCTT
Organism: Chitinophagaceae bacterium; assembly: GCA_047606825.1. Taxonomy (GTDB): domain Bacteria; phylum Bacteroidota; class Bacteroidia; order Chitinophagales; family Chitinophagaceae; genus Rhizosphaericola. Next base: position 306 of record JASGDY010000028.1, read on the forward strand.
CAAGACCTTGACGGACGGCGTTTTCGACTCGGCGACGAGTTCGGTCATGGGTGTGGCGTTGCCACTGGCAGGGACGATGATATTTTTCCTTGGGTTGATGAACGTCGCTGAAAAGGCCGGTGCCATCAACAAGGTCGCCAAATGGCTCAACCCTTTCATGAAAAGGCTGTTTCCCGGCGTACCCGAAAACCATCCGGCAATGGGCGAAATGGTCATGAACTTCAGTGCCAATATGCTCGGGCTGGACAATGCCGCGACACCCTTTGGACTGAAAGCGATGGGCAGCCTGCAAGAGCTCAACCCCAAAAAAGACACAGCGACCGACGCGCAGATTATGTTCCTCGTTTTGCACACGAGTGGGTTGACGATTATTCCGCTTTCCATCATCGCCTATCGGTTGGCGGCCGGCTCGGCGGAACCCGCAAGCGTCTTCATCGCCTGTGTATTGGGAACCGTCTGCACGACCATCGCCGCGATTTTATTGGTCGGCATCCGCCAAAAACTCAAATGGGACGCGGTGTTGATTGGTTGGCTGGTCGGCATCGTCGCCATCATCACGGGCATATTGCTGTGGGTCAACACCATGTCGCTGGAACAGCGCAATGTTTTCAGCAAAGTGGCGGGCAGCATATTGCTTTTTGCGATTATCGTCGGCATCATCGTCGCTGCGGCCTACAAAAAAGTGTCGGTGTTCGACGCGTTTGTGGACGGTGCGAAAAACGGTTTTGAAGTAGTCGTAAAAATCATGCCTTACCTCGTCGGGATGCTGGTGGCCATCCGTGTATTTCGGGACTGCGGTGCGCTGGGCTATATCACGGACGGCATTTCATGGTGCATCCACGCATTGGGTTTCAATACTGATTTTGTCCCGGCATTGCCCGTTGCAATCATGAAACCATTCAGCGGCAGCGGCGCGCGCGGGCTGATGATTGACGTCATGAAAACCGCCGGACCAGACAGTTTTGCCGGCAAACTGGCGTGTACGTTCCAAGGTTCGGCAGACACGACGTTTTATATATTGGCTCTCTATTTTGGAAGCGTGGGCATCAAGAAAGTACGCTATGCAGTATGGGCGGGACTGGCGGCGGATTTCATTGGCGTGGTTGCGGCAATATTGATTTCGTATGTGTTGTTTCATTGAGGGATTATATTTAGGGAATCCGCTTCAATCAATATAAGTTGATTTCTTATCGTTACCACTTCGTGCGTTTTCCTTTTTATAGGTATGCTTAGAGCATCTTTCGCTATTTGACTGGCAACTTTTTTGTGTCCTCGTTCTTGCATAAGAAGTGCCAAATATAATCGTGGATAAAACTTTGAAGGAACAGTGTTTATCGCCAGCCGGAAACACGCTTCGGCTTTGTCATCATCCCCACATGCCTGGTATGCTTTTCCGAGATATGTCAATACATTCGTATCCGGCCTACGTAATCGCGCTTGCTCTAAAATAAGAACAGAGGCACTGTACGCTCCACATTCGTATAGTTCCGCGCCAAAGTTGTAAAGAAAAGCATATCTGTTTTTTAAATAGGGATATGCCTTACGATATTGAAAGATAGCATATTCAGTCCGTTCCAAAATATTTTTACGCGCCGATTTCCACCGGGCAGTCGCCCTATATTGCATAACATTATTGTAAACAACTACGGTGCAGCCTGTTAGATATAGTACACCCATCAGGAAAAAGACAACAAAAGTTTTCTTATATCCCCATCTGTTCGATGTGATATCGTCTGGCAACCGTGCCAAACAATACAAAGCCAATATTATAATAGGAGTAAAATGCAACGAATAATAGAAAAAGGAAGAAAAAGCAATCTGTATAAGGCATAAGAAATAAGGATTTCGGAATAAACGCCTACCGTTGTTCGTCTTCAATTTAGAAAAAACATAATAACAGACATACAAGACGACACCAACCCGAAATACTCCCAATGTAACAAGCAATTCCACAATTTCATTGAATGCCACAACAGTATTACCTGCCAGATACTTATAGTCCCCTGGCGTATTTTTCAAATATGCGGCCTGCTCCGACAAATAATTGGCTTCAAATCCACCGATTCCCCAGCCGACAAACGGTCTCTGAAGAAACATACCAAAGGAAATCTTCCAGATTAGAAGCCTACCTATTGCCGAGGGAATTTTCATTAAAAAAAGAACAACAAAGAGAACAGACAAAAAAATAACGATGATGCCCTTACTAGTCCGTCCCATGAAAAGATAGCGAAATCTATGCGCTATCATTGTCTTTAGATAGGGGAATAAACCTAGCAAAAAAACGACAATCGCCGTTCTAGATTCCGTCATGGCAATAAACAGAAAAAATAAAAAAAGGACAACCCTTATCATCCATCGTACAACGATTGAACATTGTATCTCAATGTCCAGAAATACAGGAACTAAACAGGCTAAAAAGATACAATAAACGCCCGTATTGAGCCCATGCCCAGCCATGATGGGGAAAAAGTCACGGACAACGGTAAATACAAAATGAATAGCAACTGAAAAACAAAGCATCTTGCTAACTTCGTTGGAGAACCCGTTTGATACAAGCTGTCTAAAAGGCAGGTACAAGGACAGCACACTTATAGCAGTCAGCAACTCATCCCGCAACAGATAGTTGGACAAGCGTAACCCCGAATAGTCAATACAGCTCAGGCAAAGGCAACCGATGGTTATCGGAATCCAATCCACGTACCGAATATGCGGTTCTCTATATGGCAATAATGCAATGGACAATACACTCACGACAACCATTGCCCCCAAAAGTACATATACGTTGGGGGTATCTACCCACCCTCGAATGAGTGGGACATAGAACAACGTGCCCAAAAAAATACAAAAGAGTATGCCGACAATCAAATAGAGACGTACTTTTAATAACATTGAATCAACGGATATTATTGTAATAAATAGCTTGTCTTTCCGCTACGATAGATGTTGGCATAATGCATAACAAGAAAGAATACCCACCGCAACATAGCCCAATATTCAAATAAACTATACAACATTTCCGAATTTTATTCTTTTTTCTTGATTATTGGAACTATTATTTTTTGATAATAAATAAAATAAACAATACCCATTACCTCAAAAGCAAAAAATACTCAATTCCCCTATTGCGTTCTATATCGACTATGAACAGTTCAATATTAAATCCGGTTATCAAAAATAGAATCAAAGAAACTAGCAATGTGACAATCCACTTGAACAAAAGACCATCATCCGTTTGGTAAAGATATGTTTTTATAAGAATGATATACAGCATTATGGGTACACCAAGAAAAATAAAAAAATTTAAAAAAAAGGATAAGATAGCCCGAAATGGATAGCCCTTAGTCCATGCTGGATTAATCCATTTTTCATAATTAAAAATATATGCCGCCCATTTAAACAATACAAACACCACAGTTATTGAAAACAGGGAAAGTAAAAACGGATAAACCCATATTTTTAGAAAAAATATAAACTTATTCATAATTCTTTTTTTGAATCTCAGCTTATGTGGTGAATTTCAAAAAAATAACATTTCAAATGGGAAAAATCAATACGAATGAGCTTTTAAAAAAACAAAAACCTACCGAACTATTGCCCTATAATATACGGAATGTTAAAAAAACATATTTAAAAATCTGAGTATATTTATTTATTGCTAGAATTATATTCTTGAGTAAATGCCCATGCAAGTGAGTCTAGTTCTTCTGAATTATAAAAATGTAAACAATCCAAAGTATAGGCGGCTTTCCCGTATGCCCCTTCCGCGACAGGTTGACTTGGAAACCTTGATTGCTGACTTTTTAAAAATTGTTTATGTGCAAAACTGTCAACAAGAGGATTTATCTTTTTTGCATAAAAACGACCATACTTATCCAATAACATATTTTTAGTCCAAATCAAGCCATAGTCTATACTATCTCTCCCTACAAAATTTTGAATAGATTCTTGCATGCATTTACAATAAGCAAATTTTTTTATCAAGTCTATATTCTTATAATTATCATTCTTATGGATCACCGTTTTGCATCCATTCAAGATAAGTGCAACTAAAAAACAACATACTAATAATTTTTCTTTCATTTTTACTTAATTATTCTAGTACAAATAAATAAACTTCTGAAACACCTCCTTTGCAAGAATAATAAGGGTGTCCACTAGCAAAAGTTCCATCTGTGCTAAGTATATCAACATGCCCGCTTGTTCCGAAGAGCGAAGCAGACCAAAGATAAAACAGAGTTTGAAACCATGATTATCTGTTCTTCAGGATGCGCTTTGCGAACATTCCGAACAGCGAGATACTTAATATTTATCATATTACAGAATTAGTAAATTTTAGAAAAAGAGGGAACACGAATTATTGTCGTTGGCTCTATTTTCACATCTTTATCGCGCTCAATATCTACCATCTTAAGCAAATCTTTTTTTGAAATATCAATATGATAATGCTGAATAAGACTTTTAAAATCAACGTTTGATATAAAGTCATAAAAAACATAAACCTTAAATATATACGTTTTCGGTAATTTAACTTTATTTAATTTCTTTATGTTAATTTTTGATTTTATTTCCTTGATATAATTGACAATATTAGGATCCAAACCTTCATTAATCACAGATATGGAATCGGCAATAAAATTTTCAGAACTATGAACCGCCAATGCTATAAAATAAATCTTGGAAGAATCTTTTTCCCGAAACGAATAGTCGTTAAAAAAATAAGTATATAGCTCTTTTTGCAATTCTATACCAAGCAAAGAATCATAGCTATTATTCTGTGCATAAGAATAACTAGAGAAAAAAAACGTACAGATTACAAGACAATTAAACTTATTCATAATAACTCATTAATTATATTTTTTTTGGCTATAATTTCAACGCCGTCCGGCAACAAGCCGGACTAAATAAAACAGAGTTTGAAACCTTGTTTATCCACTCTTCAGGATGCGCTTTGATAATCTCGCTGTTCGGGATTCTCGAATATATAGAATTTCACTAATGGGTTTAATGGTTAATAAATTGAACCCCTGACAAATAGTCTCGCAGGAAACGCCAAGCCTCATTTTCTCGGCTATGGTCAAATTCCGCATAGCCAAAGAGATATTTCTCATCATCCGTATAATCAGAGTAAAAGCGTATATACCACTTATTTTCCTTATGATATCCTATGTACAGAAATGATTTATTGTTTATTATATCAATAAAAGAGGTATCAATAATATATATATTAGGGCTCCATCGCAACATTCCAATTACTGATTTTTGGATGCCAGCTAAGTCCTTTTTATCTGCTGGACTCGCCGTTGATATCATTGAATATATTAGAACCCCGTTGGTATAATATGAATCTTTGAAATCATGTCCATATATTTTTACCGCTCCATTTTTACTTAATAAATTCAAAGAATCCATACTAATTTTTTTCATAGAGGATGGATGCTTTACAATCTTAATTGACTCCACATGAGAAGGCTTTCTTTGAGAATAAAGTTTATTCAACATTAGAATACTCACCACCACTATTGTAAAGAATTTATTTTGTCCCATAAATAATGTATTTATATTATTATTGTTTAATTATTGCAGTCTACAAAAACAGCTGTATTGGTCGCACTTAAATGCATCGGATAATATTCGTTATTGTCATTGCTCTTTTTAAAATAGTTAATTACATTACCAAAAACTGAAATTATAGCTGCATCATATGAGGCTACTTGGCTATTTATAACCATTTCATTTATTGTATTTATACCTGCTTGGTTTATCCCATACTGGTTGTATAGATTTATTAGCCCATCCCAGTTCTTGACTGTTACAACATATTCCTCAGAAGACGTAATTACAGTGACTGAGGCATTGTTTTTGTAAAAGTCTACTGAAGCCGTACCGCTGTTTTGTAGTTGACTGTTATTTAGATGTGCAGCCAATTGAAATATGTCACCCGGAGAAGGGCCATTCCCACTGGGGTGGCTATGTACGACCCCTATGGTATAACCGTTGGAGCTGTTCCAAGAAAACGGAATATCAATACTTCCATTGCCATTGGATTCAGGTTGTGCCGCCTTAATGATATTAGTCTGATTAAAATCGGACGAAGATGATATATTTGATAAATTCTGACTATATCCATATTCATAAGTATTGATATTTGAATTGAAACTGTTTAGATTGGTTTTTAGGTTCTGGACTTGATCTACAACTATTGGATTTGCTGCCTGGGCATTTACTTTTGGCAGCCTACTACACGGGTCTTCCTGCTGCGTCCCTGTATCCTCCCCTCCTCCTCCATTCCCTACTCCCGGATCATAAGGATCCTCTGGCCAGGGATCGTCATCCGGCGGAAAAGGGTCATAAGGGTCGTTGGGGTCATAGGGCGGGTCCGGCGGCGTGTCATCACCGCCATCGTCGTCGTCGTGAGGGGGACTAACAACCACAACGGGGTCCAAATCGTTGGGGTCGCAGTCACCAAAACCGGGATCGCAATCCTCCAAGTCATAGGTCGTCATGACCGTCATACTTTGTCCCAGGGTGCTTGTGGACAGTGTTGCCCTAGGTTGGATGAGCTTACGTACCTGTCCCCTGCGGAACATCCGTCCCTTGACGAACCTGCCGTTGACCGTGTATATAAGGATGTCGCCCGTGAAGTCCCGCCTGTCGATGTAGCGCCTTATGTCACCCGCAGGCACCTTGGTCATGCCTATCTTGCGACGGAGGTAGTCCTTGTTGACACGTACCTCGTACAGCAGTTCCATGTAGGTGCCTTCTTGGTCGTGCTTGAATACGACGTCACGATACCGCCACCCGTACCGTGTCGTGTCTTCACTGAGCGGCACCTTGAGAATGCGCCCACCTTTCGTCTTCGAAGCATTACTCCAGTCGGGCATGCCCGCAAATCCTCTGCGTGGGTTGACCAGACGGCTGAAACGTTGCAGGTTCCTCTTTGTAAAAGTATCGCCGGATGCCTGCATTCGCAGATTTTGGATTTCTATCTGGTGCCTTTGCGCATACCAAGGCTTTACCGACTTTACGTCGATTGTCTCTCTCGTCTCCGTTGACGATAATACTACATCCTTTTTGTTGCAGGCATATACAACCATTATTGCCAGAACGATGGCAGCAGCGTAAAAATTCCCAACATGCTTTCTCATATAGCTGTGTTTTTCGGCGGTTTAACTTTGTTAAAATTAAGAAAAAAAACAAACAAACAAAAATATTTCTGGGAAAATAGAGAACCTCTATGAATAGATTCTTAACGACATTGCTATTGACAAATATTGTTTTCGGACAAAAAAACAGCTATCTATATACTACTTTGACAAAATATGGGTAAACGGTGCGATAAAAACAGACCATTCCCCAATCCGAAAGAACAAAATCAGTAACATGCCTATACAATGACGCGGGCATTTCATGCAATCCAATATGTATAATCCACGACAATACCGCAAAAAAACGCACAACCACATCTTACAAACCGATATTTCTCCGTATTTTTAGCCGTCTTATCCGTTTTTTGGGTTTAAATTAACAAGTATGAAATATATTTTGGCTCTCGCGAACTGCATCGTTTTATCGGGATACATACAGACCAGGGCGCAGGCTCCTGCACTGAAGGAAATATTGAATTTCCAAACCGTCACGGAGCTGACCGCATCCGAAGAAGACAACGTATTGGTTTGGGCTGCGCAGTACGCAGGCAGCCGCAACGTCTTTATGGCAAAGGCGCCGAGCTACGCGGCGACACGCGTCACTTCTTTTTCCGAAAAGGACGAACAGGAAATCTCCAGCCTGACGCTCAGCAAAAACAGCCAGTACGCGGTATTTGTACGGGGCGGCGACCACGGCGGCTATCTCTACCGCACGCCCAACAACGCGCAGTCCTATCCCAATGCGCCGACCATCTCGATATGGAGCGTCAACCTCGCCCCGCCCAATACCCAAAAACGTTTGGCAGACGGTGACGACCCGGCCATCTCGCCCGACGGACAGACCGTGGCATTCCTCAAAAACGGCGATATATGGAGCGTACCCATAGACGGCGGCACAGCAAAAGCACTCGTCCACACATTAGGAAAATGCGGCGATATCCAATGGTCGCCCGACGGCAAACAGATCGCTTTTGTCTCCAATCGGCAAGGACATGCCTTCATCGGCATTTTCACAGATTCGGCGACGGCGATACGTTGGGTTGCGCCCGCATTGTTCCAGGACTATTTGCCGCGTTGGTCTTTGGACGGGAAAAAAATCGCCTTCATCCGCAACGTCAACACCCATCTCGACACGGATTCGATATTGGTGCGCCGACCCGACTCGTGGCAGATTGTCGTCAACGACCTCGCCACCAACCAAACAAAAACAATTTTCCAGTCACCCAACACGTTGGCTGGCGGCACGGAACCCAATACCAAGGGCGGCTTCAACCTTAACTGGATGGCGGACGAGCAACTTTGTTTTCTTTCCTATCAGGACACATGGCCGCACCTCTATACGATTTCCGCAAACGGCGGCAAGGAAAAATGCCTGACCCCGGGCAACTACATGGTGGAATATCCGCAGTTTTCGAAAGACAAAAAAAAGATTTATTTCGCTGCCAATATTGGAAAAGACGCATTAGACATTGACCGCCGACATATCGCCAAAGTCAGTCTGGACGGGAATCTCACGCTATTGACAAAAGGCAACGGCATAGAGGCCTATCCGTTTCCGTTGTCCGACAACCAAGTGGCGTGCATCGCGTCCAACACGGTCGCAGCACCCGTTCCGGCGCTTATCCAAGCAAACGGTTCGCTCAAGAATCTCATCACCCAACCCAATACCAAGACCGCCGAAAAAGGTTTCATCGCACCCAAGCAAGTGACGTTTACCACGCCCGACGGTTTAAAAGTCCATGCGCAACTGTTCCTGCCCAAAAACGCCAAAGGCAAAATCCCCGCAGTGGTATTTGTCCACGGCGGTCCCGACCGTCAGATGTTCCTAGGCTGGCATTACAGTCCGTACTATTCCAACTGTTACGCGATCAACCAGTACCTTGCCACACATGGTTTTGCGGTGCTTGCGGTCAACTACCGTTGTGGTATCGGTTATGGATTTGACTTTGACGAACCCGACGGCCAATACAGCCACGGCGCAGCGGAATATACCGACGTACAATCGGCTGGCAAATGGCTGCAACAACAGGATTATATCGACACCAGGCGGATTGGGATTTATGGCGGTTCGTATGGCGGCTATCTGACGTCATTGGCATTGAGCAAGAACTCTGATATTTTCGCGGCGGGCGTGGATATACACGGCGTGCACCAACATCACGCCGAGGAAGAAAACTATAAAAATTCCGACGCGCCGGACGCCAAGCTGGCATTGGAAACGGAAAGGAAATCCTTTGCCATCCATTACGTCGCGCAATGGAAATCGCCCGTACTGTTGATACACGGCGACGACGACCGCAACGTCGATTTCCAACAGAGCCTCGACCTTTCCAAGGCATTGCTGCGATACAATATCCCATTTGAATATCTGGTCATACCAGACGACACGCACCATTGGATGAACAGTGCCAACCAGGAAAAAATCGACGCGGCGACAGTGGAGTTTTTGGAGAGAAAATTGGGGAAATAAAAGAATGAATTTGATATGTTATCCTTGGAATGACTGAAACAAGCTCGCATTCCCGGCACAGTCCCCGACGCATATCATATCTTTATTCGCTCTTCGGAATGTTCCGTAGGGTATTCCGAAGGATAGATGAAACGGATTTAAAATCCGTATTTATCAAAAGTCCTGGATGCACTGCGCTAACATCCCGAACCACGAATACGAGTTGGCAACCTGTCACAACACCGCCAGTTCCGACGCATATCATATCTTTACCCAAAATGCGGAACATACAACATGAACGGCAAGCTACAAATCATACCGACCGATTTATATCCAGACTATTTGACGCAAGTCCCCAAAGGTTTGCAGGCGGCTTTTGATGCGTTGCAGGATGCAGAAATCTCGACGGATTCGTTTAGTTTTTATACTTCGGTATCGTCCGTTTTCAGTAGCAAAATAGAGGGCGAGGAAATTGATCTGGACAGCTATGTCAAACATAAAAAATTCGGGATAGAATTTCAGCCTGACTACACGCAAAAAATCGATGATTTGTACAATGCCTACACTTTTGCAAAAACAAATGAACTGAACGAAAACAATATTGCCAAAGCGCACCAGTTATTGGGCAAACACATTGTCGCTACACACCAACAGGGAAAATTCCGCACACACAATATGTATGTATCGACGGCTGACGGCCGTATCGAATATATTGCCGTTTCGCCCTTTGAAGTGGCAACCGAAATGAAAAAATTGTATGCCGACATTGCCATACTCCTAAAGACGGATATGGGTGTCGAAGAAGTCTTTTTCTTTGCGTCTTTGATTCATTTGGTATTTGTAAAAATACATCCGTGGAACGATGGGAATGGAAGAAGCGCAAGACTCGCCGAAAAATGGTTTTTGGCACGGAAACTCGGCGAAAAAGCGTGGTTTGTACAAAGTGAAAAGTATTATTACCAATACCATCAAACCTATTACGACAACATTCGGTTGGTAGGTTTGGAATATCACGAACTGGACTATACCAAGGCATTACCGTTTTTGCGGATGCTGCCCGATACGTTGACAACAGGAACAGCACAAGGAATAAATTTGCTTTTTGGTCTTTAGGTGGCTCACAGATGACACAGAGAACCACAGATACTTTTCATCCGTGTCAATCCGTGTAATCTGTGAACAAGACAGTAAAACTTTTAACTTACATAAAATGACAATAAAAACCACCATCCTAAGCCTCGCAATACTTTTGTCCTTACAGGCTTCCGCACAGAAAATAAAGGCGAAGAACATCGCCAAACTGTTTGACACGTCGCGCATCTCCAACGATCATTTCGTCGGTTTTGCGCTGTACGATTTGGACAACGACAAAATGGTTTATCAACGGAACGCATCGCTCTGTTTTGTCCCGGCGTCCAATACCAAACTGTTCACGTTATACACCGCGCTCAATATGTTGGGCGATTCCATTCCCGGCATCCAATACACGGTTTCGGGCGATTCGCTGATATTTTGGGGTACGGGCGATCCGTCGTTGCTGCATCCGTTGCTGGAACAGGGCAAGGTTTTTCGTTTTTTGAAAAACAGTCCGTACAGACTTTATTTTTCCTATAGCAACTACGCACATCCCGAACTTGGCGCGGACGACTGGCGCGCCGATGTCACGCCGTTGCCCATGTATGGCAATGAAACTTATTTTGAAGAAAGAAACGGCAAACTCGTCGCGCTCCAAAGCCGTTTTCAGGACAGCCTTTTTCTGGATAGCAGCTACCATCCACACGCATTTTATATTGAAAAACTTCCCGGCAAAAACCTGTTCCGCTATCCCGGTATGCCGATTCCAAAAGGTTTCAGGGCAAGCGTCTCGATGACGGTCTATCCGGCGTTGACGACGATGCTGCTTTCCGATACGCTCGACAGAAGCGTTTTTGCCATCAACAGGCCGATCGACGGTTCGGTGCGGACGATCAACAGCGTGCATTGCGATTCTTTATATCGGCACATGATGCTGCCCAGCGACAATTTTTTGGCAGAACAGATTCTTTTGTTGGCTTCTCTCCCACTCGACCAGTCCCAATTGAGCCAGGAAAACATGCGCGGTTACAGTCGAAAAAATTTCCTCACTTCCCTACCAGACCCATTCTATTGGGACGACGGCTGCGGACTTTCTTCTTACAATCTTTTCACACCCAACGACATCATTGAAATACTGAAACGCATCCGCCAAAAACTCGGTTCGGAAGCACGTCTGCAAAAACTCTTTCCCGAAGGCGGCGTCAGCGGTACACTCAAAAACGCCTACCAACTCGACAACGGCAAATCTTTTGTCTGGGCAAAAACCGGGACACTCACGCACGTACACGCGCAGAGCGGCCTCATCATCACCCGAAAAGGCAAACGCCTCCTCTACTCTTTCCAGAACAACAACCAAGTCGAACCGACCGCGGTCATCAGGACAGAGATGGGAAGAATCGTGACGGAGATACATAATGCGTATTGAGGTGGCGTTGCAGATTACAAGTTGTAAGATATGGAAAGTCATAAGCTCCATGGGAGCTTCCTTATGGTAGCATCAGTTACTATAAGAATTTTGTAGTACCGTAGGAACGACCTTATCAAATAATAAGGTCGTTCCTACGGTACTACATTAAGCCATCTTATACGATAATGAAATTAAATATAAACCAATAATTTTTATTACTCCGCTCTTCAGGATTTGTAATCCTGAAGCCGTATCGGCGGATTTGCAATCCGCAAATAGCAGTGCATTGCAAATGCACGGATAAGCGTTCGGGATTGCAAATCCCGAA
>JASGDY010000029.1:0-12616 GCA_047606825.1 Chitinophagaceae bacterium
GGAGGCTATGCGGAGAACGTAGTTTAACTCAATTCATTTCTTTATCTTTTTTACGTCGCTGGCGCACGCGTGTCGCGTGTGCTTTAACATGCTGCGGCACACGCGACACGCGTGCGCCAGCGACGTAAAAAAGATAAAGAAATGAATTGAGTTAAACTACGTTCTCCGCATAGCCTCCTGCAGGGGAAACGTACAATCTTCTAATCTATTTAGCCCGTCTGTATTGGTTCGGCCATGCAAGGTCTTCGTGTACTTCCTTTGCTGCGTGGAGCGGAAAATAAGGGTCGCGTAACAGTTCGCGTGCCATGAATATCAGGTCCGCATCGCCGTTGACCAATATTGTTTCTGCTTGGGATGCGTTGGTGAGAAGTCCGACAGTGCCGACGGTTAGGTTGGTGTTGCGTTTGATGAGCGTTGCGAACGGCAATTGGTAGCCTGCTCCGACGGGGATTTGGGCGTTGGGCGACGTGTCGCCTGTGGAGACGTCGATGACGTCGATAGCTTTTTCTTCCAATAGTTTTGCTAGATGCAGGGATTCCTGTTCGTTCCAGCCGTTTTCCACCCAGTCGGTTGCCGATATGCGGACGAAAATCGGGAAATCCGTTGGCCAGACTTTTTGGATGGCATCCACGGTTTCCAGGAGGAAACGTGCCCTGTTTTCAAAACTGCCGCCGTATTGGTCGGTACGTTGGTTGCTCAACGGTGACAGAAACTCGTGGATCAGATAACCGTGTGCCGCGTGTATTTCCAGTACTTTGAAACCCGCTCTCAACGCCCGTTGTGCCGCAAGGGCAAAATCGTTTTGGATACGTTTGATTTCTTCTATACTCAAGACGGTCGGTGTTGCGTAATTGTCCGAAAACGGGATTTCCGAAGGTGCGACAGGTGTCCAGCCACCGTTTTCGACCGGGACTTTTCCGCTTCCTTTCCATTCTGGATAAGTGCTTGCTTTTCGTCCGGCATGGGCAATCTGGATGCCTGGCACCGCGCCGTTTTCCTCCAAGAACGTCGTGATGGTTTTCAGAAAATCGACGTGTTCCTCTTTGTATATCCCCAAGTCATCCGGCGAAATCCGCCCTTCCGGAGACACGGCAATCGCTTCGGTAAAGACAAGTCCGGCACCACCCACCGCACGCGAACCAAGATGCACCAGATGCCAGTTGTTGGCAAAACCGTCGACAGCGGAATATTGGCACATGGGGGAAACGACGATGCGGTTGCGTAACTCGATGGATTTTATCTTGAGTGGGGAAAATAATTTTGACATAGATACGTTTTTTGGAAACAATGTTACAACATTAATCGGGATTGGAGGCAATGTAACCGTGTATATTTATTTAACGCAACGATAAACCATTGCCGACTTGCACACCATCAAAAAACACTAACTTTGCGCCCGCTATGCAGATACAGGTGTTAAAATCGAAGATACACAGGGTCGCCATTACGGAAGCTGACCTGAACTATGTCGGCAGTCTTACGCTGGACGAGGATCTGATGGATGCCGCCAATATGATTGAGGGCGAAAAAATCCAAATCGTCAACGTCAACAACGGCGAGCGTATTGAAACCTACCTGATCAAGGGCAAAAGAGGTAGTGGAACGGTATGTCTCAACGGACCGGCGGCACGTAGAGGTGCCGTTGGTGACATCATTGTCATTATTTCCTATGCATTGATGGATTTCGAGGAAGCCAAAAGTTTCCGGCCTTGGGTGGTTTTTCCGAAAGAAACGACGAACAGGCTCTGATTTTTTAGTTTATGTCAAATATTTGCAAACTGCAATTCTTCATTTTCGGGGAATTGCAGTTTTTTTTGGTGGTGCGCTTAAATATTCCCACCTTTCGTTCGCAATATCGAACTGATTCGCTTCTTTTTTAGTGTCCGATTTTGTCAGCCGTTCTTTAACAATAAATTAATAAATGAATAATACAGCATTTCCCCAATCCAAAATATACACGGTTCGTCAGATAGGCTTTCTACGCGCCATCTGGCGACTCCAAGGCAAAAAGATAGCGTTTACCAATGGTTGTTTTGATATCTTGCATATTGGGCATATTGCTTCGCTGTCCCAGGCCGCGGAACATGCCGATGTGCTCATCGTGGGCATTAACTCCGACAACAGTACCAAGCGACTTAAAGGGGCTGGTCGTCCGATCAACGGACAAGACGAACGGGCTTTGATGTTGGCCAACCTGCTTATTGTCGATGGTGTGGTTATTTTTGATGAAGACACTCCTTTGGAGCTTATCAAGACTGTGCAGCCCGACGTGCTTGTCAAGGGCGGCGACTACGCCATTGACCAGATTGTGGGTGCCAGGGAAGTGCAGTCCTGGGGCGGAGAGGTCATCATCAACGACTTGGTTCCAGGCGTCTCCACGACCGGCCTTGCCCATAAGATACAGCATTTGTGATGGCTTCCATGCTCTTTATTTTACTGTTAAATGCATTTTTTTTCTCTTTTTGTTTCCGTACTTTGTATGGTCAAGGTTTTCCAAAAGGAGAGGAGATTAGGAGCATAAAATAAAAATAAAGGAATGAAAAAAGAAAGTAGCCTAATACCACGAGATATTAGCTGGCTTAGTTTTAATGCACGTGTACTACAAGAAGCTAACGATCCCAACGTCCCATTGATTCAGCGTATCCATTTTTTGGGAATATTTTCCAACAACATGGACGAGTTTTTCCGTGTGCGCGTAGCCGCATTGCGACGTATGGTGGAACTGAAGGGGAAAAAAGTCAATTTCCATTTTGAGGTCAATCCGCAAAAAATACTGGACGAAATCAACCAGATTGTCCTGCACCAGCAAAACGAATTTGACCGCATCTGGAACATTGTCCAGAAAAGCATGGCAAAGGAAAACGTTTTTCTCGTGGACGATACGCACTTGACAGGAAAGCAGCAAGCTTTTGTACGTCAATATTTTGAAAAGGAAGTCGAGTCCAGCATCATACCACTATTGGTGGAGAACATTCCAACCTTTCCCTACCTGCGCGAGAAAAGCCTGTTCCTCGGCGTGGTCATGAGCCGTTCCGACGCGGCGTATTCGCAGAAATTTGCCGTTATCGAAGTGCCTAGCCGTATCGTCGGTCGTTTCAAGGAGCTGCCCACCGATGATCCCAATGTCCACCAGATTATCTTGCTCGAAGATGTCATCAAATATAACCTGCCGCATATATTTTCCTATTTTGGGTTTGACCGTTTCGACACGCATGTATTTAAGGTGACGAAAGACGCGGAGTTTGACATTGACAACGACATCTCTACGACGCTGGTCCAGAAAATCGAGAAAGGACTCAAAAACCGTAGAAAAGGAAAAACGGTACGGTTTGTCTACGACAAGGCGATGAACCCGATATTGCTGGAATATTTATTGAACCGCTTGGACATAAGCCGTAAAGATGTACTCATTCCCGGCGGTACGATCCATAATTTTCGGCATTTCATGGATTTCCCTGATGTGTTTGCACCGTCGGACAAGTCGATTGTACAGCCGTCGTTCATACACCCAAGGTTCAAGGGCAAGCTGCGCGTGACCGATGTCGTTTTGAAAGAGGATGTCCTGCTTTCATTTCCCTACCATTCTTTTGTTTCGGTGATTGACTTGTTGCGCGAGGCGGCAATGGATCCCGATGTGCAAAGTATCAAGATCACCGCTTATCGTCTGGCACCCAACTCCAAGATTGTCAATGCGTTGATTAATGCCATCCGCAATGGTAAGCAGGTAACGGTCATGCTGGAGCTACGCGCACGCTTTGACGAGGAGGCCAATCTGGCATGGAAACAGGTGCTGGAACTGGAAGGTGTAAAAGTACTTTTGGGCGTTCCTAACATGAAGGTCCACGGCAAGGTCTGCGTCATCAAGAAGCGTATCCACAACAAGACCATACAATACGGTTTTGTCAGTACCGGCAACCTCAACGAAAAAACGGCACGTTTCTACTGCGATGAATGCCTGATGACTGCCAACCGCAACGTGATGGCTGACATCAACCGTATTTTCAGGTATCTCGAAGACCCTAAACTTCTCAACCGCAAATATCTCGCAGCATGCAAAACGCTGCTCGTCTGCCCGACCAATATGCGTGATGTATTTATTTCATTGATAGACAAGGAGATAAAAGCGGCAAAAGCCAAAAAGAAAGCTAAAATAACCGTCAAGGCCAACTCGTTGAGCGACGAGATCCTTATAGATAAACTGTACGAAGCGGCATACGCCGGCGTCGAGATTCAGCTTATCGTTCGTGGCATCTTCTGCGCCGAGTCTGAAAACAAAAAATTTAAGGCACCGATGCGCGCCATCAGTATCGTCGACCAATATCTGGAACACGCCCGTATCCTTATCTTCCATAACGGCGGCAATGAAAAAATCTATATATCCTCCGCGGACTGGATGGTACGCAACCTTGACCATCGGGTGGAAGTCGCTGTGCCCATCCTCAAGGAAAAACTGAAAAAGGAAATCAAGGAAATCATCTCCATACAGTTGCAGGACAACATAAAAGCACGTATATTGGACAACGAACTATCCAACAGGTATGTGCCCTTAGTAAAGGGCGCCGCGCCTGTTCGTTCGCAAGTCGAGATTTATAATTTTTTGGCAAAAACAAATAACTGAATAGCGCATTGAAATTAGCAGCAATCGATATTGGAAGCAACGCCGCCCGCCTCTTGGTCGTCGAAGTGTTAAAGAATGAAAACGAAGTTTCGTTCAACAAGCTCAACCTTGTACGCGTACCGTTGCGTCTGGGCATGGACGTATTTAAAAAAGGAGAAATCTCCCCCATGCGCGAAAAGATGATACTGGAATCCATGCAGGCATTCCGTCATCTGCTGGAAGTGTATGAGGTGGAGCATTTCCGTGCGTGCGCGACCAGTGCGATGCGCGATGCCACAAACAGCAACCAAATACGCAAGGCTGTCAAGAAAAAAGCCAATATCGACATTGAAATCATCAGTGGTGACGAGGAAGCTTCTCTTGTTTTTGAAAACCATGTTGCGGAAACGCTCCTCACAGGAAAAGGTTATCTGTATATCGACGTTGGCGGCGGCAGTACGGAACTCAGTTTCATGGTCGATGGCAAACATATCTACCGCAAGTCGTTCAACATCGGCACGATTCGTCTGTTGCAAGGGCTTGTGTCACAAGCCGATTGGGACAATATGAAAGCGGCTGTCCTGCAACATGTCAAGTCGACTGGCCTTCCTGTCGTCGCTATTGGTTCGGGCGGCAACATCAACAAGGTCTTTTCCATCAGTAAGAAAAAAGACGGCAGCCCGTTGAGCCTTTATCTTTTAAATGAATATTTGAAAAAAATGTCCGCGCTCAGCATTGATGAACGCATGCGTCAATACAATTTTAAGACAGACCGCGCGGACGTAATTGTCCCGGCATTGCGGATTTATGTGCAGGTAATGCATTGGGCTGGTATCAAGGAAATATTGGTTCCCAAAATCGGTGTTGCCGACGGACTTGTGCATCGGTTGTACGAGCGGTTGGCTGCGCAGGGGCTTATTGCTTAGTTCCGGCAGGCACTTCCTCCAGCATGACGCGTGTCAATCCTCGGTAGATAAAACCTAATGCCGAAGCTCCGGTACGCGTAAGGTCAACGACGCGTCCGCGGTCAGCCATACGCTGGTGCATGCGGTCGTTGATACGCACGACGATGCTTTTGTTGTTGGAAAGGTTGGTGACGCGCACCCAAGTGTTCAGTTTGTAAAAATTGCTGGCTGCGGTCATTTTGGCGTGGTCGAAATATTCGCCTGTCGAGGTTTCGCTACCTTGCAGGCTCTTGCTGTAAAAACTGGCGACACCGTAGACGATTTTGCCGTGTGCCTCCGTTGCAGCTTTGACGGTTGCCTTTTTCTGCGCGTACAACTGTTGGCCCGTCATCAGGAAAATGCCGTTCAGTAGCAGGAAACTTATATGGAAAAACAATCTCCTCATTACAATGCGATTCGTGTGGCTATGTTGCTTTTTGCAATATATACGTTTCTCGTTTCATTAAAAAACACAACGCACCATGTTCTCCGCACCGTCTCCCCAAGAGGGCTTTGCGGCAATGAGCATGCACCATTTTATGCGGCGAGAGGTATAAGACGTCTATTGTTAGCAAACAGTCTGCCATATAATGCCATTTTTACTTTTACCTTTTTATTTTTACTGTTTATAAATGGATATTTTTGCAATATAGTAAAAAATGAAAAGAATCCTCCTCCTCTTCTGTTTAGTCAATAGCTTCACAGCGTCCGTATTTGGACAAAAAGCATTGAAACCGATCCACTCCAAAACGGCATACCAACAGTTGCCCGATGCGAAAAAACTGGTGCTGTTGCAGGACAGCGTGCCCAACCTGAAATATCATCTGGTGTATGCCACCAAGGACAATTTTACCCATACGCAGCTCTACCGCCATCCCAAAGTGCTGACGAGCAAACCCATGGCGAGTGCTTTGCGGAAGGCCGCACAAATCTTGGAGGCACAGGGCATCGGGTTGTTGATATTTGACGCGTACCGTCCGTATTCCGTTTCCAAGAAGATGTGGACGCTGGTACAGGACGAACGTTATGTCGCCAATCCGGTGTATGGCAGCGACCACAACCGAGGTGCAGCCATTGACCTAACCCTTTACGACCTCAAAACGGGAAAACCGTTGGAAATGCCTACTGGTTTTGACAATTTCACGGAGAAGGCGCATCTTTCCTATCAACCTGCATCCGCAGCCGTATTGGCCAACAGGAATCTTTTGCAAAATACGATGCATTCCGTTGGCCTGCGTCCTCTGCCGTCGGAATGGTGGCATTTTTCCCTGCCCAACAGTAAAGATTTTGAGGTGCTGGATTTGGATTTTGGGGAGTTTTAGCGTCGCTGGATTGTTGTTTTTTAATCATTGTTGTTTGTTGTCAAATGTATTTGTTTGATACTATCAAACAAAGTTGTGGTTTTTGTAGATCAAAATTGCAGGCAACGGTAGCGCAGCGGCAAATAACGTAGGCCATCGACAACCAGAATGAAGTCTGGTTGAAGAAAGAAATCGGAGTGAAGAGAGAAAAGTTTTCGGAAATAAAGATGTACGTTTGTAGCAGACCGAACCCTACAACAGCAACCATGAACGAGGAAAAAACACCGGCCACCAATATTGCGTTTTCCATCAAAAACTGGGCGGAAGACGACCGTCCACGGGAAAAACTCCTTTCCAAAGGCAAGTCCGTACTGAGCGACGCCGAGTTGCTCGCCATCATCATCAACAACGGTACACGCGACGAAAGTGCGGTGCAGGTCTGTAAACGCCTGTTGCTTGCCGTTGACAACAGCCTCGACCGACTTGCGCGGCTTTCCGTCCAGGAAATCCTGCGGCTGAAGGTTAAAGGTATCGGGCCAGCCAAGGCGATAGCCATCGTGTCGGCACTGGAACTTGGCGTGCGTCGGGACGCCAGTACCAAAAAGAAAGAAGTCATCGGTTGCAGCGAGGACGCCGCCCAGTACCTCAAGGCTAAGTTCCAGCATTTATCAGAAGAGGTTTTCATCGTCCTGTACCTCAACAATGCCAACAAAATCAACCATCTCGAAATGGTCAGCCACGGCGGCAGGTTGGGAACGGTCGTAGACGTGCAAGTGATATTGAAAAAAGCACTGGAACACAACGCCGTCAAGATGGTCTGCGCCCACAACCATCCGAGCGGTGCACTCCGCCCCAGCCAGGCAGACAAAGACCTCACCCGCAAAATCGCCAAGGCGGCGGCGTTGCTGGACATTGCGTTGATAGACCATATCATCGTCAGCGATTCCGGCTTTTTCAGCTTTGCCGACGAAGGGCTGATGTGATGCTAAGGCAAAAGCCAAACACAAAAAGGTTGCCCGCGCGCGCGAAGTGATGCCAATCTTTCAATCTTTGCGCCTTTGCTGCGTTGCGTCTTTGCGTGAAATGCTTTTTGCAAAACAAAAATATTTGCCAATACCTTTGCCGCATGAAAAAAATCGTTGCCATACTCGTTCTGTCGCTGTTTTTCGTAAGCTGCAACAGCCCCGCACCACTGGAATATTACAAGCGCTGCGTACTCAACACGGTATATGTGCAACATTACGGCACGGCGGAGATACTGGAGATTCTGCAAACACCTCCACTGAAGTATGACGAATCCAAAAAGAATTTCGATACGGTCAGCTACCAGCAAATCATAAGGGGAAAAATAGAATATGCCAAGACCTTGCTCCAGGACGTAGAACGTCTGAAAGTGACGACCGATGCCAAGGACATGGTTGCGGCTTCCAAGGACGCACTCAATACCGCCATCAAAGGTGAGCAGCAATATTACCTGCAACTTGCGGCGATGAAAGACAACAAAGCCGACTCCGTCGAGATTAGGAGCAATGTCTTCCGTCTTTTGGAAAACCCCGAGAAAGCATTCCAGCAGAAAATGGATTTGCTGTGGGGTTACGGTAAAATATACGCCGATGCCAATGGCATTGACCTTAGTTTGGAAAAGAAGAAGTGACAGGTCCGGTGGCTATTAGCTTTTTTTCTCCATTTTTGCGCAATGTATGTATTATTGCATGAATTAAAGAAAAGAACCGGAGCGTTTGGCGTTTGGTGTTAGGCATTGAGCATTCGGCTTTCCCGAAAAAAAGCAGCCAATGGCTAACGACCAAAAGCTTTTTACAAAATAATTGAATATGGCTAAAAATCTATTGATAGTGGAGTCGCCTGCCAAGGCCAAGACCATTGAGAAGTTTTTGGGTGGCGACTTTGAGGTGCGCAGTAGCTACGGACACGTCCGCGACCTCGAAAAGGACAACATGGGTGTGGACGTTGCGCACCATTATGCGCCTACGTACATCATCCCCGACGACAAGAAGAAAGTCGTTTCCGAACTGAAATCGCATGCCAAGAAAGCCTCCGAAGTATGGCTCGCATCGGATGAAGACCGTGAAGGGGAAGCCATCAGTTGGCATCTGGCGGAAGTCCTGGGACTCGACCCCGTTACGACAAAACGCATCGTCTTCCACGAGATTACCAAACCGGCTATCGAAAAGGCCGTGCAGAATCCGCGCACCATCGACATGAACCTCGTCGATGCGCAGCAGGCAAGACGTATATTGGATCGCCTTGTGGGCTTTGAACTGAGTCCGGTTCTCTGGCGTAAAATCGGTCGCCAAGGTGGTCTGAGCGCAGGCCGCGTACAGAGCGTCGCCGTGCGCCTGATTGCGGAACGTGAACGCGAAATCAACGCTTTCACACCGACGAGCACCTTTAAAATAGAAGCCGACCTCGTCGCCAAAGACATCAACGGCAAGCCCGTCGTGTTCAAGGCGGAAGGCCCTTTGAAATTGGAAAACCAGGACGATGCCACGAAGTTCCTGGAAAGTTGTATCGACGCCGACTATAAAGTGTCGGACATACAGGTCAAACCTGCCAAACGTACACCCGCTGCGCCTTTCACGACTTCGACCTTGCAGCAGGAAGCCTCCAGGAAACTCGGTTACAGCGTGAGCCGTACCATGCGTCTCGCACAGGAACTCTACGAAAACGGTCTGATTACCTACATGCGTACCGACGCGGTCAACCTGAGCGAACAGGCAATGGCGGAAATCGAAAAAGAAATCAACCAGGCTTATGGCGACAAATACCACAAGCCAAGGCACTATAAAAACAAAAACCAGAGCGCCCAGGAAGCGCACGAGGCGATACGTCCGACCTATATCAGCAACCACACGATTGCCGACAGCGACACACGGGCATTGTATAGCTTGATATGGAAACGCACGATTGCCTCGCAGATGAGCGACGCGGAATTTGAAAGGACAAACGCCAAAATCGAAATCTCCTCCAACAAGGAACTCTTATCCGCAAGCGGTGAAGTACTGAAGTTTGACGGTTTTCTGAAAGTGTACATGGAAGGCCGCGACGACGATGACGAAGAAGAAAACGAAGGCATCCTGCCACCGCTGGCCGTCGGTCAGCAAGTGGACTTGAAGGAAATGCTGGCTTTGGAAAAATATTCCCGCCCGGCGGCGCGATACACCGAAGCTTCGCTGGTGAAAAAAATGGAAGAACTCGGCATCGGTCGCCCATCGACTTACGCGCCGACGATTTCCACCATCATGAAGCGCAACTACGTCGAAAAACGCGACAAGGACGGCACGCCAAGGGAAGTACGCCGCCTACGCCTGACGCCCGACAACAAAATAGAAAAGAAAACAATCACCGAAAATTTCGGTGCGGAAAAAAGCAAGCTGTTCCCCACGGATTTGGGATTGCTCGTCACGGATTTCCTCAACGAACATTTCCATTCCGTCATGGACTATAATTTTACTGCCAACGTCGAAAACGAATTTGACGAAATCGCCGACGGCAAGTTGAAATGGGACAAGATGATTGACGGTTTTTACCAACCGTTCCACGGCACCGTCGAATCCACCATGGAAACCGCCGACCGTGTCAAAGGCGAACGCGAACTCGGCGTTTCGGAAGACGGCAAAAAAATCGTCGCACGTATGGGACGTTTCGGCCCCATGGTACAGATTGGCAGTGCCGACGACGAGGAAAAACCACGTTTTGCTTCTTTGCAGAAAGACCAAAGTATCGAAACAATCACTTTGGAAGAGGCTCTGGACTTGTTTAAGTTACCGCGCAATATCGGGAAGTTTGAAGGTGAGGACGTGGTCATCAACGTCGGTCGTTTCGGCCCTTATGCCATGCACGACAAAAAATTCTATTCACTTACAAAGGAAATGGACCCATATAGTGTCGAGCTGGACGAAATCGCCCCGTTAATCCAAGAAAAACGTAAGGCAAAAGAAGAACGGACGATAAAAATATTTGAAAAAGAAAAAATACAGGTGCTGCGCGGCCCTTACGGACCTTACCTCAAAGTCGGCCTGCGCAACTACAAGCTCAGCAAGGAACAGCAGGAAAAAGCGGAGACCCTGACCGTCGATGAGGCAAAAGCGGTCATCGAAGAACAAAAGGCAAACCCGCCAAAGAAAAAAACAGCAAGGAAGAAGTGAAGAATCGTTAAAAGCGAATAGTTGTCGACGGTCGGCGGGCAGTAGGCTGTGAACTTCCTACTTTCGGTCTTTCCGTCTAAACTCTAAATTCTAAAAAATTGAAAATCGGCTATTGTCTATCAGGAGGAGGCGTGCGCGGTGTCGCACACCTTGGCATTATGAAAGCACTGGATGAAAAAGGTATCAAGCCCGACATCATTGCCGGGACAAGTGCAGGAGCCTTGATGGGGGCGTTCTATGCGGCGGGCTTTACCTCGGATGAAATCTTGGAAGTTGTGTTGCGGTCGCGTTTTCTAAGTTCGGGCAACCTCCAGTGGCGCAAGGCCGGTTTTTTCAGTATGCGTTATTTTGAAAAGCTGTTTCAGGTTATTTTCCCCAAAGATGCCTTTGAGGCATTAAAGATTCCTTTGGTTGTCAATGCGACCAATATCATCACGGGCGAGGCGGAATATTTTGAAAAAGGAGAATTAATCAATGTCCTGCTCGCTTCCTCCTGCGTTCCCATGTTGTTTGAACCTGTCGAAATGAAAGATTCCATCTATATGGACGGCGGCATATTGGACAATTTTCCCGTGCAGCAATTAATAGGAAGATGCGACAAGATTGTTGGCTCCTATGTCAACGACATGGACATTGCATCCAAAAAAATCAGCATGATGACGGTCATCGACCGCACCTTTAACCTATCTGTCAACAGTATGGTCAATAACCAAAAGCAATACTGCAACGTTTTCTTCGCTCCACCGGATTTGATGCGTTACGGCATCATGGATATGAAAAAAGCTGCTACCATATTCGAAGAGAGCTACCAATATGCCCATGACATCATCACGGACGAGATTTGTTTAGCCCTTACAACGTAGCATTTAGACCGAAAGACGGATGGCGGCAAGACCGAATACTGAACGTTTTTCACGCAAAGTTGCAATGGAGCAAAGACGCAAAGATTGAACAGGCCCATAACCTGAAACCTGTAACGGACTACCGACCACTGCCGCTATCCACTGTTAACTATTCACTATTGCAACAGGCTATCCGCCTTGTCCAGTGCTGTTTTCACGCTATCGGCAATACCGCTGACCCATTTTTCGTTGAGTTGCAGGTATTTGGTTTTCGCAATGCTGTCCATGCCTTCCATGTCGATGTCAAAGCTGTCCATCCACCTGTTCATGCTGCTGTCCGCAAGTGCCAGGTCTTTTTGGGCTTTTTGCCATGAAGCCAATAGTTGCTGGTTGACTTTCGATGCCTGTTTGATGCTGTCAATTTTATGTGTTAGCTCTTGGGAGGCTTTTTCGAGACGGCCAATCCTGCCCATACCTTCATCATGGCCGTGCATGACCAGGTCCATCAGTGAGTCAATGGGTGATTTGACTGGCTTTTCCGATGCCGGTTGGTTGTTGTTGCAAGCTACCAGCAGCAATAAACTAGAGAGGTTTATGATTGTTTTTTTCATTTCTAGACAAAATTTTAGGCAAGATACGTTATACTATTTATAAATAAGATACAGTCCAATATTTTTTTGGGAATAATTTTTTTCGTACATTTGGACTATATTATAACTATACAATGTCACATCCGTTATCCATCCATGTAAAAGAGTCGACTCGA
>JASGDY010000030.1:0-41815 GCA_047606825.1 Chitinophagaceae bacterium
GGTCTTGCATAAGGTTGTTCCCCCGGTATACCAGTCTTATGTCCTCCAGATCCGTCAATCCTCGTTCATTCATCCCACAAAGTTATACCTATTTGTGTCCACACGATAGCCGAAGGCGGGAATCTGATATATGGATGCATGAGATTCCCGCCTACGCGGGAATCACGGCGAGGTGTTCACGTTCTTCAAGACACATTTGTACCCTGTGTTGGAGTATCGTAGAGGAGGTTTGAATAGTCAATATTGTTGACATGTTCTGGATTGAGTGAATAGGAACACTACAAAAACGGCTTAACTTTCTCTACCTGCTGCATTTCGTGTAACTGCGCGTAAAAGCCGCTTTGGCCCAATAGCTGGTCGTGTGTCCCGCTTTCGACGATGACACCTTTGTCCAGTACGACGATGTTGTCAGCTTTCCGGATGGTCGAGAGGCGATGCGCGATGACGATGGAGGTCCTGCCGCGCATCAGCTTTTCCATGGCACGCTGCACCAGCGTTTCACTTTCCGAATCGATGGAAGACGTAGCCTCGTCCAATATCAGGATAGCCGGGTCGTACAGCAAGGCGCGTATAAAAGAAATCAACTGTCGTTGCCCGAGGCTCAGCGTATTGCCGCGTTCCAATACCGGGTAGTCATAATTGCCGGGCAACCGCATGATGAAATCGTGTACGCCGATCATCTTGGCTGCGTCGATGGCTTGCTGGCGCGTGATGTTGGGGTTACGCATCGTGATGTTTTCCAGTATAGAACCCGAAAACAGGAATACGTCCTGCAATACGATACCGATTTTACTTCTGAGTGCGGCCACGTCGTAGGTTTCGATATTGTGGTCGTCGATGAGGATGCAACCTTTTTGGATAGGATAGAGTCGGTTGATAAGGCTGATGATGGAGGTCTTGCCACTGCCCGTGTGTCCGACAAGTGCCAAAGTCTGTCCAGGCTGCACGTCAAAACTGATGTCTTTCAATACGTATTTGTCCTCGATGTATGCAAACCATACATGCTGGAAACCGACTTTTCCCTTGATGATCCCCGGACGCAGACCGTTTTTAACCTGCGGCAACACGTCGTCGATGTCCAAGATGCGAAACACACGTTCGCACGCCACCAAACCCATCTGCAAGGTGTTGAACTTGTCCGCTATCATCCGCAACGGACGGAAAATCTGGTTGATATACAAGCCGAAAGACACCAATAGCCCAGCCTCCAGTTTGTTGCCGCCGATATACCACAGTATCAGTCCCGTGCTGACGGAAAGAATGATTTCCACTACCGGGAAAAAAACAGAATACGCAAAAACACCTTCGATGTTGGCATCTCGGTGACTCTGGTTGATAACGTCAAATTTTTTCTGTTCCCTTTTCTCCGCGGCAAAAGCCTGCACGACAGCCATTCCAGAAATATGTTCCTGTGCAAAGGCATTCAATGTTGCCACCGCGTTTCTTACTTTGACAAAAGAACGGTTGACGGCTTCCTTGAAATAATATGTCGCTACCAACAATACCGGAAACGGTATCAGTGCGACCAAAGTCAGTTGCCAGTTGACATACAGCATCGTCCCCAACGTAAATACAATCGTCAACAGGTCTGCAACAATCGGGATAAAACCGTCGGTGAATATGTCGTTGATGCTTTCAATGTCGTTGATGGTACGTGTCGTGAGCGTACCTATCGGCGTGCGGTCAAACTGCCGAAGCTGCAAGTGTATGATTTTGTCAAAAACGGAAATCCGCAGATCCTTGACCACGCGCTGTCCCAGCCACGCCGTCAGGTAGGTAAATATGAACCGCGCCGTCGTCTCCACCAACAAAAACACCAACTGGAAAAGGGTAATGGAAAGGATGAATGCCGCGGTATCGCCTAATTTTTGATGGGAAATAAACAGTTGTAGCCATCCGGGTATATGCACCGTCTTGCCCGTTGCCTTGTCCACCGTAAGCTGTATCAGAAACGGTCTCAACGGCGTCACCACTGCCAGGAAGATAGACAGCGCAACACATAGATAGAACTGTTTTCGGTAGGGACGTATATACCGGAACAGACGTCCAAGCAACGAATAATCAAACAACTGTTTCTTTTGTGGCGACTTATTCATGTTACGTCCACAAAAGTACACATTGCTGCGTTATAAAATAAAAAGGTAAGATGAAAAACGTACTTAGGACAGAATGTCTTTAATGCCAATCATTCATTGTTCTTAATGTACTTTCAAAAGTAGAAAAATAATGATGGTCAACAGTGTGGCATAGATAAGTATGTTCAGTATGTTGCTGACCATTCGGTATTGCCGCATCCTGATTGGCTCGTTATAGTAATATTTTAGGAGGTATATCTTACGGAACGAGACTATAAATTTTTTTACCCTAAAGCTTCCAAGGGCGACATAATTAATAAGTTTAGCCAATAGTAGTATGGCTAAAACAAGATAAATCGTAGTCATCATTGTACGTTTCTTTATTTTTAGAGTCGTGTCGAGCGAAGGTAAAGAAACTTTTGGTTTCAATGTGTTAATTCTTTGTGGCTCTTTACCATGACATCGAAGCGGTGTTTTGCTGCTCCTTCTTCTATTGGAGCATGCAATATCCTAACGCATACTATCGTGTCATAGTACGATATTTCCAAATATCGCATCATAATACGATATTTTATATCTTTACAAAAAATGGGAGCATGGTTGCAGTCATCACGGGCGACATCAGAAATTCCAGACGAATCAAAAATTTGGACTGGGTCAAGAAGCTGAAAGCTATCTTGAAGAAATATGCCGACACCAACCGTTGGGAAGTGTTTCGGGGTGACAGTTTCCAACTGGAAACATCTCCCGAAAAGGCTTTGCTTGTCTGTTTCCAAATCAAGCTGGAGTTGCTTTTATTGAAAATGGATGCAGGCATGGCTATCGGTATCGGTGGACAGACCTACAAGTCCAAGTCTGTATCCGAAAGCAACGGGAGTGCCTACATCCACTCCGGCGAATGTTTTGAAAGCCTTCAAAAGAAAAAATTGGCACTCCGGACCGACCATCCGGAAAACGACGTATATTGGAACATGGTTTTGGACCTTGCCATGCTGACCGCAAACCGATGGACTGCCAATACCGCGGAGCTGGTATTGCTGGCATTCTCCAATCCGTTGCTTAACCAAAAAGACCTTGCGGCGATGACCGACCGGAAATCCCAAAGTAGTATCAGTGCTGCGCTCAAGCGTTCCGGTTATTACGAAATGATGCGTATGGTCTCTCTGTTCAACCAAAAAATCAACGCCCAATGACACAACTGTTGATTGCCTTGCTTTTGGCACATATCGTCGGCGATTTTGTCCTACAGCCCGACAAATGGGTCAAGGACAAAGAACAAAAGAAGATAAAGTCCCGCTATTTGCCTTTGCACATATTGGTACATCTATGCCTGATGGTTGTGGCCACAGGATGCCAGTTACGTTACTGGCTGGGGATTTTAGTTATCGCTGTTTCGCATTATGTATTGGATTTGGTGAAATTGTATTGGGGTAGGAGGAAGAGGGTAGGCATTTTTTTCCTAGACCAGTTTTTGCATATCGGCGTGCTATTGTTGGTCGTGTGGGCATACTATCCGCATTTTCGTCTGCCTTGGGAAAAGCTGTGGACACCGGAATGCCAACTTTTGCTGGGTGCGGTGTTGAGCGCGACCTTCGTCGTTTCGGTGGTCATCAAAGTATTGCTGCAAAAATGGAGCCTGCGTCTCATCAAAACGGACAAGTCGGCAACGGATGCTTCGACCAACAAGGCTGGTCAATATATCGGCATATTGGAAAGGTTGTTTGTTTTTTATTTTGTGACGATTGGGTTCTGGGGAGGCATTGGATTTTTGTTGACTGCCAAATCCATTTTCCGGTTCAACGATTTATCTCGGGAAAACGACCGCAACTATACAGAATATATCATTATCGGAACGCTGGTCAGCTTTGCATCTGCAATGTTTATTGGATTGTCTTACAATTATTTGAAAGGGCTATTTGAATAAAAAACATATCAGTTGCTGCCTTTTTTCTGCGTTGTCGCCCTTCCCCATATTCTATTCCAGTAATAACGGGCTGCTTGGCGGTTCCAGCCTTTCAGGCGTCCTCGCTGCATCGACAGGGAATTGCTGATGTCAGGCCGGATATAGTAATAAAAGGTAAATGGTGCATCGGAATACCGCCAACCCTGTATCTGTCCAAAGCGGGGAATATTGAATTGTATGGTGTCTTTTCTTTGTTCCACGGTATAGATGCCTTCCGAAAACTCAAGCAGGTTCTGCGTGTCCTGATCGTCCATATAGCCGTTCAGGAGCTGTGCGTTTTTTGGGTGGGAAGTGTATGGCACAAGAAAGCCGGGCTTGTCAAAACTGGATAGGTAGGTAGTGTACACCATACTGTCCGTGCTGAAAACGCCATACCAAAGAAAGCCGTTGAACGGCGTCGGGGTCAGCAAGTCGAAATGCGCCGACGGAGTGGGAGGGTTCTCTGCCAATATTTTTTCCGCCTTGTTTTTTTCAAACCCGACTACGACGATGTAAAAACAAGGAAGGACAATGCCCAATAGTGCGGCTTTTGGTGCATTTGCCCAATGTGCTTTTTTCGCAAAGAGCAATGTTGCTACGACCAGAGGTGTGATAGTAAACAACGGGTCGGCAACGTACAGCAGATGGAATGAGAAACGCTGTGAAGAAAATGGTGCGAAAAGCTCTGTTCCATAGTTGTTGCAGGTGTCCAACAGGTCATGTAGTACAACCATTGCCAGAAAAGGAAAAAACAGCCGCCCAAACTTTATCGTCCGCTTATTGCGCGTATAGCTAAAGGCGGCAAAAAGCAGTGCAAACACTACCGCGATAAACAGGGAATGCGATATCGACCGATGGAGCAGCAGATCCTGTGTCTGCGAGTTGAAAAAAGTGGATATGATATCAATGTCCGGGATGCTGTGGGCCAGAGCTCCCAACCACAATGCTTTTTTGCCCATTTTTTCTGGAAGGAGGATTTTGCCCATGCATGCTCCCAGTGCGATATGTGTCACCGAATCCATATTGCCCAAAGATAAAGGTCTGTCGGCGTTAAATCCTTTTATTCACTGAAAAAGACTGTAAATTTGCAGGAGATGAAAAAGTTCGATGTCCCTAATTTTTACAGAAGTGACCTTATCAGCGTTGTCAAGGCGCAGCGTGCCAAGGAAGACCGCATGAAAAAGGATTTCAGTCCGACATTGCTGGACTTGGGCAATCTTCGCATCTATCTGGCGCGGCATTTTGGCTTCTGCTACGGTGTGGAAAATGCGATCGACATCGCGTTCCGCACGCTTGCGGAAAATCTGGGAAAACGTGTTTTCATGCTCAGCGAGATGATCCACAATCCTCAGGTCAATGCTGACCTGGAACAACTGGGTGTCCATTTCCTACAGGACACGTATGGCAACCAACTGATTCCTTTTGAATCGTTGACCCCCAACGATATTGCTATCATACCAGCATTTGGGACGACCTTGGAAATCGAGGCCAAACTAGACGAAATCGGTATCCCAACCAAAAAGTACAATACGACCTGTCCTTTCGTCGAAAAAGTATGGAACCGTTCTGCTCAGATAGCCACAAAAGGTTATTCCATCGTCGTCCACGGGAAACCAAGGCACGAGGAGACGCGTGCAACTTTTTCACATGCCTCTTCCCACACAGCTACCGTCATCGTCAACGACCTGGATGATGCTGTCGAGCTGGGCAGGTACATCACCGGCGAATACCCTCCAGAAAAGTTTTACCGACAGTTCGAAGGGCTGTATTCCAAAGGTTTTGACGTAAGCAAAGACCTCGAAAGGATAGGTGTGGTCAACCAGACGACCCAACTGGCTTCCAGTACGTTGGAAATATCCGAATATCTGCGCAATCTGATAAAGACACATTATGGCTTGGACGACAGCAACGTACATACGCGTTTTGCTGACACGCGCGACACGCTGTGCTATGCGACCAATGACAACCAGTCGGCCGTACAAGGACTAATGGAAAAAAGCCGAGAAGCTGATTTTGCGCTCGTTGTCGGCGGCTACAAAAGCAGCAATACATCGCATCTTGCGGAGATATGTGAACAATACCTACCTACCTATTTCATTAATCGACCCGATAGGATTGTTTCCGACAATACCATTTTCCATTGCGACTGGGCCAACAAAAATGAATTGGAGACAACAGGTTACCTGCCCGACAAACGCCCCGTGACCATACTCGTCACAAGCGGCGCAAGCTGTCCCGACGCCATCGTGGAAAATGTCATCAGGCGCTTGGCGCAGTTGCTGCATGTAGAAAAGCAATTAGATGAACTTATTGTCAGTATGACGGAAGCCGAAAATGTGACAATATAAATAATAAAAAACAGGCCTGGCAGATGCCAGGCCTGTTTTATCTAGAACGTTGTTTCCGCTTTACTACTGTTTAGCTGCCTAGAAATCCTTTTTGGCAACACCGTCTTTGATAGCCTGTAAAGCTTTCGCCTCGCTAAGGATTGCACTCATTTTGTTGCCTTTACCATCGTCACCTTTGGCGATATAACCACCTTTAGCTGTCTTGGAAACCACGGCGTTATGCAAGGGAACGTCTTTTTCTTTAGTTTTCAGGCAATACGCCTTGATGAATTTTGAAGTGTCCATGATACGAATTTTTATTTTAGGTTTAAACAATGCCGTCCTATCTTCTTACTGAAAAACGACATCCTTCCGAAGCCTGTTTTCAGGATAGAACGGTTTACGATTTTTATCTATCTGTTCTGAAGAATGCTCAAATGTAAGCTATTGAAATTTTGCAGCGAAGAAATTTTCAAATCTGCGGCCGCCCATTTTTCCAATTTGTACTGTTCTCTTTCCGGTACGGCTACACAGGTCATCCTTGCCGCCTTGGCCGCAATCATGCCGTTGAACGAGTCCTCAAAAGCCAGACACTCCGTCGGCAGGCTGTCCAGTGCGAGTGCACAGTTGATATACACCTGCGGATGTGGTTTGCCGTTGAGGAGGTTTTCGGCGGACGTTGCAATCTGTATGTAGGATGTGATGTCCAACTGCTGCGTGACTTGATTGATAAGCCTCAAAGGCGAAGATGATGCCAAACCAATCTTGAACCCGATATTTTTGAAATATTCAAAGATATATTTTACGCCAGGCATCGGCTTGCCTTTGCGGGCAACTTTTTCGGCCACTTTGTCCAATATCGTTTTTTCTGCGTTTTCCAACTGGTTGGTGTCCAGATGAAAGTGCCGAAACCAGTGTGCGACAAATTCTCTTGTACGCAACCCTGTGGTTGTAAGGTATTGGGCATCCGTTAGTTGGATATTGTAATCTGCGAAAAATTCCTGCGCCGCTTCTTTCCATAATGGTTCACTGTCAATCAGCAGACCATCCATGTCAAATATTACTGTATTGAGCATCTTGTTTTGATGGAACCAGACTGGTTCTTATTTTTGTTGGTACATCACTTCTTTCACTTTGCGGACGACCTGGTCCACATTGGGCAGGTAAGCTTCTGCCAGGTTGGGCGCATAGTGCATAGGCGCATCGATGCTTGTGATACGTCTTATGGGCGCGTCCAGATAGTCGAAACCTTCTTTCTGTATCTGGTAGGCAAGTTCGGAACTGATGGACGCAAACGGCCATTGTTCTTCCACGATGACGAGCCTATTGGTTTTCTTCACGCTTTCCAGTACGGTCATCCAGTCGAGCGGACGGATGGTGAGCAGGTCGATGACCTCGGCGTTGATGCCTTCTTTTTCCAGTTCGGCTGCCGCGTTCTTGGCTACTTTCATCAATTTGTTGAAAGATACGATAGTGACGTCCGTCCCGGGTTTGACCACTGCGGCCTTGCCCAGCTCGATATAATATTCTTCTTCCGGTACTTCGCCTTTGTCACCGTAGAGCACCTCGCTTTCCATGAAGATGACGGGGTCTTCCTCATAGCGGATGGACTGTTTCAGCAAACCTTTGGCATAATAGGGATCTACGACCGAAACGACCTTGATACCTGGGATATTGGCATACAGGCTTTCAAATGCGGTGGAGTGCTGCGCGCCCAGCTGTCCCGCACTGCCGTTGGGACCACGGAAAACGATAGGGCAGCGCAACTGTCCGCCGCTCATCGCCAGCATCTTGGACGCTGTGTTGAGTATCTGGTCGATTGCCAAAGTCGCAAAGTTCCAGGTCATGAACTCGATGATTGGTCGCAGTCCGTTCTGTGCCGCGCCTACACCGATAGCCGAAAAACCCAGCTCGGTGATGGGCGTGTCCAATATTCTTTTGGGTCCAAACTCGGCCAGCATTCCCTGGCTTACCTTGTAGGCTCCGTTGTATTCGGCTACTTCTTCTCCCATCAAGAATATCCTGTCATCCCGTCTCATTTCTTCGTTCATGGCTTCACGAAGTGCTTCGCGCAATGCTATCTGTCGCATATTTGAAATCTGTTTCTGGTTTTTAAACTTAGGAATGCGGCAAAAATATAGTTTTCTGCAATAAATCGTCGCTGAATATTTTTTTAGTTGGATTTGGGTTGTGGATGTGGTCTATGGTCCATTTTGCCAATACCTGATTATTACCATACGTTTGTCCAGGTAATGCAGCGATGAAAAATATTAAAAGTGCACTACAAGATATCATTTGCGCAAATGAACCAACCCTTTGGCAAAGCATGTCAACTCAAAACAAACGTCAGCATTTTTATTCCACATCGCATTGTTTTTTTAACATGTACATGATGAAAATGTGCTGTCAAATGATGGCGTTCTTTTTTCCATTGATGCCGTCTTTTGCCTCCTCCACAACTTCTACGGATAGCTGTCTTTAAAAAGGTACGGAGAGTAATCTAGAAGGTTTAACTGTTATATGAACCAAAAAATTAATGTATGTTTGGCGCAGTCAAATTATTCTTCCAAAGCAGAACCCTTTATCTTTTTGAAAAAGAAAATCCGATGAAGTATAGCAAAAAACTCCTATCAGCGGCCGCCTTTGCGGTTATTGGCATCAGTAACCTCCCCGCCCAACAAAAAATCGCTCCCGATTCCATCAAAAACAAAATGCGGTGGTTCGTCGACGGCAAGCTGGGAATTTTTATCCATTACGGTATCTACGACGTGGACGGCGTTACCGAAAGTTGGTCTTTCCACAACAGAATCGTTCCCTACAAAAAATACATGAACCAATTAAACGGTTTCACTGCCAGCAGGTACAATCCCGAATATTGGGCTGACCTGATTAAGGAAACAGGTGCGTCTTACGCCGTATTGACGACCAAACACCATGACGGCGTGGCGCTTTGGGACACGAAACAGAGCGACCTCAGCATAGTGAAAAAAACTCCCGCCAAGAGGGACTTGCTCGCGCCGTTCTACGCGGCCCTACGTAAACGTGGCATCAAGGCGGGCGCGTATTTTTCGCTGATTGACTGGAGCGACAGCCGCTATCCCGGCATGTTCAAGGACTCCAACAAATACGACATCAAAAACAACCCGCAGCGCTGGGCGCAGTTCAAAAAATTCATGTACGCACAATTAGACGAAGTTGCCAAAGAGGTCAACCCCGACCTTTGGTGGTTTGACGGCGACTGGGAACACAGCGCGGAGGAATGGGGTGCGCCTGACATCCGAAAAAAACTTTTGTCCTACAACCCCAACACCATCATCAATGGCCGTCTGCAAGGTTATGGCGACTATGACACGCCCGAACAAAATTTTCCTATCACAAGACCCGATTTCCATTGGTGGGAACTATGTATGACCATCAACAACAACTGGGGATACAGTCCACACGATTCCGCGTTCAAAACCCCTTACGAGGTCATAACGATTTTTTCGGACTGCATCAGCAACGGCGGTACGATGCTGTTGGATTTCGGTCCGAAAGAGGACGGCACGATACAGCCCGAGGAGGAGAACGTACTACGCGAATTGGGGAAGTGGAACAAAAAACATGCAACTGCGATATTCAATACCGTAGCTGGTCTGCCTTTGGGACATTTCTACGGCCCGACAACCTTGTCCAAGGACTCGACCAAACTATACCTTTTCCTAACTTCTCAAAACAGCGGACACGTCGTCGTGAAAGGCATCAAGAACGCCGTCAAGGACATCAAGGTTGTTGGAAAGCCGGACGCGCAGTCCCTGGCACACAAGGTCGTCGGCAAGATTTCGTGGAGTCCTGTTCCGGGGCTTCTGTATATCGACGTGCCCAACAATATCCAGGACGAATACGTCACCGTGCTCGAGGTTTCGCTGGATGGCAAGCTGGATTTGTACCGCGGAAAAGGTGGGTTGAAATAAAAAAGGGAAAAGTTAAAAGTCAAAAACAAAAAGTTTTTTAGTCGATGGTGAACTTTTCCGCAAAGTCCTCGCTGGAGTGGGGATTTTATGCGAACTGAATGACTGTAGACAGTTCAACGCTTTTCCTTTTTCCTTTTGACTTTATAATATCCTTCCCGATTGGGCGTTTATAGCAATATGATGTCCCAAAGGCTTCCGCTTTTTATCTTGTTGCTGGTACAGTTGGTGGTTTTCCTTGGATTTTCGCAGACGGCGAAGATGCCGTACATCCTGACAGTCGTGCGTGTCGATACATCGGCAGTGGAGATACCTGCCGTACAGACTGTATTTGCATCCAAAAACGATAAGGCAAGCTATGTATTCAAACTGCAAAACCAGTTGGTCGCACAAGGTTTTGCCACGGCTTCCATAGATTCGGTCTGGGAACACGGAGACACGACTTATATTGCGCTTTTTCTCGGGGAAAAATATGTCTGGAAAAGTGTGCGCGTGTCTCCTTGGGACAGTTTGCTGTTGGTCGGTTTAGGTTATGGTGCGGCGCGTCTGCAATCTTTGGACAATCTTTCCATACAAAAGATGCAGGACAGCGTGCTGACCTATTACAACAACAATGGCTATCCTTTTGCCTCGGTCGGCATGGACAGCATAGTGCTACAAGACAACCGGATTTTCGGACATCTTGCCATCGACAAAGGCAGTCTGTACCTTGTCGATACCATTGTCCAAAACGGCAAGGCAAAACTCACGCAAAACTTTCTCCACCGCTACTTGGAAATATCGCCACATGCAGCTTACAGTACCCAAACACTTGGCTCTGTTTCCCAGAGATTGCAGAACCTGCCTTATGTCACCCAGTCTCGGCCTTGGGAACTCCAAATGACCAGCACGGGCGCACGCCTCAATCTCTACCTCGAACCCAAACAGGTCAACCAGATTGACGCGGTTGTCGGTTTTCTCCCCGCAAACGGCGACCTTGGCGGTAAGTTGCTGCTGACGGGACAGGTCAATCTTGACCTGCAAAATGCCTTTGCGGCGGGAGAGGAGCTGAAGTTCAGTTGGCAACAATTACAGTCGCGGTCGCCACGCATCCATCTAGGATTTGCTCGACCGTATATGTTCAATTCGCCTTATGGAGTGGATTTTGACTTTGAACTGTACAAACGCGATTCTTTGTTTGTCAACGTTTACGGTAAGTTTGGCGTGCAATATGCCACGTCTTCGCAGCAAAGCACGGGTATTTTTGTGCAGTTTGCTTCCATGCGCGCATTGGACCTGGACACCGCAACGGTATTGCTGACCAAACAACTCCCAAGCGTTATGGACGTCAGCACGGTAAGTCTGGGCGTGCAGTACCGTTTCAACAACACCAACTATCGGCTCAATCCACGACGCGGCAACGAGCTGACATTTGCGGCGATGGTCGGCAACAGGAATATCGGCAAAAACGAGACAATCATGCAACTGAAAAGCGATACGTTTGACTATGCAAGCCTGTACGACACGGTCAAGCTCAAAAGCTACCAATACCGGATTGTCGCTTCCGGAGCGCATTATTTTCCGGTGGGTAAGCAAGCGGTTTTCAAGGCGGGATTGAGCGCGGGCATTTACCAAAGCCCCAACACTTATGTCAACGAACTCTTTCAGATTGGCGGTTACAAGCTGTTGCGCGGTTTCGACGAGGAAAGCATCTACGCCAATGCTTACGCCGTAGGGATGGCGGAATATCGTTACCTAATCGGTCAGAATGCCTATTTCTTTGGATTTAGTGATGTCGGATATGCCGCGTACAATGTCGAGAACACCAAATTCCACAATACCTATATCGGTCTGGGCGTGGGCATGGCATTGCAGACCAAGGCAGGTATGCTCAACCTAAGTTACGCTGTGGGCAAACGTGACGACACCAAATTCGACATGCAAAAAGCCAAGATACACATTGGGTTTGTATCATTGTTTTAAATGCCTATCGCAATGAAATACAATACAATAACTTTAGCGGTTATGGATTGGACATCCACATAAATGATGAAAACATTCATCGTCATTCCCACGAAGGCGGGAATCTTATCATTCTGGAGAATCTGGAAAAAATGACCATCAGAATCGGGGAAAGCAGGACATCCGATTCCGAATCGCCATAACTTTACGGCATGGAAATCATTACAGCGACGAAAAAAGATATTCCGCTCATCCAGGAATTGGCAAAAAAATCCTGGGACGCGGCTTATGCCCATCTTCTTTCGCGTGGACAGATTGATTATATGCTGTCCGAAATGTATTCGGAAAAAGAAATCGCCACACATCTCGACCATCCCGACTGGCAATATTGGCTGGTCAAGGACAATGACGGTAACTACGGCGGTTTGGTCGGTTACCAATGGGACTACGAACCAGCAACTACCAAACTCCACCGCATCTACATGCTTCCCGAAACGAAGGGAAAAGGTCTCGGTAAATATGCGCTGGGCACGCTGAAACGCAGGGTAAAAGACCGCAACAATACGCGCATCATATTGAACGTCAACAAATACAATACCGCTAAAGCATTTTATGAATCACAAGGTTTTTCCGTTTACGACGAAGGTGTCTTTGACATCGGCAACGGTTACGTGATGGACGACTATTTGATGGAGTGGCGTATGGAATGATACGCCTTATTTCAACACTTCGTCCAGTTTCTGTTCCAATGCTTCGCCGCGTAGGCTGCTGGCGATGATTTTGCCGCTTGGGTCGATGAGCACATTGAACGGAATGCCGTCAAATTGGTATTTTCCAACAGCTTCGCTGTCCCAGAACTTGAGGTCGCTCATCTGTTGCCATGCCAGCTTGTCCGCCTTGATTGCCTGTATCCACGATTCTTTTTCTTTGTCGAGTGACACGCCCAGTATAGTAAAGTTTTTCTCCTTGAATTTGTTGTACGCTGCGACGACGTTTGGATTTTCACCTCGGCAAGGCCCGCACCAGCTCGCCCAGAAGTCTACTAACAGGTATTTGCCCTTGAACTGGCTGATGGAAATCGGTTTTCCATCCGGGTCGTTCATTGTCAGTTCAGGTGCCTGCTGTCCCAGTAGCGGATAGCTTTTGTCCTGGACTCCGTCTGCATTGCTGACTTTCATCAAGCTCATCAGCGTTGCCAGACTTTTGTTTTCGGGAAATTTTTTGGCCGTATTTTCTGCGATGGGCAACAGCTCGTCCGGTTGCATTGTCTTTGTTCCCTGGACGATGACGTAGGCGGCGGCGGAAGGGCTGTTGGTCGTCTGGATAAAGTCTTTTACCATATTGTTGATGTCGGCGAAATAACCTTTTCTTTTCGCTTTCAGGTTGTCGATGATGCTGTCCTGTTTTTTGATGGGGACTTGCAGGTTCATGATGGAGTCGATGGTATGTTTGGTGGCGGCGATAGACGAGTCTTTAGCCGCATATTTATTCAGAAACCCGTAGAGTGCCGTGGAGGCTTCCGAGCCTTGGATGTCCGGATGCCTGTCATCCTGAGGGTCTATATTGATTGTGATTGCGTCGTTGTCATTCACAAAAATGACCTGATAGTCATTGTCGATGACTACGCGGTAGAGGCTTTCGCCCTTGCTAATGGCTTTCAGTTGGTAAGAGCCGTCCGCATTTACAGAAGTGGAATCCAATATCTCGGGATTCGGTGAGTTGAATCCCAGCTCTTCCAGGTAAGCTTTGTAGGCCTTGACTTTCAGTACCTTGCCTGACACTCCAAATTGGTTGACGCTTCCTTTGTCATTCTTGCATCCAAACAAAGCGACGGGGGCAAATAGTGCCAAAAATGAAAATATTTTCATGGATATAAATGGTTTCAATGTAAATAAAATAGGTTATAAAAATAATGTCCCCATCCGAAATGCGAACAAAGATGGACGGATATTTATTCAAATACAAATTATGGTGCTAAAACTTCCTTAAAATATTCGCGTGTGTTGCTGTTTTGTCCCAAATTGCAAACGAACCGGTGTCGTGTCAATCGCAAAATACCGCCTATTCAAGAACCAACAACATTGATTGTCATCGACTGCGGTTGTTACTTTTGGCTTGACATAAGGTTGGTTGTCGTCCACCCAATACAAATATGAATAAACCATTGATTTTCCATGCGAATAAATAAAAAATCCTGTTTGTTATTTTTCTTGCTGTCTGTCCATCTTGCTTATGCACAGCAAAAAACACATAAAAAAGTGATGCTGATGCTGGGTTCGGCTAACCTGCCGACCTTGCAACACCGCGTTTCAGTAGCTTTTCAGCTTTTCAAGAGCCAGCCTTTTGACGCGATTATAGTGTCGGGCGGTTGCGGCGCACATGGTTCCTCGATATGCGAAGCTTCGGAAATGAAACGCTTACTGGAGACAGACGGCGTACCGTCGGGCATCATATTCAAAGAGGAACGTTCCAAGACGACCATACAGAACTATTTTTATTCCCGCGTGTTGGAAGATGATTGCGGCCGACGTATCATACAGCCGGCCGACACGGTCTATGTGGTCTCTGACCATTGGCACGCTATTTCGGTTGCCGCCCGCCTGAATAAATATGACCATGTGACGGCATTTTTCCATATCGAGGGCAACCTGCAACCAAAAGCTACCGACAATGTGGATTATGTATCCATCCTGCATGGTTATGCGGACAACGAAAAATTTGGACGCGTTGCCTTGTGGCCTACTCCAGATGCGGTTTTTCGCAAAGGCAGTACTTTAAACATCATTATCGGTGATTTGGTATTTTCCAAGACAGGTGATGGGCAGGAAAGTGTGCAGCCAATGAAAGAACTATTGCCGTCCTGGATTCCCAAAAAGGTAGACGCCGCAACAGTGCAAGGCAAAGAAAGCCAGTTATGGTTAATCGTAGCAGACAGTGTATTCCGCTTTTCGTTGTCATCCAAACGCCAACCCGCACTATTCCCGCTACCGTTAAGGCAGTGGATAAAAAACCTCCCTACGCACTGGCGCAAGATAGACGCGCTGTCAATGGGAAAGGATTCCTTGTATGTTTTCCACGACGACGAGATGCTGACTGCTTACGGAAAAGGAGAACATTATACGGCGTCAAGTCCCGTAAAGATTAGCCAACGTATTGCCAACTTCCCGTTTAGCTGGGCAGGGGGATATGTCGATGCTGCGGACTTTGATCCTATGACGCATTTATTCACCCTGTTCAAAGCCCAGGAACAGCTTACCCTTGATGAAAAGTTCAGCATGGTAGGAGAGAAGCCCCAACCTTTTGCCTTGACCTGGCCGACAGCATACTATGGGAAAAAAGAAGCCGATTCAACTTCCGAAAATCTGAACTATTCTCACTGAAAGTAAGCCCTTACCAGAAATGACCGGGGAGGTGCTGTTTTTTCACCTGAACATCATCAATTTTAAGTAAAAAGAACAACTCCTGAGCGTCATGTGGACGATAGGAGAAATCTCTTAGAGACTGTTTGAGTTAAGTTTTTCTGTACGGTTTTATATGTTTCCAAGACATAAAAACGTGTATTCCTTCCCGCACAGTCCCCGCCGCGGCGGGGACTGTGCGGGAAGGAAATAAATAACTTTAGCAGCTTCTTAATGCGCTTTTGTCGATATTGAAACAGCCTTTTATTCAAAAGACAAAAGTCTAGACAACTTTATAATGACATTCGGGTTTTCCCTATTTTTTTGGATGTAAAAAAATCGTGTAGGTTTGTAAGCAAATAATTGAAACGATGACATCTAGGATAATTTATCTCGGGGATCTGAGAACGGAGTCCACGCATATCCAAAGCGGGACTAAGATACAGACTGACGCACCGACGGACAACCATGGAAAAGGAGAGCTGTTTTCGCCTACTGACATGGTCGCCAACTCTTTGGGTACCTGCATGGTGACGACGATGGGGATCAAGGCGGCGACCTTGGGCATGGGTATTGATTTGAGAGGTTTGGAAGCGGAAGTGACTAAAACGATGGTGGCCGATCCACGCCGTATCGGGGAAATAAAAGTCGTGCTGCATTTTCCGCAGATGGAGATTTCGGAAAAGGACAAAGCCATACTGGAAAGGACGGCGCTGACTTGCCCAGTGGCAAAATCGCTATCTCCGGAACTGGTACAGACCGTCGTTTTTGACTGGAAATGAAATTTAAACGAATTGTAAATGTAGACTGTACGTTTTTTTTGGTACGGTTTTAGATAAATTAAATTTGTTTTTTAAGGGTTTAGGGTTGAAAGGGGTTCTTGTTCTCAAGAACCCCGATTTTTTTCTAGTATCCCGACAGCGGCGCGCCGTCTTTGAATAAATGTTCTATCTTTTCCTTTATTGTCTCATTTTCTGCGAGTACAGGAGCGTGGTGGGGTTTGATACGCGCATCAATGACAACAGGACTGGTACAGCCCCAGTGTTTGTAGCGTGTAAAACTGTCCATGCCGTAGATGTCATGTGCTGGGTCGCTCCGCGTAAACGTAACCCAGAGAAAATTGTTCCATTCCTTTGCCAGGAAATCTGCATCGTCACAGACGACGATTAGACCAATGTCGGCCGTAGGAGCTTCTTTTAATTGTGCCATCAGCGTATTGATTTCCGTTGTGGCATTTTCATATTGGGAAAATCTTGGGAGCTGTATCGCCAATATGCCATTATGTACAAGTGTTATATTGGTTATTTTTTCTTTCAAACTGGGATGGACGGACGTACAAAGTGAACGTTTTTTTTCACCTGCAACGGCAAAGACGACCTTGCTTCCTTCGTTCAACGCAGTACCGGAATAGTCCAGCGTGTCTATTGTAGTACATGTTTGGAAATGAATATCT
Organism: Chitinophagaceae bacterium; assembly: GCA_047606825.1. Lineage (GTDB taxonomy): Bacteria > Bacteroidota > Bacteroidia > Chitinophagales > Chitinophagaceae > Rhizosphaericola. Next base: position 17,087 of record JASGDY010000030.1, read on the forward strand.
GTTTCAAAATCAATATGTTCCAATAGGTATTGAAAGAAAAGCTTCATATCTCTTGTCCGAGGCAAGCCATCAGCATCTGCTGCGATGAACAGGTATTTGGCCAAACTCAACTGACCTGTTCCTAAAATCCTGTTGGCCTGTGTCAATATTTCGGCTGGTTTAGATGCTGGAAGATAGGGTGTATAGCGTTCCGTACCGATGGCCAGGAGCAGTGGGTGGACACCGGCGGCATCGACGGCGTGGACTTCCTTCACACCTGGGATTTCCGTAGAGATTGCATTGCCCGTGATTTCGTGGATGAAATCTCCAAAACTCGTATCTTCCTGGGGTGGTCTGCCAACGACCGTAAAAGGCCAGATGGCATTTTCCTTGGCGTAGACTTTGTGCACCTGCATTACTGGAAAAGGATGTGTGAGGCTATAGTAGCCTAGATGGTCGCCAAACGGGCCTTCTGGTTTCGTTTCGGTACCGGTAATGGTGCCGGTAATGACAAAATCTGCATCTGCACTGAATGTAAAACCCTCTATCTGAAAATACCGGAAACGGCGTCCTGCCAGCAATCCTGCGAATGTCAGTTCGCTCATGCCTTCGGGCAATGGCATCACTGCTGCTAAGGTGTGCGCCGGATGGCCTCCGACAAAAATGCTGACTTTCAACGGCTGTTGCAGTTTTTGTGCCTTGGCGTGGTTGATACCGATGCCTCGGTGTATCTGGTAATGAAGTCCAATCTCTTGGTCCTGGATATAATCGTTGCCGGAAATCTGGATGCGGTACATACCAAGGTTGGCGTGGAGTACGCCAGGCTGTTCGGGATTTTCGGAATAGACTTGCGGTAATGTGATGAACGCGCCGCCGTCCTGTTCCCAGCATTTGATCTGTGGGAGGTCGTTTATGGAAATCTCCTCAAAATCGTCGATATGCTTGGGTGAAAGTTTTTTGGGAAGCGCGTTGAGTGCTTTGAGCACTGTCGACATGTTTTGGAGAGGGGAGCGGAGTGCCTTTTCCGGATGGGATTTGAGGTCGATGACTTTTTGGACAGTCGGCAAGGTTTTTCGGAAAAGATATTTACTCGTTTCCAACGAACCGAATATATTGGAAACACATCTGTATAGGCAGCCTTTTACATTTTCAAACAACAGCGCAGGGCCGTTGTGCGCATAGATACGTCTTTGGATGGCAGCCATTTCCAGATGAGGGTCGATTTCTTCTTTTATGCGAACCAGTCGACCTGTTTTTTCCAGTTCCAGTAATACACTTTCCAAATTATGATAACCTGTCATAATGTCAAAAGTAAAGAGGAAAAAGGAAAAAATAGAACAGCGCATATTTCAAGCCTTCGTTGGCAGTCGCATTCAGAAAAGCCTTGCAATCAGTTCGTCTTTTTTATTGGATGACACTTCTATCTCAGTGCCGTCCGTCAGTACAACCCTTCCGCCGTCGCCACGTTTGTATTTGGTAATAAATTCAAGGTTGACGATGGCAGAACGGTTGATACGCATGAAATGTGCTTCTGAGAGGATGCTTTCATAGTTTTTCAGGGTATTGCTGACAACGATTTTTTTATTGTCTGCCATGACGAACGCACTACAGTTGCCCAGTGCTTCTATACGGATGATGGCTGATTTCTCAATTAAGTGGATGCCTTCGATAGTGGATACCGCCAGCCTACTTTTCTGTACCGATGTGTTGGCCAAGGGCGTATGGATGTATTTTTCTTTTTCCGCTATCCGCTTTTTCAGGCGGGAGATGGCTTTCCCCAGGTGGTTTTCGTCTATTGGCTTCAACAAATAGTCGACGGCACTTTGGTGGAGGGCGTCAAGGATATACTTGTCGTAAGCCGTGGTAAAGATGATGTCAAAATTAAATGTACCAAGCCTTTCCAGGAACTGGAATCCGTTCATCCTGGGCATCTCCACGTCCAGGAAAAGCACGTGGATCTTCTGTCTGCCTATATCCGCAAGAGCCTCTTCAGGATTGTTGTATATGGCTTCAATCTTCATTTCGGGGCTGAACAGTTTTAGTTTCTGCTCCAGTAGCCAGCTTCCTCGGGGTTCGTCGTCCAATATTGCAGATTTTATCATAATGTCTCCGATTGTGGTTGAAGAAAGTATCTCGTCGGCATGTCCGTATATCATTGAGTCAACAACGATACGTGCCAAGATGTCCATCATCATATTAAAAATACAAACTTATTCCGTTTTGCATTTGGGGATGAGCGAAAAGGGCTATCTATCATGTGGATAGGCAGAAGAAACGAGGGAGTCCGTCGCTGTGCGACCTTGTTCCACAACCAATGGGAATGAATCGTACCAAGCGGCTGTAAAAATATATTTTTTGGAAGATTCGGCGTCGAAAAAGAATGTATTTTTGGAAAAAGAAAGGCAGGTCGGGTGTATTTACCTTCGGTGAGAATAGTTCAAACTTTCGCTGTCGGGTGGCGACAGGATGCCAGTAGAACCAAACACTGGTGGTCGCGCTCAGTCGATACCACCAGAAAAATTGAAAAACACCCAGAGGTTTCGGGTGTAAAAAAATTGACCAAAAAAAACGTAGCTAAATTGTTTGTTTCCACAGATAGTCTTTCCACATGCGGCAGATTGGACGCACATAGCTGCTCCGGTACAAAAGTACGGGGGTGGTTTTATCTGTTGTTTCCGGTCATCTGTCTAGGGTGGGCAAGGACCTATTCGCAGGACATCATGTTTCAACGGCAGACGATAGGATTCTCAGAAGGGTTGCCTTCGGAGAAGATCTATGCCCTTTCGGAAGACACTGTAGGGAATCTGTATTTGGCAACCAACAAAGGTGTGCTACTTTATGACGGTTATCGTTTCATACCCCTTGTCAATAGTACGTCTCCAATATACAATCTTGTCCATTCCGGCAACCGTTTCTTTGGCAACAGCGCCTTGGACGGAATCGTCACGTTTAAGAATATATTTGACGCCCCGATTGTGTTTCGTCCAACCAATTTTATGGACGACAATCCCGACAATGACAAATACAACAACCTGTATATCGACAAGTATGGGCATGTATGGTGTTCGGATAGGGACCATGTCAAGTTTTTCTCAGTTTATGGACACGATTCCGCTTCTTTTCACATTGGTGGAGGGCGTGGCGGTAAGTTAGCGGATCCTAAAGTGTTTTTTTGCGAACCTTACCCTCATCAAATATGGACGATTGCCTACAATGGAGTGATGGTCTATGACAACGGTACCGGAAAGATGTCCCCTACCAGTGTGGCAGCTTTGGGAAACCAGGCGTATAGTGCTGCGTTCTTGGACGGGACCAACCTATACATGGCCGTCAACGGTGGCAACATGCTTGTCTACCATACCGTTTCGCGGACTGTCGAATATTTGTCGCCGCTTCCGGGAAAGGAAAATGCGCAGCTTATAAGAACAGTGGACATCAAAGGTAGAAAGCGACTACTCGCGGCCACTGACGGGAAACTGTATCTGTACATGGAGGAGACAAAAAACTACCAAATACTTTACGATGCAGGAAACAATGCCATTATGGATCTCCATGTGATGGACGACCTCCACATAATATGGTTGGCCACGGGCAAAGGCCTCGTTAAACTTTTTCAACCGTATGATTATCTGTACACCTACCGTATCCCCACGCGCCAACCTTCTGTAGTGCGTACCGTCGTCGAGGACAGCTACGGAAATCTATGGGCCGGTGCAGGCAATGTCCTTTGGCAATACGACGGAGACCTGTGGAATCCTTATCCGCTTCCGTCGGATTCAACTCAATGCAATAGTATTTTTTTGTGGAAGGACAAACCCTTGATTTCTACCAACAACGGTATTCTGTTGCTAGAGCAGGGCCATTTACGGAAACTGCCACTGAAACCCGAAAACCTTGCCGTGAAAAAGGCTATTGTCGATGCAAGCGACAGGCTTTGGATGATTCTCTCTGATGGCTCCCTCAAAGTCTATGACATGTCCAGTAGGTCGGAGACAAATGGCTTGATTTTGAACAACGACTCGGTGTGGCATGAAAACGAGTGTGCCGACATCATGGAAAACAACGACGGAAAGATATGGCTAGCCGCTTGGTTTCCAAAAGACTTTGGCATAGCCTACTATGATGCACACAGCAAAAGAATCGTCCCTGTCAGCCGATTGAACAAAAACCACAGTATGTTCATGGGCGACAGCTATCTGGGTGTTGCGAAAACAGGCCAAAAAGGTGAGCTGTTGTTCTGCGGTTACGGCGGATGGAACCGGGTCTCCGCAGATGGCAAACTGATACGCAAATTTGGTACGGATATATACAAAGTATCCGATTTTGCCGTGAGAAACATATCGCAGGATGCACTCGGCAATATCTGGTTTGCCACAGAGGAAGGTTTGGACATTTACAATCCCGTCAGTAACGCAGTGTACCAAGTCAGCCAGGTGGACGGGTTGCCGACCAACAATCTTACCAATGGCTATTACCAGACCGATGACCGGCATCTCCTGTTAGGTGTCGAGGATGCGGTTCTCAGCATTGACCAGCAGAAAATCTTGGACAGCCATTTTACCAACAAATTGCAACTGACGGCCATTCATATCAACGGTGTGTTGCAACCTTATGCCAGCAACACGGTGAAGCTGGAAAAAGGAGAAAATGATGTGGAGTTCGACTTCAGCACACTGGGCTACGGTCCAGAAAAAAAAGTGCAGTACCGATACCGGTTTTCCAATGAACAGGACTGGGTCTCCCTAGGTTCGTTACCGGTACTTCCGCTTAAAAAGCTGGGCTTTGGAGACTACAATATTGAGGTGGAGGCGGGAGACAACATGGGGCATTGGCAACCACAACGCCTTACCATCGCGTTGTACGTACCTACACCGTTCCATAAGACATGGTGGTTTGTCAGCCTTGTGTCGCTGTTGTCCGCAGCATTGACATTTTTCGTCGTGTACTATTTCCTTGTCCAGCAAAAAGACAAGTACAAACTAAAAATACAAATCAAAGACATACGTACACAAGTGCTACGGGCGCAGATGAATCCGCATTTCATCTTTAACGTGCTGAATTCCATCGAATCCTATATTGTGGAAAACGATTCGAGGACTGCAAGCCGCCTCATACAGAAATTTTCCCTGCTATGTCGCTTTACCCTCGAAAACTCGTCGCAGACAACGGTCAATGCGGAACAGGAATGGGAAGCACTCAAACTGTACACTGAATTTGAGGCAATGCGGTTTCCCGGCAAGTTCAGGTATTCCTTTGAGGTGGAAGACGGCACAGAACTGTCCTCGTTGTCCATAACGCCGATGATGGTACAACCGTTGATAGAAAACGCCATCCACCACGGCATTCGCAACTCCGACAAGAGAGACCTACAGCTAGGCATACAGGTGCAACGTAAGGAGGACGTACTGGTTTTTGTTGTCCGCAACAACGGGGCAAGGCTGCGTGACGGGCAAGTCGTCAAAAGTTCGTTCAAGGCCAAATCGATGGGCATCGCCATTATCAAGGAACGGATAGACATCATCAACCAGACAATAGGAAAGAAAAAGGCAAGTTTTTCCCTTTCAGAAAACGATTTCTTTACCGTGGCAACGCTAAGCTTGCCCATACTCGACAAGGAGGACCATTAAGCCAAGCGTACACTATACAATCAGCCATAATTGCAATATCAATTTTAGCCTGGTTTTATATTGGAGAAGCGGATTGTCTTGGAATCTGCCTGTAGAATTCCCTCGTTCTGCAATTCGTTCAAGAGCCTGAACAATGTTTCATAGGTCGTTCCGATATAAGAGGCCAAGTCCTGCTTGTTTATTTTCAGGTGGATGTTTTCGCCGTCTTTTTCTCCGAATAGGTCTTGCAGTTGTTCCAGTGCTTTTAGCAGCCTTGTTTTGGCGGGAGCGAGGGCGATGTCCCGCATTTTACGTTCGGATATTTTCAGTTCTTCAGCAAAAAACAGCATTAATTGAAGGAGAAATTCATTGTTGACCCTAAGTGTGGAAAAGAAAAAATCATTGTCCATGAAGCAAATGTCGGACGTTTCCATGGCTGTTGCGGAAACGGAATACGCCAATTCTTTTCCATACCCGCGATGTCCCAAAATTTCACCATCACCTGCGAAGCGAACAATCAGGTCCTTGTTGTCGTCCCATTTCATGTGGACTTTCGCCTTCCCTTTGTCGATGAAATAAATACCTTTTACCGCGCTTCCTTCTTCAAAAATTGTTTCGCCTTTCTTGAAACGATATACCTTTCTATGTGCCCTAAGCGCCGGAAGCCATTCTTTCAAAACATTTTTAAATAAAAAATAATTGTCCAAGCCAGCGTCGCTTTTTATTTCCTTCATATCATACTTATTTTATAGGGAAACAAATATAATCTTTCAGCGCTTACAACTGCATTATAAGGCCGCATTTCTACCGTCCTTGTCCATAGCCAGGCATTGCATGCGTTCCATCGCATGTATCATTTCACGGTTGTCTAAACGGTTGTTGACCACTTCTCCCACAACGACTATGGCAGGATTGGCTACGGCAGCCTCCTGCGCCCTAAAGAAAATGTCATTAACTGTACCTATGACTGTTTTTTGATTGGGCGTGCATCCTTCCTGGATAATGGCGACCGGTGTTTTTGCTTTGCCGTAATGGGCAAATATTTCCATGATTTTTTCAAGTTTTGACATCGCCATTAAGATAATGACTGTCGCCGTGGATTGGGCTGCCAACCGTATGTCGGACGAAATGTCTCCCGAACGGGTCGTGCCTGTTGTCACCCAAAAGCTTTCACTTACACCTCTGCAGGTAATCGGTATCATTGCTGCCTGCGGTACGGCGATAGCACTCGATATCCCGGGGATAACCTCTACATGCATCCCTGCGGATTGCGCAGTAAGCATCTCTTCATAAGCTCTTCCGAAAACCGACGGGTCGCCGCCTTTCAATCTTACTATATGGTTGTGCCTGTGCGATTCGTCAATAATCAGTGCATTGATTTCTTCCTGGGAAAGTGCATGGCAGCCCATGCGCTTCCCTACAAAACGCTGAACGCAATCTGGCCGGCAATAGTCCAGCAATTCAGGGTTGACGAGCGCATCGTATAAAACTACATCTGCGGACTGAATGACTTTAACTGCTTTCAATGTTATCAGTTCTGCATCTCCCGGCCCTGCGCCTACTAAAAATAATGTTGGTTTAGTCATGTAATTAAATATTAATAATAAATAAATATGATATTTCTGATATTTTTTTGCGTTTATTTCTTTGATATGCCATATTTTTACAACAAATATAATATTTTTGTGACTATTTAAAACTAAATCTTGTTTATATTTATTATATATAATAATTTACAATATTAAATCATGAAAACAATAATTGTCATCGGAAACGGTATGGTGGGTTATAAATTTTGCGAAAAATTTATCAGTAAAGCAGTAGGCCTCGAGGATTTTCAATTAATTGTTTTTGGGGAAGAAAGCAAACCGGCTTACGACAGGGTGCATCTTACCGAATATTTTAACGGAAAGACGGCCGACGACCTTCTATTGGCCCCGAAGCAATGGTACACCGACAACAATATAAGGTTGCATCTCGGAGACCCTGTTGCGGCAATTGACCGTGAAAACAAAACGGTCGTTTCCGTAAGTGGCGGAACCGAATACTATGATATATTGGTACTGGCAACGGGTTCAGCGGCAATGGTTCCGTCCATCCACGGCATCGACAAAAAAGGTGTTTTTGTATATAGGACTGTCGATGACCTTGACCTTATCCGCGAATATGCCAAAGGCGTAAAAAAGGCGGCAGTACTTGGCGGGGGCCTCCTGGGGCTTGAGGCGGCAAAGGCAATGCTCGATATCGGCATCAAAAAAACTTTCGTGATAGAATTTGCACCCAAGTTGATGCCGCGCCAGTTGGACGATACCGGGGCGGCAGTATTAAAAACCAAACTCGTCGCCATCGGGCTGAGCGTCCATACCAATAAATATACCTATGGCGTACTCGGCGAAGACAGGATTACAGGTATTCAATTCGTAGATGAAAGTGAACTCTCCGTAGATATGCTTGTCATATCAGCGGGCATCAGACCCCGGGACGAATTGGCAAAGGAAAGCGGATTGGCTGTCGGTACGCGCGGAGGCATTGTGGTAAATGACGTAATGCAGACAAGCGACCCCGATATTTATGCTATCGGTGAATGTGCTTTATATAAAGAAATGATTTATGGTTTGGTTGCCCCAGGTTATGAAATGGCAGAGGTCGCGGCAACTGATATCTGCAAAGGCATATTTAACGGCCAGGGAGAAAAAACCTTTACAGGCTTTGACATGAGTACCAAGCTCAAGCTGATAGGCATAGACGTGGCAAGCTTTGGCGACCCGTTTCCCATGGCAGACAAGGCAAAAACACTTTTGTACGAAGACAAAGTAAATGCCGTATATAAACGACTGAACATTTCCAAGGACGGAAAACACCTACTCGGCGGTATCTTGGTTGGCGAAGCGTCCCTATACAACAATCTTCTTCAATTGTATAAAAACAGAATAGAGCTGCCCGCCGACATAGAAAGCCTCCTGCTTGCTCAACAAAAAGACAAAAAAGAAAGCGGCGGCGGGTTGGATGCATTGCCTGGCGATGCGCTGATATGCAGTTGCGAAAGCGTTTCCAAAGACACTATATGCAAAGCGGTCACCGAACAAGGGTGTGAAACCGTTGATGCTATAAAAAAATGCACAAAAGCCGGCACCGGCTGCGGCGGTTGTGTCCCGATGGTAAAAGACCTGATGGTACAGGCCATGAAGACGCAGGGAAAATACGTGTGCAATGTATTGTGCGAACATTTTACTTATTCAAGACAGGAAGTTTTTGATTTAATTAAATTAAAACAATTAAAAATCTATGACGAAGTATTGAATGAATTAGGAAAAGGCGATGGCTGCGAGGTGTGTAAGCCCGCAATAAGTTCCATATTGGCAAGCTTATGGAACGAAATGATTTTGAAAAACGGCAACGACACCGCGCAGGACAGCAACGACCGTTTCCTTGCCAATATCCAGAAAGGTGGCAGCTATTCGGTCGTGCCGCGCATTCCCGGCGGAGAGATTACGCCGGACAAATTAATTGTCATCGGCGAGGTTGCAAAGAAATATAATCTATATACAAAAATCACAGGCGGGCAACGCATCGATATGTTTGGTGCGCACGTAGGAGACCTACCTGCTATATGGAAAGAATTGATTGCTGCTGGTTTTGAGAGTGGCCATGCTTACGGCAAGGCATTGCGCACCGTGAAAAGCTGCGTTGGCTCGACATGGTGCCGCTTCGGTTTGCACGACAGCGTAAGCTTTGCCATCCAGGTAGAAAACCGTTACAAGGGGTTGCGCGCACCGCACAAAATAAAATCTGCCGTGTCGGGCTGCATCCGCGAATGTGCCGAGGCGCAGTCAAAAGATTTCGGCATCATCGCCACCGAGAAAGGCTGGAACTTGTACGTGTGCGGCAACGGCGGCTCCAAGCCGCAACATGCCCTGTTGCTCGTTTCCGATATCGACAGCGACACCTGTATAAAATATATCGACAGGTTTTTGATGTTCTACATAAAAACGGCCGACCCTCTTACGCGTACCGCCACCTGGCTCAACAAGATGGACGGCGGCATCGATTATCTGCGCAATGTCGTTGTCAACGACAGTCTGGGCATGGCCGAGGAATGGGAAGCGGAATTGGAAACATTGATAAACAATTACAAATGCGAATGGAAAGAAGTCGTCGATACGCCGTCGTTGCAAAAGCGGTTCGCCCATTTTGTAAATGCCCCTACCCAGAAAGACCCGACCGTCCAATTCGACACTATGAGAGGTCAGAAGAAAGCGGTGGAATGGACATAGCGAATGATAAAGTGTGCAAGAGATATATTAGTGAGGTGGTCGGTGAGACACCGACCGAAAATATCATCGCCGAATCACTCTTTTATCCTTTGTGCATTATTGAATCAGGCAAATATTTTTATTCAACAATCTCAAAAACTTATTGCATGGAACACACTATTACGGAAAATTTGATATGGTTTCAGGCGTGTTTTGCGAACGATGTGCCACAAAACGGAGGCGTATGCGTGCAGCACGGCGAAGAGCAGATAGCACTCTTCAATTTCTCCAGGAGAAACGAATGGTATGCAACCCAAAACCTTTGCCCGCATCGCAAACAAATGGCGCTTAGCCGAGGCATGATAGGTTCGCTGCATGATGAACCTAAAATATCCTGTCCTTTCCACAAAAAAACATTTTCGCTTAAAAGCGGCGAATGTCTGAGCGGTGATGAATGTAACATTAAAACGTATCCCGTGAAAGTGGAAGCAGACATCGTGTATATTGGTTTTGAAAATAAAACATAGCACATAAAAAAAAGTCCGTACAGGCTGCCACCTGTCGGACTCCAAAGGTTTTCACATAGTCTTACACGTAAAAACTTAATTCAAATGTATGTAAAATTTGGATGCAAGATTGTTCTACCCACAATTATTTGCCTATTCTCCAGCGCTTACACCTATTCCCAGTTAACTATTTCGGGACAGTTGCGCACTCGTTCCGAATTTAGGGATGGGCAAGGTACATTGTTACCTAAAGGAAGCGACCCTGCGTTTTTCACTTCGCAGCGCACAAGGCTGAACATGAATTACAGCATGGAAGGGCTGCAATTTGGCCTGTCCATGCAGGATGTGCGCGTGTGGGGACAGGATGTCTCGACCATCAACCGGACAACGACGGCGAACAACAACGGCTTCATGCTTCACCAGGCATGGGCGGAAATTGCGCTTACCAATCCTCAGTCGGTAAAAAATAAATTCAGCCTGAAAATCGGACGGCAGGAGATTGCCTATGACGACCAGCGGTTGCTAGGAAGCCTCGATTGGTTGCAGCAAGGTAGAAACCACGACGCGGCGTTGTTGAAATACGCATCCAACGCCTGGCAGTTGGACGTCGGTGGTGCTTACAACCAGAATAAGGAAAATACCTCAAGCACGATTTACAACAGCACGCCGCCCGGCAATTATACGGCCTCTACAAATGCAGGCGCAATGTACAAAAGCATGCAGTTTTTTCATGCGAACAGAAAGCTGAAAAACGGGAATCTTGCTTTTCTTGTCTTCGCCGACCAGTTCAACAAATATCACACAGACACCGTAGACAATGTCGCCACCACTACTTTTGACAAGGGCGTGTGGGGAAGAGTGACCAGTGGGCTATATCTTGACAATACATTTAATGGTTTGAATGTTACGGCTGCCGCCTATTACCAGTTCGGTAGAAACCAAACAGGTAAGAAATTAAGTGCAGGGCTATTGAGCATGAAAGCAATATATGCTTTTGACAGGGTATTCAAAAGCGGTTTCGGTATTGATTATACTTCCGGCGGTACCCATGGCACGACGGTCAATGTTTTCGACCCGTTGTATGGCACGCCGCATAAATTCTGGGGTTATATGGATTATTTCTATGCGGCAAATACTTTCGGCAGCGGCGGATTGGCGGACTATTATTTAAAAACCATGTTCAGCATTTCCAAAAAAGTGTCGCTCAATGCCGACTTTCACCAGTTCAACAGTGCCGTGAAATTGTCCGGCTCGGACATCAACGGAAGCAAGAAAAATCTCGGCAGCGAGCTGGATATTACAGGTACGTACAACCTGCGCAAGGCGGTTACATTAGAAGCGGGATACAGCCATTTTTTTGCGACACCGCTGATGGCGTCTACACAAGTCAAGAATGTTTCAAATGCTTCGCTGAATGCAAACTGGGTTTATATCATGCTTAATATCACGCCTGAATTTATTTTTTAGGCACTCCTTTCATGTATGCGCTTGTCAAAAAACCATTTTTAAAATCTAAAACTTAATACCATGGATTATGTATCTCCCAAAGAAGTAGCGGAAAATATGATGCAGACCGCATTAAACAAGGCATCGCTGCCACCCAAAGACCTCTTGATAAGAGGAAGCCTTTCAGGCGCATTGCTGGCCATCTCTGTTGCGCTCGCCGATGCGGCAGCTATACAGACCAAGACTCCGATTATAGGCGCTCTGGTGTTTCCCGTAGGTTTTGTCATCATTGTATTGCTCGGGTTGGAGCTGGTCACGGGTAGCTTTTCCTTAGTGCCTCTGGCCTGTATGGAAAAAAAGATAAGCGCATCTACGATGGTCAAAAACCTTGCGCTCGTTTTTGTTGGCAACCTTATAGGCAGTGTATTGTTCGGCATCTTGTTTTGGGCATCAACGTCAGCGGCTAGCCCGGCGGTGGCTCCCGGGACCATTGAACAGATGATTGTCGCTACTGCCGAAAAAAAGACAATCGGCTATGCACATAATGGGGCAGCGGGCTTGTTCTCGGCATTTGTAAAAGCCATTCTTTGTAACTGGATGGTGTGCATGGGCGTGGTTATGGGCATGACCTCCAAATCTACCATAGGTAAAATCGTGGCAGCGGCCGTGCCCATTTTTATATTCTATTCCCTCGGTTACGAGCATGCGGTCGTGAACATGTTTGTGATACCGACAGGGATGCTGTTCGGCGCCAAAGTAACCATCATCGACTGGTGGCTTTACAACCAGCTTATCGTAACAGCCGGAAACATTGTCGGCGGTTTGCTTTTTACAGGAATGGCTGTTTACTATACGTATGGAAAAACAGTAAAGGAAAAGCTTGCAGCCGACAGGCGGTAGACCACGTGATAATATCGCAGGTTGATTTTTCTTATATTATTTTCTAAAATAAACATTTTTATTTGTCTTAGGCTGGGTGTTGCGCCTTAGCTGCCTACTTTTTTGCGGTAGCGTTTAAAGAGGCTCTGCCACTGGAGTTGCAACACGCCGAGGATGCCCTCTTTCAGTATTCCCTTGTTCATCTTGCTGGTGCCGAGTTGGCGGTCGATGAAGGTAATCGGCACTTCGATGATTTTAAAATCCAGCTTCCATGCCGCAAATTTCATTTCGACCTGGAAGGCATATCCGACAAAGTTGATGGCGTCAAAATTGATGGCGTCCAATACTTTGTAGGTATAGCATACAAATCCCGCCGTGGGGTCGTGTACCGGAATCCAGGTAATCAGACGGGTATAGATGGCACCGCCTTTGGAATAAAACTTGCGCTCCCAGGGCCAGTTTTCAATCTTGCCGCCGGGGACGTAACGGCTGCCAACAGCGACGTCGCCGCCTTGGTATTTGCAGGCTTCGTACAGTCTTTCGAGGTCGTTGGGGTTATGCGAAAAATCAGCATCCATCTCAAAGATGTACTGATAGTCGCGTTCCAGTGCCCATTTGAAACCATGTATGTATGCGGTTCCCAGTCCCAGCTTGCCTTTTCTTTCTTCCAAGAAAAGCTGCTCCGGGTATCGGGAACATATCAATTCTTTTACAATTTCTGCCGTGCCGTCAGGTGAACCGTCGTCGATAATCAACACGTGGTATCCCTTGTCTAGACGCAAGACCGCCTCTATGATAGCAGCAACATTGTCCTTCTCGTTATAAGTAGGAACGATGACGAGTTTTTCCAAAAGATGAGAGTTAAGGCGTAAAAATAAATTAGTTTGGCAGAAACGGATGCTATTATTTTCTTAATAATGTCCGGTTGTAGATTTCGGTCAGTTTTTCTTTGGTGTTCAACGCAAAATCGCTCTTCATCATCCAGTCGTAGTATTGGGGTTCTTTTTTCAAGACATCAGCAACGGGCTGGCCTTTGTATTTTCCGAAATTGAAAATCTCCACACCTTTTTGTTTGATGAACCTTCTGGCAAAATCGACCATGTCGTCTTCGCCCGTATATTGGAGGATGCTTTCCACGGTATTGCCGATATGCGGATAGCGCGCCACTTGCGCGTCCAGCACTTCCCATGTCGCCAGGACGTCCGCCAAGGCTCCGTGCGCACCGACCAGCTCTTTCTGGCAATAGAATTTGTAGGCGGCCGTCAGGTTGCGCGGCTCATTCATGAAGAAAATCTTCTGTGCGTCGATCAGCCGCACGTTACTTAAAGAGAACGCCAGTCCGACACGCAAAAATTCTTCCACGAGCATCGGTATGTCAAACTTGTTGCTGTTGTAGCCACCGAGGTCGCTGTTGTCCAGAAACTGGCGGATTTCGTTGGCGACCTGCCTGAAAGTCGGCGCATCTTTTACCATCTCGTCCGTGATGCCGTGGATGTCGGAAGACGCTTTGGGGATGGGCATTTCGGGGTTGATGAGTTTCCTTTTTTGGATGAGTTCGCCGGAAGGCATGACTTTGACGATGGCAAGTTCCACGATGCGGTCCTGGCTGACATTGACACCTGTCGTTTCCAGGTCGATAAATGCGAGTGGTTTTGTAAGTTCTATATTCATGTTAAGTAAAAAGTAAAAATGCAAAAGTAAAAAAAGTGGAACGCAAAATACCTAAAGCCAAAACGCTTTATGAAAAAAGCACAATGCCCAATCTCTTTTAAATTTCAATTGGTGGAAACAGCTACCGATAGATTCATTTTCAAATTGGATTATCAAATTACCAAATCATCAAATTGAACTAATCTTTATTCAAGATAAACTTGGTCGTTTCCAGCGTGTTCATGCCGTCAAAGTCACCGCTGCTCATCAACAGGAGGTTGGTGTTGCGGTAATGCTGCGCCTTGAGCCAGCTTTCCAGTCCGTCGCGGTGTGTCAGCACGACAAGGTCTTTTTTGCCGAAGCCGTCGATGACTTTTTCGTTTGGAAGGTCTGGCATGTGCTTGATAGCGAGCGCATGCTGCGCGAAGAAAACAACGGCTTGGTCGGCCTTGTCCATCGCGCCACTGTACTGCGGTAGGAACTCGGCGTTGAGGCTGCTGTACGTGTGCAGTTCCAATATGGCAATCAGCTTGCGGTCGGGATATTGTTCCTTGACGGCGTCGATGGACGCTTTTACCTTGCTGGGCGCATGTGCGAAGTCGCGGTAGATATTGGTCTGCACGTTGCGGTTGACCAGTTCCAGCCGTTTCGATGCGCCCGTGAATGTCGTCGCGGCACCCATGAATGTTTCCGTGTCCACGCCGAGGTGTCGGCTGACGAGATAAGCGGCATGCAGGTTGAGCAGATTGTGGTTGCCAAACACTTTCAACGCGGTTTCGTGTCCGTCAAACGAGACGTATGTCACGCCGTCCACGATGCGGTGCGTCGGCAGGTCGTAAGGTTGGTATTGGATGTCGTTGCGCTGGTGTGATTCTACGAGTTTGGAGAGTTCCGGGTCAGTCATGTTGTATATCAGTGTGCCGCCTTTTTCGATTTTGTCGATGAAGATGCGGAACTGTTCCAGATAGACCTCAAATGTCGGGAACACATTGATATGGTCCCATGCAATGCCCGTGATGACAGCAATATGCGGAAACAGGAAATGGAATTTGGGACGCTTGTTGAGCGTGCTGGCAGGATATTCATCGCCTTCGCAGACAATCAACGGTGCGTCCGTAATCTTGACGCTGAACTCAAAACCTTCGAGGTGCGCACCGACCATATAGTCAAAATCCTCGCGTGCCGTTTTCAGGATGTGCATAACCATGGACGTTGTGGTGGTCTTGCCGTGGCTGCCGCCTACGATGATACGTTTTTTGTCCTTGCTTTCCTCGTAGATATATTCGGGGAACGAATATATTTTCAGCCCGAGTTCCTTAGCCTTCATAAGTTCCGGGTTGTCTTCCCGTGCGTGCATGCCCAAGATGACCGCATCCAAATCTGGTGTGATGAAATCGGCATCCCAGCCGATATTGGCGGGGAGGATGCCCTCTTTTTCCAGATTGGACTTTGCGGGTTCAAATATCTCGTCGTCCGACCCCGTGACGGCATAACCTTTTCGGTGCAGGGAAATCGCCAACTGGTGCATGACACTGCCTCCGATGGAAATGAAATGTAGCTTCATGAAATCCGTTTGCGTGCAAAGTTTGGATAAAATAGGACAAATCAAAAAATACGATGTATTAATTTTGCCCAACCACAAAATAATATCGACAGACATGGAATGGAACGAATTGAACTCGTCACCACAGTTGCAGGAAATATTGGTTAAGTCCAAGGATAAAGCACAGGTTATTTTTAAGCACAGCACGCGGTGCAGCATCAGCAGGACTGTCTGGAACCGTTTGGAACGCGCTAATGAACTCCCTGACGGCGCGGATTACTATTATCTGGACCTGATTTCCCATCGTCCCGTCTCCAGCGAGATTGCCGAATTGCTGGATGTGGAGCATGAATCACCACAGATTCTGGTCATCAAGGACGGGAGAGCGGTGTACAACGCCGACCATTTTGAAATTACGGCTGACGAGTTGGCGGAGAATGTAAAGTAGAATCCGTATAAATGTTCGGAAGGCACTTCCCTAAAATTTCAAACAGCAAAAAAGCACTATAAATCAAAATGTGCCGAATGTAGCCAACTGATAAACATGCCTATCCAAAGCTATTACAATGTAAACAACATGGAAATTTCATCGTTTCCTACATCCGGTTGAAGAAAGTTGTGCAGTAATGCGTTATCTTGTGTCGTTAAGGTAAAAGAGCAAGCCAAAAAGAAAAAATGGACAGTTGTTCCTTCTTCGGGCAATAACCCCTTTTCCTTATTTTTTCTCTCTTTTGGGCACGTACTCAAAAATAGCGCATCTATGAAAAAAAACACAAACACAACAAAGAACCAGGACATACCGGCAACCACCTCCAGAACGGAAAAGAAGAAAGTAAAAAAGGCCGTCGCTTCTAAAAAAGTAGACCAACCAAAAGATGCTGCAACGTCGACCGCAAAAACAACGGTTAAGAAAGCAAAAACTGTTACCAAAAAAGTAGGGGAGAAGAGCACCAAAACAACATCTACCGCCAAGACACCTGGCGAAGTCAGGATTGTGTTGCAGTTGCGTTACCATACCGAACTGGGGCAGAGTATCTGGGTGACGGGCGCGGGTGCATTCTTGTCCGGCAGTGTCTTGAGGCAGATGTACTATGAAGACCATGACCATTGGCGGCTGGAACTGGCGATAAAACTATCTGATTTTTCAGGGGACATACATTACAGATACCACATCCGAAACGCCGATGGAAGCTTCATCGACGACTACCAGGAAAAGACGCTTTTGTTGAAAAACATCAAGACACCGTTTCTTTTTGTCCGTGATTTCTGGAGCTATGCCGGCTACCACGGCAATGTGTACGACAAAGCCCCGTTTGACTACCTGATTCCCAGGACGCCAAATACACCGAAACGAAAAACGCTGACATCGGCGACGACGCATCTGTTTCAGGTCAAAGTTCCCTGCATCCGACCCGATGAAGGCGTGTGCCTATTGGGCGAGGACGCGGCATTGGGCGCTTGGAATGACCATCAACACCAACCTTTGAGCTATAATCCGGCTTTGCGCGTTTGGGAAGCTGTGTTTACTTTTAGGGAAAACGGCATCGGCGTTCCCTACAAATATGGCATATACGACAAGGCGACCAAGGAAATCCTGCGTCTGGAAAGTGGCGACAATCGATTCACATTTACCCTGCACGAAAAAGGATTAATCATCCAAAACGACGGCTTCATCAACCTTTCCGAGAAAAGCTGGAAAGGTGCTGGCGTGAACATTCCGCTGTTCAGCATCCGCACGGACAAGGGTTTGGGGATTGGCGACATGGGTGCCATCAAGCCGTTGGTGGACTGGATGTCGTCCGTCGGGCTACGGCTCTTGCAGTTGTTGCCCATCAACGACACGACCGTCACCAAGACCTGGACGGATTCCTATCCGTATTCGGCGATTTCGGTATTTGCGCTGCACCCGATTTATGTCGATATCGACGCGCTGTTGACCAAGGAAATCCAGTCCACCGATGCCGTAAAACGATTGTTGGAAAAAGGGAAAACGCTCAACACATTGCCGCAGGTCGATTACGAAGCCGTCCTGCAACTGAAATGGCAGTTGCTGGGCACCATTTTTCCCGTCGTCAAAAAAGAGGTGCTATCTTCTGCCGACTATAAAAAGTTT
This sequence comes from Chitinophagaceae bacterium, assembly GCA_047606825.1. Taxonomy (GTDB): domain Bacteria; phylum Bacteroidota; class Bacteroidia; order Chitinophagales; family Chitinophagaceae; genus Rhizosphaericola. Next base: position 35,062 of record JASGDY010000030.1, read on the forward strand.
GTAAAGGAAAACGACCATTGGCTGCAACCTTATGCTGCGTTTTCCGTGCTGCGTGACCAATACCAAACAGCAGACTTCGACACATGGAAAGACGCGAAAACCTATACGCAGCAGGTATTTGACAAACTCAACAAAACCAAGAAAGACAAAATACACCTCTATTTTTACGTCCAATATGTATTGAGCCGACAGTTGCTTGATGCCGTGCAATATGCGCACAAGCACGAAGTCGTGTTGAAAGGCGACGTGCCTATCGGCGTCGACAGGCACAGCGTGGACGTATGGCAACAACCACACCTGTTCGACACCGATAGGCAGGCAGGCGCGCCGCCGGATTTTTTTACAAAAGAAGGACAGAACTGGCGGTTTCCGACCTATCGTTGGGACGAGATGGAAAAGGACGGTTACGGTTGGTGGAAACGTCGGTTGTCCAATATGGCGCAGTACTTTGACGCGATACGCATCGACCATGTGTTGGGTTTTTTCCGGATTTGGAGCATTCCGGTAGAGCAGGAGCAGGGCCTGTTGGGTTATTTCCAGCCGAGTCTTCCCATTGACGAAACCGAATTTGCGCAATGGAACATTCCTTTTGACTACGACCGTTATTGTACGCCTTTCATCAACACGCAGTTGTTGGTAGCAGTTTTTGGCGACGATGCCGCATACATCAAAACGGAATTTTTGGACTGTCTCGACAATGCTACTTACCGTCTCAAACCAGCGTTTGACACACAAAATAAAATCAGGCAGCATTTTGACGCACTTGAAAAAAATGAACAAAATAGTAAGATTTCATCCGCATTGTTGCAGCTTGTTGCCAATGTCATCCTGATTCCCGACGCGCAGCCCGGAAAATACCATTGCCGTTTTGCGTTGTACGAAACCAGTTCGTACCAGTACTTGAGCGACTGGGAAAAGCGGCAACTGTACTACCTGTACCTCAACTATTATTTTGAAAGACAGGATGACAACTGGCGCAGGAACGGACTCAGACAACTGAGTGCCGTCAGCGCAGTGACGAACATGATGATATGCGGCGAGGATCTGGGAATGGTGCCCAAGGACGTTTCCAGCGTATTGGGGCAACTCGGTTTTCTCGGGTTGAAAGTGCAAAGGATGAGCAGCCATGCAGGCGAGGCTTTTTCCGATCCGGAAACCGTTGGTTTTCTCAATGTGGTTACGCCGTCCACACACGACATGCTGCCACTCCGCAACTGGTGGAACCAGGAAACGTTGGCGCTGAAGGATTTGTTTTACGCGACGCAGTTGCACGAGGATGGTTTTCCTCCAGAAAGCTGCAACGGGACTATCGTGGAGCAGATTGTTTTTCGCCATCTGGTGTCGCCCGCCTTGTGGAGCGTTTTCCTCATACAGGATCTGCTGGGCATGGATGCCGCGACCACCAATCCCAACACGGACGAGGATATTATCAACCGGCCCGAAGTGGCACGTTTCTATTGGCGTTACAGGATGCATCTTTCCGTCGAAAAATTGCAGAAAGAAAAATCCTTGAATGGGAAAATTAAAAATTTGCTGCAACTTAGCAACCGTTAAAAAAAGCCGAAGCATGCATTACATTCCAATACAGTCATCGGAGCGACGGTCCAACAGGAACAACTTAATTGGCATACCTGGAAAAGTAAAACAGGGCATCGGAAACCATGATATCTCAGAAAAGCTGCGTCATGTGTTTCCGATGCCCGTTGTTACTGTGTTTCCGACGAATGGATTATCTAATCTGCTGTATAGGTCGAATTGATAAACCGCGCCACATTGTCGTGCAGTTGTTTTAAGGATTCCTGGTGCAGATAAACCATGTGTCCCGAATAATAACGGTCGTACTCGATATTCTTCTGCAACGCCGTAGGCATAGGCAAATGTTTCATTTCATATTCCCCCTCAAAGTATGGCGTTCCCAGGTCAAAGTAGCCAGCGTTCAGCATGACCTTTAAAGTCGGGTCGTAGGTCATGGCATGCGCCAGGTCGTTCATCACATTGGGAAAACCTACAAATCCGCTCCGTTTGAAATCCCAGCGGCCGATATTGCCGTAATTGTGGTACTCCAGTCCTTTTCCAAAATGTAAAGTGTTGCGCACATAGTTATTAAATGTAGCCGTAAATGCCCCTTCGATATACGAATCCATCGGGTCGTATTCTGCTCCTTCGCTCAAAGGGTCGATAGCCGCACCTGAATAGCGCGAATCCAGCCGTCCTGTAATTTTGTTGCTGTCGCCGAGTAACGTCTGCTCAAACTGCGGACCGTTTACGCGCAGGTTGGCTTTCTTGACATATTCTACGGTCAAGCCCGTGTATTGGTGCAGTTTTTCCGCAATCTGGTTAAAGGTATTTGCATCCAGCGCGGCACCTTTGTTCAGCGCAGTTGCATAATCGTTCAGCGCAAAATTTTCCACTTCCCTTAAAAGCGGCTCTAACTGAGCCGGCTGGTTGGGCAGTTTATGGTGATACCAAGCTGTTGCGGTAAAAGACGGCAGTACCAACTGAAAGGGCAGTCCGTCGCCCGGATTCTGTTCCGTGGTCTCAGTCATTAAACCATAGGTCAACAATTGTGACAAAAGAATAACGCCGTTCAGACTGATGCCTGCCTGTTCCAGGTTATTGGCGACAACCGCTGAACGAAAAGTGCCATAGCTCTCGCCGAACAAATATTTCGGGGAATTCCATCTCCCAAATTCAGTTATGAATTGCTTGATAAAGGCTGCAAATGCGCGTCCATCCTGGTCAATGCCGTAAAACTGATCGGGTGTTCCTGCGCCACCCATTTCCTTGGTGATTAATTTTCCAAATCCTGTTCCCGGCGCATCAATGAAAACAAGATCGCTTGCGTCCAGCAAGCTGTAATCATTGTTCACGGTTCTGTAGGGTGCCTTGGTCCTGCCCGTATCGTTGATAAAAACCTTCTGCGGTCCCCATGCGCCCATGTGTAACCAAAACGTAGCACTTCCCGGACCGCCGTTGTAGATAAAAGTGACTGGGCGTTTCGATGCATCGCCATTTTTCTTAAAATAAGCCGTATAAAACATGCTCATTGTCGGAATGCCGTCATCGTTTTTCAATACTAGGTTTCCTGCCGTAGCGTCGTAGCTAATTGATTTTCCTTCGACACTTACAGCACCTTCGGAATGGGATTGATGCTCTTTCTTATAATCAAAAGCGGCCGTATCTGATATTAGCGGCGGTGTTTTGGTAGAGGACGTGTCATTGCCCGCACTCCGGCGGTTTTGCGCCTCGCCTGCAATGAGAATGCACGATAAAACAACAACAAGAAACAATTGTTTCATAAGTAGAATTTTAATTAAATGAAGAAATGAGTGGGACTTAGAGCCCGCTAATTTATTAAATATTTCGCATGGAATAAAAATTATAACAATCAATTAGTGGCTCTCTGCATTGCATAGCTTGTACACATTTCGCCTTGCTCCAGTACAATTATATGCCCATAAATTATACTAAGGGTTTGGAGTTCGAGGTTATATCGTGCGCGTTCCTCCTGTCTGACAAAAAAAACATCGATTTTAAAGAAAAATTAAAAATTTGCTGCAACTTAGCAACTGTTACAAAAAAGAATACAATATGTCGGCATTGATACAGCAGTTGCAGGAAACCGTCCAATATATCCAGTCCCAATACAGTGAAACGCCAGCCATAGGCATCGTGCTGGGTAGCGGTCTGGGCAATTTTGTTTCCGAAATCAAAGTGGAAAAGGAAATTCCTTACGGAGAGGTTCCGCATTTCCCGGAAAGCACCGTGAAAGGACATCGTGGCACGCTGGTGTTCGGCGAACTGGAAGGGAAAAAAGTCGTTGCGATGGCAGGACGTTTCCATTTTTACGAAGGTTATACGCCGCAGCAGATTGCGTTTCCGATACGCGTGATGAAACTTTTGGGTGTGCAGCACCTGTTCCTTTCCAATGCGAGCGGCTGTGTCAATACCAGTTTCAAGGTCGGCGACCTGATGCTGATCAACGACCATATCAGTTTCTTCATCGCCAATCCGTTGGTTGGCCCCAACGAGGAAAGCCTGGGTACACGCTTTCCCGACATGAGCGAACCTTACAGTAAAGCACTTATTGCCAAAGCCAGGCAGATAGGCGAGGAGCTGGGCTACGACCTGAAGGAAGGTGTGTACTTGGCGACCACGGGCCCGACATTTGAAACACATGCCGAATACCGTATGATCAAAACATTGGGTGCCGATGTCGTCGGCATGAGTACCGTGCAGGAAGTCATCGTAGCAAGGCATTGTGGCATGGAAGTATTGGCGATCAGTGTGATTACAGACATGGGCATCCGTGATACCGAAGACGAAATCACGCACGAAGAGGTATTGGCTGCCGCCAAAGCCGCCGAGCCAAAGATGAGCACTATTTTTAAGAAGGTGGCAGCGTCGCTGTAAGATAGCTATTGCAACAGGCAAAGGGGCAGACGATGAAAAATAAACCAAAAGACATTCCACATTACAGCCTAAAAAACTTTAGGCACATACATCGGCTTGACAATACGGCTTCGTCTTTTGGATACAACAATATAGACATTTCAAAAAAAGTGGATGGGTTTGAGATGTATTCAAGCGAAGGGCTGATACAGGATATCGGCCCTTTAAAATCAGAATTTTTCAGGATAAGCATTACCGTAACAGGCACGCTTGACATGCAAATCGGACTTGACCATTACACACACCAGCCGAGAACCTTATCGTTTACTTTTCCAAACCAGATTTTTTCGAAAAACAATATTTCGGAAGATGCTTCCGGTTATTACATACTATTTAATCCCGACTTTTTAAATGACATTGTTTTGCCCGCAAGAATTCCTGATGAATTTCCTTTTTTCAATATTTCTGGGACACCTGTTTTTCAAATTTCAGAAGCCGAACTAAAGCACATTCTTGTGCTTCTAACGAATATCAATGATGAATTGCGACAACAAAAGTCGGGACAGGAAAAAGCCATAAAAATGTATCTCTATCTTTTGCTTCTTGAAGCGAAAAGAAGTTATGAAAGGCAAAACCTTATCAATAATGACATATATCTTTCCGAAAATTATAAGTTAACCAATCGTTTCAAAAAATTAGTTGCGCAACATTATTTGACGAAACGCCAAGTAGGCGATTATGCACAAATGCTTGGTGTAAGTGCCAACCATCTCAACAAAACAATAAAAGAAAATACAGGACAAACCGCTTCGGAAGCCATTCGGGAAATGCTGTTGCAGGAAGCCAAATCGTTACTTTTCTATACAGATAATTCCATTGCCGAAATCGCTTATCGATTAGATTTTTCCGACCCTGCTTCGTTTAACCGATTTTTCAAAACAATGACAAGTGAAACGCCGCTTATATTTCGTAAGAGGAATAATTAAGCCTATAAAACGCATAATTCGGCTAATGATTCGGCGCTGTTTAGTAACCAACTTTGCACAGAACATTTAAAAGCAGAATTATGACTTTACAAAACAAAAAAATTGTTGTGGCAGGCGGTTCATCCGGAATAGGTCTGGCCACAGCCAAACTGTTACAGACAGCAGGTGCATCCGTAACAGTTACAGGACGAAATGAAGAAAAACTAAACAAAGTAAAAAGTTTGGGATTGTCCGCTTCACAGGTAGATAGCAGTATTGCCGAAGCATTGGAAACGTTTTTTTCATCACAAGGAAACATTGATCATCTTGTAATTGCGGTAAGCGGTGTAAAAGGAATAGGCAATTTTACAGACCTTTCATTGGACAGCCTTCGCGCAGGTTTTGAAGAAAAGTTTTGGGCGCAACTCTATACATTGAAAGCTGCACTTCCCTACTTAAATCCCAAAGGGAGTGTAACGCTGATAACGGCAATATCTGCCACGGCAAAATCTCCGGGGACATCGGGGCTCGCTGCAATAAACGGGGCGTTGGAAATTATAGTTCCTATTATAGCGAAAGAGCTGAAACCATTGCGGATAAATGCCGTTTCGCCCGGTGTGGTAGACACGGATTGGTGGAACTTTTTGCCTGACGATGTGAAAAAAGAAACGTTTGACAGCTATGCCGCTCAAACGCTTGTAGGACGTATTGGGCAACCAAAAGATATTGCGCAAGCAATTCAATTCCTAATCGGGAATGACTATATGACAGGCAAAGTTATTGCATGTGATGGCGGGCTTGCATAGAATGCAAAAATAAATTATGGCAGTATCTGGATTCCAGGTGCTGCTTTTCCACTTATTGGAGAATACCAATAAGCAAATTGGCAGTGCTTTGAATTTATTTCCCTAAAAATTTGACATGAGAAAAATATGCGCCTATATTTGCACTCCCAAAACGCAAAGGGAGCTTAGCTCAGTTGGTTTAGAGCATCTGCCTTACAAGCAGAGGGTCGGGGGTTCGAGCCCCTCAGCTCCCACTGGTAACCAAGCGGTTATGAACGCAATTTCATAGCCGCTTTTTTTTATTTGCATAAATATTGGCATTTAAATCTGCCGTATTTGCCATATAAGTACAGGGCAAACGCATCTAAATATCTGTCCCACTTTTTTTCTTGACAAAAAAAGTGGCAAAAAAGTTAAGTCCGCAAAAGGCGAACGCTGCGCGCCAGTCGTGTTGACGCTTCGGAACATTTCCGGCGGCTGTTGCAGCTGTGTAGTTGTTTCAAACCGCGCCGGAAACACCTCCCGCGCCAACGCTCCTTTTCGCTGTTTGCGGACGGGGACATTGGTGTATTGAGAAGGTCTATAGCGTTCTCTGTTGAATAATATAAACAC
>JASGDY010000031.1:0-13199 GCA_047606825.1 Chitinophagaceae bacterium
ACGTAGAAAATTTTATGCTGAAAAGGAAAAATGACAGAAAGCAGGTGCAGAAGTATTTTCATGCAACCCATGTTCAGTATGCAGCTTAGAAGAATGATAGGGCTTAAATAACTAAACGATTAATAAGTTAGCCTCACTTGATGCTGAGGGAGAGAATATAAAAGACCCGGACACTTTCTCTGAGGAAGAAAAAAAAGACACAGCACTGGTAAGCGCCTCTAATAAAGCATTGATGCTATTTTATGATAAATATGCACGAACCCGACTCGAATTTATACGCGAGCATCCAAACACTTATGTAAGTTTAGATGTGTTGGAAACTATTTCCAAAAACACCAAGCTTATGCCAGCAATTGAAGTCGCATATAATCAACTTAACGATTCACTAAAACAGATGCCACAAGGAATTAAGATAAGTGAGAAAATCCACAATGCACATAGGATTCAAGTGGGAACAGAAGCCAAAAATTTTACACTAAAAGATACAAAAAGTCAAAATGTTAGCTTGTATTCTTTTAAAGGAAAATATGTCCTCTTGGATTTTTGGGCATCATGGTGTTTACCTTGCCGAGAAGAAACCCCAAATATCCTTGCCGCATACCAAAAATATAAAGACAATGGATTTTCTGTAATAAGTATCTCCATTGATACGGATAGAAATGCGTGGTTACAAGCCGTCACAAAAGACAAAGCACCTTGGGCGCAAGTATCAGACTTGAAAGGACCAGACGGCGAAGTTTATAAAACATACGGCATCAGTACAATTCCTGCAACTTTTTTGATTGACCGGAATGGGGTTGTTGTCGCAAGAGATTTGAAAGGATATTTATTGCAGGACGAGTTGGCAAAAATATTTACAGATAAGGAATAAGCATTTTCTGCGATGCATTAAGCGCTAAACATATTCCACCAATTCATTAAAAAGCCGTTCCAGCGTGTCGTCAAGATGGTCGCAAAATCCGGGATGGATTTTGGAGGTTTGGACGATGGAACTGCGGGCGGCAGTCAACCAGCGAAACCTTGACGGCGCGTCGAGTTGCGCTATCGTCCCGGCATCGGCAATACCGTTGGTGATTTTTTCAAAACTTTCCAATTGCTGGCGCACAATATCAAGCTCTATGTCGGGCGCAAGACAGCGGATTCTTTGCTCGTCCAGACGCCATTTGATGGACAGGAATCTTTTGGACTTGCAAAAAAGCACCACGCCGATATTGACAAATTCTTCCCGCTCTACTTTGGGGACCAGCCGGATGACGGCATATTCATATAAGTTTTTCTCTTGCATGGATGGCCTCGTTTGTAAAGATATCAGAATGTTGAAGACGGTTGGTCAGGAAGTTGCAATACACTTTGCGGAGGGTTTCCGGCGACTCGTCGGTATCGCTCCAGTGTAGCCAATCGTCGGGAATGCGGCCGACGATGTCCTGCAATATTTCGGGAGTGATATGGTTTTTAAGATGGTTGTCGGTTTCGACAAGTTGTGCCGCGGCAGGTAACAGCACATGGTCTTTTATCTGCACAAAAGGCTTGACCGACTGCGCTTCCCAGTTTTCCCAGGAATGGTGGAAATACAAAGACGCGCCCATGTCGATGAGCCAGAGTTCTTTTTGCCACATCAGCATATTGGTATTGCGCGCCGTGCGGTCCACATTGGTTAGGAACGCATCGAGCCATACGATTTTGGATGTCTCGTCTGGCGGAACGTCCATCAAATTGGGGTCGAAAGTCAAAGCACCGGAAAGAAAATGCAGCCCAAGGTTCAGGCCGCGGCTGGCTTTCAGCAAATCCTGGATTTCCTCGTCCGGTTCCGTCCTGCCAAAAGCCTCGTCCAGTTCAGCAAATACCAGTTCGGGGATTTTAAGTCCGATGTATTTGGCGAGTTCACCGCCGATGAGTTCGGCGATGAGGGCTTTTACGCCTTGCCCCGCACCGCGGAATTTCAGCACATACTTGAATCCGTCGTCAGCCTCCGCCACGGCAGGCAGCGAACCGCCCTCGCGCAAAGGCGTGATGTAACGTGTGACGGTGACGTTGCGTATGGGTGGTAATATCGACATGCACATTAAAAATAAGGATGTCAAAAATAAACGCAAATATGTTTTCTTTTGAAATTATTTTCTGCTACATTTGCGCTCCCGGGGTATTGGCGCAGTTGGTTAGCGCGTTTCCTTGACATGGAAAAGGTCACTGGTTCGAGTCCAGTATATCCCACTTTGTTGTAACGATATATTTGTTTGCCAGCCTGATTTTCCTTATTCATCTTCCCTTTTTTGAAACATTAAGAAATTAAGCTACATTAAGATTTCTTCTTAATGCACCTTAATTAAAAACGGCGTGAAGAGAATTTCTTCACGCCGTTTATGCTCAGATGTAGCGGTCTTATTTCAGTTTGGATTGTAGGTAATCCGCTTCTGGTTTGAGGGTCGTGTCGCTTATCACAGCCTGTTGCTTTTTGTTCAACAAGTCCTTCAGTACAGCCGTGATGTTGTCTGCAAGCGGCTGGGAGAGAGGCGCGTATTTTTCCCGCTTTTCCAATACCAGGTCAACGCCTTTTTTGAAGTTGTCAGCGTTTTTGACATTGTTGAGGTATGTGACGAAATTAAACGTCGTTTCCACACCTTTATATAAGTTGACATCTTTCAGTTCGGTGTACAGACGGTCGAAATCCGCGTCTGTATAAGTATAGATGGCCAGACCTTCTACGGCGTCTTTCAAGTCGCCGCGCATATCTTTACGCATTTCAGGCAAAAGTCCGAGTGCGTTGGGCTGGTCTAGTTTGGAAAGAGCGATTAAGGATGCGCCAGCAATAGAATAAGAACTGTCATGGATGCCGGATTCAAACAACGGTTGGTATTTTTTGTCCACAAATTTGCCCAAAACTGTGATTGCCGCCGCCCTTACGTTTCTGTCCGGGTCGGTGGTCGCCATTTTTTCAACGGTTGCGACAACGTCGGCAGGAGGAGGTGCGGGGTTGTTGACAAATGCAGCCAACGTTTTTTGCCTAATGTCATAGAACTTATCGGCTAGACCTTTTTTCAGGATGTCCAACGCGAGAGGGCTATTCGTCGAATCGTTTATCGCTGCATAGAGGGCTTCGCGCCTGTCTACGTACAGCCCCGCATGGTCATATTGGTAGGCATATTCTTCCAATGTTTTGTCCTCTTTTTTGGACCACAAAAGGATTTTGTCACCATCCACGTTGACGAGTTCGGGCTTGGCGGTTACGGGGAATGTGTAGGTTTCTGCTTGTTTGTGTGCCCATACGCTGTGCCGTGTTTTCTGCCCGTTGACGTAGATGTCAATGTCAATCGGTAAATCGAAAATCTTGTCTGATGGCTGCACTTGTTTGATGGTAACGGTTTCCGTATTGTTGGCGGCATTGTATTGGTGTGTGATGTCCACGTCCGGGTTGCCGCTGCCAAAATACCATTGGTTCCAATACCAGTTCAGGTCCTGTCCGGTAATCTGTTCAAAAGCCAGACGCAACTGGTGCGCCTCGCCGTTGCTGAATTTGTTTTGGTTGAGGTAGAGGTTCAAGGATTTGAAAAATGCGGAATCGCCGACATAGTGGCGCAGCATGTGCAGGATGCGTCCGCCCTTGTTGTAGCTGACGGCATCGAACATATCTTCCTTGTCCTTGTAATGGAAACGGACCAAGTCCAGGTCGCCGGAATTGCTGTGCAGATAACCTTGCATGTCGTCATAGTTCTGTTTGTCGCCGGCGTCTTTTCCGTATTTATAGGTATCCCAAATTGTTTCGCTGTAATTGGCAAAACTTTCGTTGACGGTCAGGTTGCTCCAGCTTTCGCAGGTCACGAGGTCGCCAAACCATTGGTGGAACAGTTCGTGAGCTACATACTCTTCATACTTGTTGCCATCCACGAGTTGCCTTGCGTTTTGTTGCAAAGCGTCGGTGTGCAGTGTCGCGGTTGTGTTTTCCATCGCGCCGCTCACATAGTCGCGTGCCGTCATCTGGCTATATTTGACCCAGGGATAGTCGATGCCGAGGATGCGGCTGTACAGTGCAATCATTTCGGGCGTGTTACCGAAAATCTTGCGGGCGACGGGTGCGTATTCGCGTTCGACGTAGTAGTTGACTTCCTTGTTTTTGTATTTGTCCTTGATGACTGCGTAGTCGCCGACACCGAAGAAAAAGAGGTAAGGAGAGTGGGGCAGGTCCATTTTCCAGTCGTCGGTGCGCGTGCCGTCCGCATTGTTTTTGGAGGAGACGAGCTTGCCGTTGGAAAGGGAAACGTATTTGGACGGAACAGTCAAAACGATTTCGTCTGTTGTTTTCTGGTTCGGTCTGTCAATGGTCGGAAACCAGACGCTGCTGCCTTCCGTTTCGCCCTGTGTCCACAGTTGGATAGGTTTGTTGGGGGCTTTGCCGTCGGGATTGATGAAATACAGTCCTTTGGCGTCTGTAATCGCCGCGCTGCCGATTGCCTTGAACTCGTTGGGCTTGGCCGTATAGTCGATATAGACGGTGTATTGCTCGTTGCGCGTGTAGGTTTTGTCCAGTGTAATCAACAGGTTGAGGCTGTCTTTGTACACATATTTCAACGGTGTTTTTTTACCGTTTTTTATCAAAGAAACTTCGTTGATGTTCATGCCCTTGGCATCTAGGTTGAGGCTGTCTGTGGGATAGAAATGTGGATGGAGCGTCACCCATTCCTTGCCGTAGAGATAGCATTTTTTATAGTCGGGTGTCAGGTCTAGCTTGGTATGTACCAAGTCGTTGATTTTGGTCGGTGTCGCGCGGTAGATTTTTTTCCAGCCGTCGCTGCCGGACTTGACGACTACGTCCTGCGCCTGCACGTAACATGCGCCGAGGAGCAGAAGACAGATAAATATTTTCTTCATTTGAATATTTTGGATATTGGGACAAACGTACATTATAATACGCATTTGAGATGCAAAATAAGGCAAAAACAAAAAAGCCTAATACATAACGCTTGATTGGCTCAATACAGCCCGGTCGCACCAGTACGTACTTTTACCTTCTTTTTGCCGGAGTTTTCCTTTTCGTACTGTAGGACTTCCTTGGGGATGATTTTGACCTTGGAGTGGGAGGTGTCGGCAGGTGTTTTGGCGACTGTTTTTTGCAGCGGTGCGTCGTTTTGTAATTTTCCAAGGACGTACACTTCTTCTTTTTGGACCATCCTGCCGCCGGGATAATAGTAGGTCCATTTGCCGTGTTTGACAGAAGAACCTTCTATCTTGACGATTTTCTTTTCGATTTTGTTGGGGTCTTTGAGGTCGTACACGTCGATGGTGTCATAAGGGTTGTCGGGGTTGTGCGCCAGCCAGCTTTCGACGCGCACGATACCTTCGAGGTCATAGTATTTGCTGATACCGTTTTTGTTGCCGTATTTGTATTGCTCGACTGCAAGCGTATCGCCCATGTCACTGAGGTGCAGCCATTTACCTTCTTTTTTGCCGTCTTTGTAGATACCTTCTTCCTGGTAGGCAGGTTCGCCGTAGCGTTCCGGAACGTTGACATGCCAAAAACCTTGTTTCAATCCGTTGCCGTCGGTCTGGTTCTGCGCCGTTGCACAACTGAAAATCAATGCAAATAGAATGGTTAAAATCTGTTTCATCTTTAAATTTATTTTCTTGCTAATTCCCTTCCCGAACCCCGCACAGTCTTCCGCCGCGGCGGGGACTTTGCGGGAAGGAAATAAATAACTCAAACAGTTTCTAAACAACTTCATAATTCCTTGCCTCCAAAAAGCGCAACTGTTGAGCCAACATATCCACTTTGGACATATAGTAACCAGCGTTTTGGGCTTCCTGTACAGGCACTTCGTAAATATAGTGTATTTCCATCGGACGGTGGTAATCGTAGTCCAGTTTCATGCTGGGCGAGTAGGCCGACATAGCAGTGGTGTAGACGATTGTTTCGTCCGGGAGGTTGGGATTGAGCGTGACACCACAGGCTTTGGCACCCAGAATGACTTCTTCCATGATTTGTTTGGAAAGGTGTACGAGTGACCGATTGGCCATCAAAGCGTCTGTCTGGCAGTCCAGCACGACGGTCATCCCGTTGAATGCGATGTTCCAGACCAGTTTGCGCCAGCGCAGTTTGGCGAGGTCCTGCGTTGTCGTGCAGGTGATTTTTTGCGCGGACAGAATAGCCGCCAGATTTTCCAGTTTGGAGAAATCCTGGACATTGTAATTGCCTATCGAGAGGTCGCCGTGATCTTGGTGGCGTATGTGTCCCGGACCGATTTTGCTGCAACTGATAAATGCGGTTGCTCCCGCAATCTGCGCTTCTGGAAACATCGTTGCTACATCGCGTTCCACACCCAAACCATTCTGTATCAATATGATGATGGTATCTTTTCCGACAATGGGAGGTAGGAGTCGGGGCAGCAATCGTGCGTTTTCCGTTGTTTTCAGACAGATGAATATATAGTCGCAGACGGGCATCTGTGCGGTATCATTGTATGCATGGACGGACGTTAGGTTGGAATGGCCAAATATGTCCGAATCGATTTCCAGTCCGTTTTCCTTGGCATGCTGGTAGTCGCTGTGCAGCAAAAAATGGACTTCCTCGCCAGCTTTAACCAATAGCGAACCGTAAAAAATCCCAATAGCGCCCGAACCTATAATTGCGTGTTTCATCTGTGTGCTTTTATCATCGATTATCCATGTTCTCAGCTTCAAACCTACATGAAAATCGTTAAAACGTAAGACGTATTATACAAAAAAGCACATCCATAACGAATGTACCTTTTTGTTTCTTTACAATGGAACCTATTTCAGATGTTCGAGTATTGTCGTGGTCAGAACCTCGTCGACATTGCCTTTCAGTTTTCCTTCTTTCCATTCTTCGGAGAGTTTGAAAAGCTGGTTGTTGAGGCTTTTGCCTTTGCCGAGGCTTTCGACGAGTTTGACTTGGGAATGTTCGTTGAGGTATTGTTCCCACACGGCTTCCACTTTGACCCAGAAAGCACCGTAATCTTTCCAATATTTGACTGCTGGTGCGCAATTGCTTTCAGGTAGTTTGACGTAGTCGTTTAAACCTTTTTCTTCCGCACGTACCGAGTCGCCTGCCGCGGTGCGCGAGATTTTGACATTGTCCTGCACATGGTTGTAGCCATTGGGCAAAAGTACGAGGCGGTTGGTTCTGTTCAGGACATTGTAGTCGTCGCGCGTTGTGTATTCACGACGTGGCAATGGTGCGTCCGTCGTGTTTTCCCAGATTGTGTGTCCGTTGACTTCCTGCCATGTGGATGCACCTTGGTACCTGGGCGCGTCGCTCACTTCCCATACGGTCTGTGTCCATTTGCCTTTGACATTGGCAGTAGGAACGGTCGTCTTTTCCCAAACCGCGTCGCCCTTGAATACCCAGAGCGTCGGGTCTTCATACGTCCAGTCTTCACGCCAGTGTTTGACGATGGTGGAGTCGTCGATGACCAGCAGATGCTGGATGACGACTTTTTTGGGTGTGTTGACGATAGGATAGGCGAGTTCGGTGGCGTTGGTGATTTTTTCGCGGTCGTGGAACTTATAGTTTTTGTCTGGCGAAAAGGTTTCCGCGTACTGGAACGTCACGTCATAGCATCCGCAGAGACGGTCAATGTTTTTCTTTCCGTCCTTCTGGGCATTTGCACTTGCGGTAATGCAGGCCGATATCAGGAATGCCGCTATTTTTTTCATTTGCCAAATAATTATACTGTAAAGTTGCGGGTATTGTTGTGGATGTCGTTTACGAATTTGGGAAAAAAGTTGCAGGTTTCAGGTTACAAGTTGTTGAAGCTTGTTTGGTCGGTGTATTTTGTGGCAACGGAATTAGTTCCGTCGTAATGGATTGAAAGAAAAAAAGTACGTTTCTTTCCGCAAAGTCCCGTTACCTACCGTGCTCCTCGGTCGGGAGACGGTGCGGATAAGAAACCAGGAACTTGTAACCTGTTCACACCACGTTCACTTCCCGTTCCAGCGCGATGCCAAACTTGTCTTGGATGCTTTCAATGATTTTGGAGGACAGTGCCAATATGTTTTTGCCCGTACCGCCGCCGTAGTTGACCAAGACCAAAGCCTGGTGTGCATGTACACCGATATTACCGTCGCGATAGCCTTTCCATCCAGCTTTTTCGATGAGCCAACCGGCAGCGACTTTGACGTCTGCGCTATGGTCGGGTGCGGGAAAACCTTTGATGTCGGGAAACCGTTTTTCTAATTGTACAAACTGTTCTTTGGGTATCGTGGGGTTTTTGAAAAAGCTGCCCGCATTACCGATTCTGGCAGGGTCGGGTAGTTTGCTGCTGCGGATGGCAACCACCGCATCGGAAATAGCTTTAATAGATACATCGTGCAAGTGCATCGTTTCCAGTTGCTGCTGTATCGCACCGTAAGTGGTATGGAAAACTGGCGTTTTCCGCAACCGGTACGTGACGTTGAGGATGATGTATTGCCCTTTGTATTTGTTTTTGAAAACACTTTCCCTGTATCCAAAATGGCAGTCGTCAAGATAAAACGTATCGACGCGCTGGTCGTATATGTGAAAGGCTTCCAATGCATGGAACGTGTCCTTGACCTCCACACCGTAGGCACCGATGTTTTGCATGGGCGACGCACCGACACAACCCGGAATCAGGCTGAGGTTTTCCAGGCCTGCATAGTTTTGGGAAATACAATGTAGGACAAACTGATGCCAGAGCTCGCCGCCACCCGCTTTGACATAGTAAAATTCAGTGTCTTCCGACAGTAGTTGGATACCTTTGATTTCGTTTTTGAGGACAAGTCCCGCAAAGTCCTGTGTCAAAAGAATATTGCTGCCTCCGCCAATCGTCAATAGTTTGGGCGAACGTTGTTGGTTCAATACCGTTTGCAGTTCGTCCGTATTGGAGAAGCGGGAAAAATACTGCGCCTGGACATCAATGCCGAATGTGTTGTATGGAAGCAGGGAAATATTTTCTTCAATCATATATGGTCTATTAAGTCAAAAGTAAAAAGGCATAAACAAAAAGTATAACCTGTATTTCGGTCGGAGCCTTCATAGACTGATAGATAAATTAAATATGTGAACATCTCCGTGGCCGATATACGGTATAACTATTCACTTTTAACCATTACTTATTCACTGTTTTTGGCATGAGCTGGCGATATTGGACTTAACGGTCATGGGGATTTTTTGTCCCATTGCGGTGATTGTGCCTTTCAGGTCTTGTACGAGCGTGGAGGAAGTGTAGATGCCCGTTTGGGTATCGACGACCATTTCTCCGTTTTGTGTGCCGCCCAATGCCATGTCGAAATCCATGCCGTTGAAGTTTATTTTCTGTGCGCTGTCCGTTGTCAAGGTGGAGGCAATCTTGATGTAGGCGAGGTTGTTTTCTACTTTTTGGAGTGTGTAGGTCACTTTGGCGTTGAGCTTGATGCGGTTAGTTACAGAATAGATATTGCTCCACGTTTCGCCGACGGCAATAGGTTTGTTGGGATAAAGGGAAAAATATTGGCCTATGGAGCTCTTGATGGCATCCTCGTCGAAATATTGGGCCGCGGGATTGCCGGCCCCAAACACGGAAGCCAAGGAATCGACGCCGACAACTTTGGAAATCTTCCCATCGGGAGCGATGACGCATCCAAACTGTTTGGTCGTCAGCTTTTTGAACGGTTCGCTTTGGGCATTGGTTTCGTTGCTGTTGAGGTTCAGTTTTTGTCCCATTATGTCCATGTCGAGCTTGATATTGGTGTACTGCATCGTCATCAGCTTGTCCTTGCCTTGTTGTGGCGTCACGGTGCAGTTCATGTCCATCGTCATGTCCATATTGATGTCCATGCCCATCTGTGTAGCCACGCTTTTGGTGGTTGCGGACATGGCGTATTTGGCGTTGTTGGCGGGATTGAATTTAAGCGTGATTGTCTTTTGGGCGTTTGCGGTCAGGTTTAGCAAAGCAACGGCGGCAATAGGTAAAACTTTCCCGATACGGTTAAATAATTTCATTGGATATTTTTTTCAAAAATAGGGCAAGATAGCGAATAGCTTATTAAGTCAAATGTAAAAAGCCAAAAACAAAAGCATGGGATGGCTGTATGGTGGCAATAGGTTTAGTCAAATATACTTCACGTCGGATAAAAATGTGCCATGCAATAGACACGCAAATAAACAATGCCGTCACCCTTGCCGCTGGTATATGCGGCAAGGGTGACGGCATTGTTTATTTCCAAGCCACTAACTTTCCCGCAACCGCTCGTCGGTGTAGGTGATTTCGGTTTTGCCGTGTGGTGCAGGTACGCCGTTTTCGTCCAGATGGACAAAGACGATTTTCTCAATGGTCAATATGACGTTCTTGGTTATTTTGTTGCGTACCTGACACGTCAGGGTGATGGACGTGCGCCCAAAACTTGTCGCTTTCAGTCCAAGTTCGATGATGTCGCCCGTTTTGCCCGGATTTTCAAAATTGATTTCGGACATGAATTTGGTGACGACCCTGTTGCTGCCGAGCTGGATGATGGCATAGATGGCAGCTTCTTCGTCAATCCACTGCAACAGCGCGCCCCCAAAAAGAGAACCGTTGGGGTTGAGGTCCCCGGGTTTGACCCATTTTCTTGTGTAGAAGTTCATACGAATTTATGAATTGTGATTGATGATTTTAGACCGAAAGTCGTAAAGACCGAAGACGATAAATAATCGATTTTTTCTTTTTCTATTTCCTGTAACCTGAAATTGTGAAGACACTCAATCGTGCGTCTTTACATTTCTACCTCTACCGTCGCATCCGAAAAATCATGGATGATATTGTAGTTGGTGTCACGTTCCAACGGTTCGCGTCGGGCTTGCCGTATCATCGCCACGAGCTGTTCCGTGTTCATGGACGGCGCCTGTTCCTCGCTGCCCGCCATCGTGTAGATTTTGGTCGTGTCGTCAATCGTACCGTCGAGGTCGTCCACGCCGTAGTTGAGCGTCAGCTGCGCGTTGTCGCGTCCGAGCATGGGCCAGTAGGCTTTGAGGTGCGGAAAGTTGTCGAGGTAGATGCGAGCGATGGCATACAGGCGCATGTCTTCCGTCACGGACGATTCCTTGATATGGCTCATGTCGTTGTTTTTGTTGCGGAACTTGAGCGGGATGAACGTAAAGAAACCGCCTGTTTCGTCCTGCAATTCACGGAGGCGGCGCATGTGGTCGATGCGGTCGGCGTAGCTTTCGATATGCCCATAGAGCATGGTCGCGTTGGAGTGCATGCCCATCTTGTGTGCGGTACGGTGTATCTCGAGCCAACCGTCTGCGTTGACCTTGTCGGCGCATATCTTTTCGCGGACTGCTGATGCAAATATCTCGGCACCGCCACCGGGAAGTGATTCGAGTCCGGCTTCCCTGAGCATGGTCAAACCTTCGGCAACACTGACTTTTGCCTTGCGGAACATATAGTCCAACTCAACGGCCGTGTAACCTTTGATGTGGAGTTCGGGGCGGTGTGCCTTGATTTTTTTCAATAGTTCGATGAAGAACGGCAGGTTGAGTTTGGGATGTACCCCGCCGACGATATGCACTTCCGTGACGGGCTGGTTGTCATAGCTGCGGACGATGTCCATCATCTGGTCTTCGGAAAATTCCCAGCCTTCCTCGCGATGCTTGTACAGCCGGGAATAGGAGCAGAACGCACACGTAAACACGCAGACGTTGGTCGGTTCGACATGGAAATTGCGGTTGAAATAAGTGCGGTTGCCATTTTTCTTTTCACGGACGAAATTGGCGAGCGCACCGAGAAAGTTCAGCGACCCTTTCTCAAACAAAAGAATACCGTCCCCATCCGAAATGCGTGTCCCAGCCAGTATTTTTTTCGCTATCTTCTTCAGCCCTTCATTCTTTTCAAAATCAATCAGTGCTTCCAGCTGTTGTATTTTATCTCCGTCCATGACACTTCAAATTTGCAAGCAAATTTAAGCCAAAAGGGAAAAGTAAAAAATAAAAAGGTCAATAGGAGATATGATAGAGTGGTCGGTGAAGACACCGGACCATTAGTGAAAAATAAAAAGCTCAATAGGGCGCAAGCCAGCTAAACGGCTCAACGGGAATATTGCGCAACACGGCAAAAGACAATACGCTAACCAATACTATCCACGGCATCTGCCGAGTCGCGAAAATAGTTCCTTGTATCGTGCGGCCTCTGGCTATCAGGTACACTCGGTAAAAAATAATCGGAAGGGCAAACGGAACCAGGAGGTTTTGATGCAAAGCTTCGCCGATACGTCCGTGCAGCAACGCCGAAATGCAACGTTGCGAACCGCATCCAGAACAATACAGGTGCGTCATCATGAAAAATGGACATTTCGGAAAAAATCGCTTCAGGCCACTCGGAAAGACGAAATAATAAAGCCCGGCAATGACAAGCACTGCCGGGACAACGAAAAACAATATGTTCTTGGATGGTTTAATCAGCCTAGTAAGAATTAAATCCGTCGTTCTTAGCCGCGTAAAATATCGCAAAGCCGAAAATCGACAAGTAAATGATAATGAAAACAACCCATGCTATTGCCGAAATGATTGCCCATTTCTTGGCAGCCGCAGCCGACTGTTTCGCTCCTTCAATATCGCCGGCTATAAACTTGTTGTTCACCTGTGTTGACTTGACAATACTCACAATCCCAAAAGGCAGACAACAAAAAATCGTTGACAGTATAGCCCATACCAAGTAATTGTCGGGAGGAGTGACACCCGGTTGCCGAAACTGTGGCTGTTGAAATTGAGGTTGCTGTGGTTGTAATGGTTGTTCGTTTGGTTCCATTTTGTAGAAAATTTTACCGAAGATATTGTTAATGTTCTAAACAGCCAAATGGAGTTGCGGGTAGTCCGTTGTCGGTGGACGGGAGTCAACATTTAAGCCTAAAACAAAAAGCCCATGTTGCATCGGTATAATTTGCAACTGTTCCATGCTGACGACGGACGGCGATTGTCACTTCAACTTCTTCTCCAAAATCTCCTGCACCTGTTTCTGGTAGGTGACGCTTATGGGGATTTCGCGGCCAAGCACGAAGAGGGCGTTTTTGTTTCGCAGTCCTATGTTGTAGCCGTTGGCTACTTTGGGGATACATTGGGTTGACAAGTTATACGATAATGAAATTCAATATAGACCAATAATTTTTATTACGCCGCTCTTCAGGATTTGTAATCCTGAAGAGCGGCGTAATAAAAATTATTGGTCTATATTGAATTTCATTATCGTATAACTTGTCAACCCAATGTATCCCCAAAG
>JASGDY010000032.1:0-15419 GCA_047606825.1 Chitinophagaceae bacterium
AGCATCGACAGCATCGGAACTATCTTTTAATATATAGAACAGTTTTAATCAATACGACAACGTTCTTCCTTTTCCCCTTTGAATTTTCAATTATAAAAGTAAATGGATATTTAATAAATATTAAACAAAATGTAAATATATCTAGTATTGATTACCATTTGATTATATTTTTTAAAAAACACTAACAATTGTTTAGGATTTCCTTATCTTGCATGCTAAATCGATTGTGCCAACATCGATTACTACATCCGTCTATCACCTCTCTGCCCTTATTAAACTATTTGTTCATTTAAAATTGTAATGCTATGTGTATTAAAAATCGAAGATTATTACTATTGTTAGTTAGTTCTCTGTTGGCGTTGTCGCGACCTATGTTGGCGAATGCCCAGGAGGGTGGCGTTATCAAAGGTCAGGTACATTCCGAAAAAGGATCGCCCATAGCAGGTGTATCCGTCGTTTTGCGGTCTGCCGACGGCAAGGTTACCAAAAGTGCAGAGACCGATTCCTTGGGTAATTTTTCTTTTCCAGGTTTGGATGCTGCATTGACGTACATACTTGATTTTGCCGATGTCAACTACCAAAATCAAACGAAACCTGACCTTTCCGCTAATCAGACCGTCGATATCAGCCTCAGGGCGAAAGAGGGCGACTTGGACGAGGTCGTGGTTGTCGGTTACGGTACGCAGAAAAAGAAGGAGTTGAGTTCCGCCATCGTCTCTGTCAAGTCCGAAGACTTTAATGCCGGCGGAGCCAGAAATGCGATGGATCTGATTCAGGGAAAGGTGGCGGGATTGACCATCACCCGTACTTCGAGCTCTAATCCTAACTCGTCTCCTTCCATTCAATTAAGAAGTGTGGCTTCCATCAATGGATCCAACAGCCCTTTGGTTGTCATAGATGGCATTCCTGGGGGAAATCTGGACTTGTTGCAGCAGAGCGATATCGAGTCTATAGATGTTATCAAGGACGGTTCTGCCGCTGCTATTTATGGCACGAGAGCCAATGGAGGCGTGATCTTGGTCACAACTAAGAAAGGCAGCAAAGATGGTAAATCCACCTATGATTATGCGGCATGGGCAAGAAAAGATTTCTTGTATAGGTATCCCAAAGTGATGACTGCTGCCCAGTACAGGGAAAAAATTGATGAAGGGGTCATTGACGAATCAAATGATGAAGGTGCGTCTACCGACTGGTTCGACTTGTTGATCAATCACCACAATTTTAGCCAATACCACAATATGGCGTTAAGCGGTGGGAACGCAAAAAACAATTATCGAGCCAGCATATATTGGTCCAACTATGAAGGCATTGCCAAAGAAAATTCCCGGATGCAGTACGGTGGTCACCTGACGGTAAACCATACGGGTTTCAAGGATCGTCTGGTGACACAGGTCAATTTGATGATGAACTATAACCGTGCTAATCTGCTGGGCGGTTCCAACTGGGAAGATGCGCTTTTTAAGGACAATCCTACACAAAGTCCTTATGACACTTCCAACATAGGCGGTTATTGGGTCGATTCCCAGATAGAAAACCCCGTTTCTTTATTGGCACAGCAAACCAGCAAAAGGGATCAGCAGACCAGTATTGCCCAGTTTGCCTCCACTTTAAAGATTGCCCAAAGCTTGAGTGCTAAGATTAGCGGGTCCATCCAAAGAAATCAGTACAACGACAACCAATATAAACAACTGTACTCCAGGGCATCTCAGCTGGACACGGATTATCCCGATGGCGGTTATGCCTATAAGGGCAGTTATTTGTCCTCGGATTATCTGTTGGAGCCAACCATAGAATACAATTCACATTTCTCGGAAGACCACTCCATTTCTGCTGTCGGTGGCTATAGCTATCAATACCATGAAGACGAAAGCTATACGGCAAGCAACAAGGGTTTCTCCAATGACGAGGAAGCCGAAAATGACCTCAATGCCGGCATCGCCCTTGCCAATGGAAAGGCTTCTATGTCGAGCAGCAAGTACGCCAATAAACTGATTGCCTTTTTTGGGAGACTCAACTATGCTTACAAGGGCAAATACATGGCTACTTTTATCCTGAGACATGAGGGGTCCACACGCTTCGGAACGGATAACAAATGGGGTAACTTTCCCGGCGCTTCGTTGGCATGGACTGTCTCCCAGGAATCGTTTATGAACAATGTCAGTTGGGTCAATTTCCTAAAACTTCGTGCAGGCTTTGGTATCACGGGTAACCAGGATTTTGATAATGGTGTATCCCAAGTCACTTTGGGAACGGGTGGGTATTATTTGTTTCCTGACGGTAGTTGGCAGCAAACTTATGGCCCCAACAAAAATGCCAATCCCGACCTAAGATGGGAAAAGAAGTCAGAAATCAACATCGGTACGGACTTTAACCTGTTTAACAATAGACTGACAGGGTCGTTTGATTGGTTCAATAGATACACCAAAGATTTGGCTATTAGTGCGACCGTATCCCAACCTGCCAATGTGGCCAGTACGACCTACTTAAATATCGGAGCACTTGGCTCTACGGGTGTGGAGTTGGCTTTGGGATATAAAGCGATCGATTCCAAGGACTTCGGTTGGCAGATTAACGCAACGGCTTCACACGCTACGACAAAGCTAAAAAAATACACCGCAGGCAACTATCTGGAAGAAGGCAGTATTGGAGGATATGGTGATTTGGGAGATGCTATCCGTACGTATGAAGGAGGAAAGGTTGGTCAGTTTTATGGAAAAAGATATGCAGGTCTGGCCGACGACGGTACATGGCTTTTCTATAGCAAAGACGGGGAGAAGGTGACATCTTCTACGGTTAATTCGGATGACTATACGTATATCGGTAATGGCGTGCCGAAATACTATGCGTCATTGTCCAACACGTTTACCTATAAGGCATTTTCATTGCGGTTTTCCTTAAGAGGTAAGTTTGGCTACGATATTTTGAACACTATGGATATTTCTTATGGCAACAAGGTGAGCCTGCCCTATAACGTTTTGCAGCGGACATTTACGGACTATAACGATCTGAACGATACGTATCAATATTCTGATTTTTATCTCCAGAATGGAAATTTCCTCAAACTGGATGAGGTAACATTTAATTATAAGGTTCCCGTGAAGACTAGCTATATCAGGTACCTGAATGTATATGTAACGGCATCTAACATTGCCTTGATTACAAGTTATAAAGGCAACGATCCAGACTTTGTTGACGATACGGGTTTGGCTCCCGGAATGGATGCCAGAGGCGTGTATCCAAGCACGAGATCGTTCCTTCTGGGTGTGAACATTGGTTTCTAAACATTAAAAAATTGAAAGATGAAAACGAAGAAATATATAATGTACATTTTGGGCATGTTGGTCATAGGTATATCAGCATGCAGGAAGTTGGATGAAACGTTATATTCAAGTATTCTTGCGTCTAACTATTATTCCAACGAAAATGAAGTGTTGTCCGCAGTCTTGAGGCCCTATACTCATACCAACGCGTGGGCGACAAGTTCCGGTCAGATAGGTTGGTGGCGTATAAGTGAGCTCGCCGCAGACCAGTTGGCATGGCCTCAGAAAGGAGTGGATGGATATGATGGTGCTAAATGGATCCGCTTGCACTATCATACATGGATTGCAAACGACGATGACGTAACCAATCCATGGACATTGTTGTGGACGGGGCTTGGATATTGTACTTCCGCAATTGAAAATCTGAGTACCCGTAGTGCTAGCGACATGGGGATTGAGGAAGCGGACAGAGTTAGTTATATCGCCGAAATGAAGATGCTGCATGCATTTTATTATATAAGAATCATGGATTTGTGGGGCAATGTGCCCTGGGTAACAAGTACCTCGGTGGAAAACCCGGCAACGGTATCCCGGGCAGTTATTTTTGATTCGGTTGAAAATGAGATCAAGGCAAATATCGACGCGATGCCAGAGATGACTTCTTCGAATGTTGGACGTCTTACCAGGGCCGGAGCGTACGCTATGCTGGTAGAACTCTACCTAAACGCGGAAGTATGGTCTGGTACTGCGCGTTGGGCTGACTGTATCACAGCATGTGATTCCCTGATTAGCGGCAATATGGGTGGGGTTGTCGGCAACCTAACGCTGGACTCCACGGTGTTGCAGACGTACAAGCCAAGTAACAGGACGACTTCGCAGGAACAGATTTTTAGCATTGTGTATAACTACCAGACAGCCAGCTTCAATACCAATTTTCCTAGCGACTTCTACCATTTTCATCAACAATACATTTACGGAGGTACGGTTAACGGTAATAACGGTATCATTGTCGTTCCGGGAGTATATTCAACATTTGACGATGCGGATTTAAGAAAGAAAAATTGGTTCTTTGTGGGGCCGATGTGGTATTATAATTCAACGACAGGAGAAGACAATGCCGATACGACACAACCTGTTGAGGGATATAGGGAATATACGGGTAAGCAGTTGGTGTTTGTCGACGCAATAAAAAGATATTCTGAATTGTCCTCTGGAGCGTCAAGCGCAGACTCTGCTGCATTGACATCGGATATGACCCATGGGGAAGAGAGTAGTGGTGTGCGCTTCAACAAATACAAGTTGGGGGCTTCCGACGATGACAATTATCGAAGTACGAGTTGGATCATTTATAGGTTGACGTGGATTTATTACGCAAAAGCGGAGGCGTTGATGCGGCTTAATGGCAATGAAGCTACGGACGAAGCCGTTGATTTGATAAATACATGTAGGGAAAGGGATTTTGATGCGAGTGTATGGTCAGCTAAAAAATATACCACGTCCAACTTCACGATGGATTCCTTGTTGGCAGAAAGAGGAAGGGAATTTATATTCGAAGGTTATAGAAGGCAGGATATTATAAGGTTTGGTACATTCTTAACAGGTACTTGGTGGGATCATACGGCAACCAACGATGCTAATAAGTTGTTGTTTGCTATTCCGTCCACCCAATTGGCTCTCAATCCCAATCTTGTCCAAAATACAGGTTACTAATTTGTTTAACGTATAGTCGTTTTTTACGCAATATGCTACAAGGTAAGCTTTTAGAAGCAGAACTTGTAGCGTATTTAGTTATAGACAAGTTGTGTGGTTCACAAGCCAAACACACCTTTGTTGATGACTTGCAGCATGGGTAGTTTATATTCGTTCTTTACGAGGAAGGAGATGTTGTGCCGACTGCCGCCGTAACTGATCATGCGCACCGGTACGTCGTGGATGCTGTCAAATAACCGCATCAATACATCCGGTGTTTCTGCGATGTGGTTGCCTACCACGGAGACAATCGTCATGTCGCGATCTACTTCCACCAGACCAAATGGCTCTAGCTCCTGTACGATTTCTTTCAAAAATTCGTCGTTGTCGATAGTGACCGATACGGCGACTTCCGAAGTCGTGATCATGTCGATGGCTGTCTTGTATTTTTCAAACACTTCAAACACTTTTCGTAGGAAGCCATAGGCCAGCAACATGCGGCTGCTCTTGATTTTGATGGCGATGATGCCGTCTTTTGCTGCTACGGCTTTAGCACCGTGTGTATCAACGTTTTGTTGGATGGTCGTTCCTTTGGCCTCGGGGTCCATGGTATTGAGCAATTTGACGGGAACATGTGTCTGCTGTGCTGGCCAGATACATGTCGGGTGCAGGATCTTCGCACCGAAATATGCCAACTCCGAAGCCTCGTCAAAGCTCAGTTCTTCCACCGGCAAAGTCTTGTCCACCACACGCGGGTCATTGTTGTGCATGCCATCGATGTCTGTCCATATTTCGCAGACGGAAGCCTGTAAGGCTGCGGCGATGAGCGATGCCGTATAATCGCTTCCGCCACGTTTCAGGTTGTCCACCTCACCTCTGGCATTGCGGCAGATATAGCCTTGGGTGATGAATAGTTTTTGGTTCGGATGCTTGGCGAGTAAGGCTTTTAGCTTGTGTTCGATAACGGGGAGGTGTGGTTCGCCTTCCGTATCGACACTCATAAATTCCAGTGCAGGAATCAGCAAATGGTCGATATTTTTTTCTGCGAGGTACAGGTCAAAAAGTTTGGTGCTCATTAGTTCGCCTTGTGCCAATATGTCTTTGGACAATGCTTCGCTGAACGATATTTTCAATATGATATGCAAAAACTCAAAATGCTCCCCGATAATCACCAGTGCTTTTTGGCGGTATTCCTCTGTTTGCAGAAGGTCGTGGATAAATTGCTTGTAATGTGCATATAGGTTATCTATCACCTGTTGTGCGCCGTCCTTGTCATATTTGGCGAGCTTCTCGCCAATCTGTACCAATGCATTGGTAGTGCCGCTGAGGGCGCTAAGGACGACGATTTTGGCTTCGTCGTCGGTCGTGATCAGTTCTGCTACCTGAGACATACGTTCGGGTTTGCCTACGCTGGTGCCGCCGAATTTCATTATTTTCATCTAACTGTTTTTTTATTTGATGTAAAATCAAGGAGAGCGAAAATAAGTATTTAATTGAAAGTGGAAAGTTGAAAATCAGGGCAATCGTGTTCATTGGAGGATAGCATTGATATTTTTTTATAATGATCATGGAAATAATAAAAAAATAGCCTAACCATAAGGTTAGGCCATTTCCTGTTTTGTTTGTCGATTAAGGTTAGAACAGTTTGAATTCTACGCGGCGGTTCATCGCACGTCCTGTTTCTGTAGCGTTGGAAGCGATAGGGTTGCTTTTCCCAAAACCTTCGGCAACGATCTGGGATTCATTGACACCTTGGCTTACCAGGTAGTCCTTGACGGCATTAGCACGTTCTTTGGACAATTTCAGGTTGGCCGCCTGGCTACCGATGTTGTCGGTATAGCCGGACAGTTTCAGGTTGAAGTTTTTGGCTTTCAACACGTCTGCCAATTTGTCCAGGCTTGGTTTGGAATGGTCGCGGATGGTCGATTTGTTGAAGTCAAATTCCAGGTTCTTGACCGCTGCGGCTACCGTAGCTTCGTCTTCTTTGGTGATGACTCTTTCCTGTTTGATAATCGTGTTGGTGATTGTCAACGGGCAACCGGAGCCGTCCACTTTGGTGCCTTGCGGCGTGTTGGGGCATTTGTCGAACAAGTCGGCAACGCCGTCACCGTCTGAGTCTTGTTTAGCCGCGTCCACCTGTTGTTGCAAGGCGGCGATGTCCGAAGCATGTTTCGCTTCCAAGGCTTGACGTGCTTGTTCTTCCTCGGCCAATTGCGCTTTCAGTGCAGCGTTTTTGTCCCACAAATCCTGCGCTAACGCATGTGCCGGATTGTGCTGGATCAACTGTGGTTTGTTTTTCGCACCCAATGCAAATTCCAAACCTAAGTTCAACTGGGAGAATTGGTCACGGGAATCATAGCCTGCGCCGGAAACACCGTCGAAATCCTTGGCGTTGACCAAGTTGATTTTATAGTTCAGGTCAAGATTGACTGTATTGGACAAAACAAATTTTGCCCCCAGGCCGACCGGCAGGTAAAATTCGTTTCTGTATGATTTGCCACCTTCGGTTGGGACCAACGAACCATTGTTTTCGGTCTTGAAGCGCATGGAACCACCACCTGCCGTGATATAAGGAATGAAGGCTGTCTTGCCGTGCAGCCAGTTGACCGCACCGAAATTGAACTGCGCGTTCATGGACACTGCCCAGTCGATGGTCGTTTTGAAATCTGTTGCTGGAGACGCGCCGCCACGGTCAGAGCTGGTCAGGTCCTGGCTGGCTTTCACTTTGCCCTTTACGGTGCCGCGCATGAAGTCAGCCTGCAACGCGAAGTTGTGTGCCAACTGTTTTCTGATGTAACCCCCATACAGCAGGTCCACTGTCTTCGGGTTGAAGTTGTTGTAATAATAGCCTGTTCCGTTGGGCAAGCCAAATGGTGCGGAGCCGCCGCCATAAACGCCAAAAGACCATGTACGCATACCTTGCACACCGGAGAAAGGTATGACACGTCCTTGTTCGGCAGCATTGAGGGAATCAGAGGTAGCACTTTGAGCTGATGCAGCTCCTGCGATGATGCTTGCAACCGCAGTCATCATCGCCTGTTTTCCAAATGTAACTTTCATAGATAAATTTTAAGCTTGAATGTTGTTTTGACTTCAAGGTCTTATGTCTTGTTTTTAAAACATATTTCGGCTTAGTTGCAAACGATATGCCAATCGTTAACAGATAGGTATTGTTTGGTTAACAGAATGCTTTTTCCATATCCTGTACATCCGCTGTTTATTTTCATGAACCTATATTGTTATATAAGAAACAATTGGAAGTAATAGCCCATTATTATATACCCCCTGGATAAATCTGAACAATGCATTCAGGGAATGGCGGCAAGGTGCTTAGTTTCTTCAATGCACATTTTTATCCTGCGTTCGATATAATAAAACAATTATTTCGAGTAGCTTATTTTTTTGGATATTTTCAATATTTCTGTGAGATTGTTTAGGTCTTCCACCAGAGTTTCGTGAAGCGGGATACCTATTCTTCTTCGTTCCGCTTCCAACAGCCTTTCGGGGTCGCCAGGAATCAATATTTTTTCTTCACCGCTTGGTTCGGCTTGCCTAAACCGTTGTATCCAGTTGTCCATCTGTCGTTTGAACTGTTCCGCAGGTTGGAATGCGTCGATGCGCATCGCTCCCAGAAAGTGTCCCAACCCTTTTCCCGGCATGTCGGCAGGCATCGGCACATACGGCGGGAAAGGCGGTGCCCAAGGACCATACGATGCGCCGCTCAATACGCCGGACAATATATCGACCATGCTGCCTAGGCAGTAACCTTTGTGGCTGCCGTGCGTCCTGTCGCTACCCAGTGGCAATAGGGCGCCTTTTCGTTTCAATATGGCAGCGTCCGTTGTCGGTGCACCGTTTTCGGTCTGGGCCCAGCCTTGTGGAATGTCATCGTTGGTTCTCTGTGCGATTTCCAGTTTACCGTTGGCGGCAGCAGAAGTGGCAAAATCCGCCACAAAAGGTGGTTGTGTCAGTGCCGGTACGGCAAGCGCTATCGGGTTGGTTCCCAACATCCTTTCCTTGCTGAAGGTTGGTGCGACCAACGCGCTGGCATTGGTCATCGCCATACCGATCATGTCATGCGCCAAAGCCATCATGGCATGGTGTCCAGCAATACCGAAATGGTTGCTGTTCTGTACGCACACCCAACCGGTGCCGACGTTTTGGGCTTTCTGGATGGCGATTTCCATGGCGAAAGGAGCGGAGACAAGCCCCAATGCCGCGTCTGCGTCCAATACGGCGGTGGATGGTGTTTCATGGATGATTTTCATGTTGGGCGTACTGTTGACACGCCCGGCTTGCCACAGGCGGACATAACCCGAAAGCCTTGCCACGCCGTGGCTGTCCACACCGCGCAGGTCTGCCGCGACCAATGTCGTGGCGGCGGTATGTGCGTCTTTTTCCGTACAGCCTATCGTCCGGAATACTTCTTCCGTGAAATCGAGGAGCTCCCTGTAACCGACCTTCTTTTCCATGGGGCAAAGGTAAGGTGTTGTGGGTTGTAGTATGTTGTAGCTACTTGCCAAATCTTAACTGCATAGGATGATAAATCGATAAGCATATTGTAGATGCAAGGAAAGGAAAATGTGAAACTTTTTGTTTGGGCGTCGGAATCTTCTAATGTCGCATTCTTGAATATGACAATTTGATTATACTCCACGCAGAATAAAAATGTACGTTGAAAAAAGTAAACATCTCACAGTCATTCCTGCGTAGGCAGGAATCTGATGCGAGCATTAAAGATTTGCATAGATATTGAAAATTTTTCCCATCAGATTCCCACCTACGTGGGAATGACGGTGAGGTATTTATTCCTTATTTAGGTTTTCATTGCTTGAGCTCATTGCACATATTTATGCAGCATACAATATAACTAAGAGAAAATTTCAAAAAGCTCAACAATAGGGCAAAAAGAATTATCCTTATTTTTGTGGTATGCTCACGCAACAGCAAATAGATATTATCGTCGTGTTATAAATGTGCGTCAGATGCTATATCCAGTGATGGTTTTTCTTCATGGATGAAGGATTTTTTTGGCTCAGCGGTCAATATTACTGTGACGGCTGCTTGCGTTGTTGTAGCTACGGTATATGATACAGAAGAGTTGGAGGACTCTATTCCTGTATCAAGTGATACAGCTATTGATTCGGAATCCCCAATACAGTAGGGATTCATTTAGAAAAACTTAGTTTTAATTTATCAAATATAATAATTCACAAAATATGGAACAGGTAACAACAACCAACAGATTACGGAATGAACACACGCAGACAAGAAAAAGGCTTAACTATTTCATGCTTTTTATATTGTCGCCATTGGTAAGTATATTCCTATATCTTACCAATAAATCCGATATAAAAAGGTAATTCAAAAATATGAACTGGCACAAGTCCTCCTACAGGAGACTGTACGGGGAAATAAAAGCCCTCACTGTCGCAAGTTTCTATGGAATACTCATAATCATGCATTTATATTTTATGCGGATTAATTAATCTCAAACCTTTGATATTGGCAAAATCTTTTTCGTTGTTAGTAATAAGCTTAAATCCGTAAGCCAATGCAGTAGCGGCAATAATGGCATCAGGTGTTTTTATTTTTTTTCTTTTCGCAATATGACACAATGATCCATCACATTTGGACTAATGTCTATTATCATGCTGTCGGCAATAAAGTTTTTTACATTTTCCGTAGTAGCTTTATCCGTGTTCCAGCAAAGGAGTTCTATTTGCGTAATGATCGAAAGATTGGGGACTGCATCAATTACAGTATCCAAGAAATCCATTCCTGCAATAGGTAAAGAAGCCGACAGATAATCGGACACGACATTGGTGTCAATCAGATATTGCTCCACTCGCTGCGCATTTGTTTAATGTGTTCGTTCAGTTTTTGACCTTGCTCTTTAGTGATAATTCCTTTGTATTTATCAGAAAGTTTTGTTTTTGTGGGAGCAAAATTTTCCTTTAACACTTTTATCAAATGGAGTTCTTCCAATTCGTGTAAAAGCCCCACGGCTTTTTGGTTGGTTACCTGTATGAGCATTGTATTGTCCATAAAACGAAAATTTATTTAGTGGGCAATGTTTTTCTTTTATTGCAAATTTAGCTGAAATATCAAGCATTGGCAAGTGTATATTTTCTTCTCCGCATAGTCCCCGCCGCGGCGGGAGACTATGCGGGAAAAATAACATTGACCGTAGCACGTTTTTACTTCTCACAAATACCTCCCCGTATAGCTTTCCTTACATTTTTTCAATGCTTGCGGCGTACCTGCAAAAACGAGGTTGCCGCCGTCGGCTCCGGCTTCCGGCCCTAAATCAATCACCCAATCAGCCGAACGGATTACGTCCGTATTATGCTCTATCACGATGATGCTGTGGCCTTGGTTTATCAGGGCGTTGAAGGACGACAACAATTTTTTGATGTCGTTGAAATGTAGGCCCGTCGTGGGTTCGTCAAAGATGAAAAGGATGTGTCCGGCTTTTTGTCCCTGTCCGAGGAAGCTCGCCAGTTTGACGCGCTGCGCCTCGCCGCCGCTCAACGTGTCGGAGGACTGTCCCAGTTTGATATAGCCCAGTCCCACGTCCTGCAAGGGTTGTATGGCCTTTTGGATGTTTTTTTCGTCCTTGAAAAGCTCCAACGCCTCGTCCACACTGAGTTCCAGTATGTCGTAGATGCTTTTGCCTTTGTATTGGACTTCCAGCACTTCTTCCTTGAACCGTTTGCCGTTGCAGACTTCGCAGGTCAGGTGTACGTCCGTGAGGAACTGCATTTCCACGACCTGTTCGCCCTCGCCTTTGCAGGCGTCACAGCGTCCGCCGTCCACGTTGAACGAAAAATGTTTGGCTTGGAAACCACGGATTTTTGATAGCGGTTGTCGCGCGTACAGGTTGCGGATTTCGTCGTAGGCCTTGATGTACGTGACCGGATTGCTACGGGAGGATTTGCCGATTGGGTTTTGGTCCACGAGTTCGATATGTGTGATGGACTTGATGTCGCCCGTGATGGCTTTGTGGAAGCCGACGGATTCGCTCGTGCCTTCTTTCATTTTCATCAGTCCGGGATAGAGTATCTGTTTGACGAGGGTCGTCTTGCCACTACCGGAAACGCCCGTCACCGCGCAGAGGACGTTGAGCGGAAACTGCACCGTAATATTTTTGAGGTTGTTGTGGCGTGCGCCCTCGATGGTGATGGATTTGTTCCATCCGCGTACTTTTTTAGGCGGTTCGATGGACAGTTTTCCGCTGAGGTACTGTCCGGTCAGGCTTTCCGGATTTTTGACGATGCTGTCGTAGTTGCCTTCCGCGATGACTTTGCCACCGAGGTGTGCCGCCAGCGGTCCCATGTCGATGATATGGTCGGACTGGTGCATGATCATCTCGTCGTGCTCGACGACGACGACGGTATTGTGCAGGTCGCGCAGCCTTTTCAATACTTTGATGAGGTTTTCCGTGTCGCGCGAATGCAGCCCGATGGACGGCTCGTCCAATATATACAGCGAATCGGTGAGCGTACTGCCGAGACTTCTCGTCAACTGGATGCGTTGGCTTTCGCCGCCGCTCAAGGTATTGGCGAGACGGTTGAGCGTGAGGTAGCCGAGACCCACGTCTATCAATGTTTGCAGCCGTTGCTGTATCTCCGTCATGAGGCGGTTGGCGATTTTCGTTTCGCTTTGGTTGAGTTGGAGTGCTTGCAGCCAGGTGAGCAAGTCCTTGGTCGGCATGGTGCTGAGTTCACCGATATGTTTGCCGTTGATGCGGACGTAGAGCGCTTCTTTGCGCAGGCGGTAGCCGTGGCAGTCGGGACATGGGGTGCGGCCGCGGTAACGGCTGAGGAGCACGCGGTTTTGTATTTTGTACAGATGTGCCTCGATGTCGTCGAAGAAATCGTTGATGCCCTGCACGTATTGGTTGCCTTGCCAGAGCTGTTGTACCTGCTCGTCCGTAAGGTCGGCAAACGCCTTGTGTATGGGAAACTTAAAGCTCGCTGCGCCTTTGACAAACTGGTCTTTCCACCAGACCATTTTTTCACCTTTCCAGGGTGCGACGGCACCTTCGTAGATGCTTAACCTTTTGTCCGGGATGACGAGTTCGGGGTCGATGCCCAATACGTGTCCAAAACCCTCGCAGGTCGGACACGCGCCGTAAGGATTGTTGAAAGAAAAAAGGTTGGGAACGGGTTCCTCAAAACGGATGCCGTCCAACTCGAACCTATTGCTGAAATGCGTCGGTTCTCCATTGTCGGTCACGACGTACACCTCGCCTTCGCCCTCAAAAAAAGCCGTGTTGGCGGAGTCGGCGATGCGGTGCAGTTCGTCTTCGTCAAAATCTTTTTTGACGAGGCGGTCAACCAGTATAAAGGTCTGGTCTTTTTTCAGTTTCTTTTTGAGTGCGGATTCTTTTTCTTCCAATAAATCCTCTATCAGTAACGTTTCCGAATTTTTTTTGTCAAAAATAAAAATACGCGCAAAGCCTTTCTGCACAAGGATATTGAGCTCTTCCAATATCTCTCTGTTGTGTTGCAGTTTAAATTTTGCCAATAGAAATATCTTGGACTGTGCGGGCTGTGCCGTGATGTGGCGGACAATATCCGTGACGTCGTCCTTGCGCACTTCGCGCCCGCTCACAGGCGAAACCGTGTGGCCAATACGTGCAAAAAGCAAGCGCAGGTAATCATATATCTCTGTCATGCTGCCGACAGTGCTGCGTGGGGTCCGCGTGATGACTTTTTGCTCGATGGCGATGGCGGGGCAGAGGCCTTTGATATAGTCCACGTCCGGCGCGGGCATACGCGAAAGGAACTGGCGCGCGTAGGCGCTCAGGCTTTCCGCATAGCGGCGTTGGCCTTCCGCAAAAAGCGTGTCTATCGTGAGCGACGATTTGCCGCTGCCCGACACGCCCGTGACCACGGTAAATTTGTTTCGGGGAATGCCCACCGAGACATTTTGTAGGTTGTGCGTGCGTGCACCTTTTACATAGATGGAGGATACGGTATCCTCCTGTGTATCTTTTCGGGAAACGGATGGTTTCTTGACTGTTGCAGACATGCGATAAAAGTACGAAAAAACTGTACATAAATCTGTTATTTGTACCTGTTTGATAATCATTAATATATATGTATCGTTAAAATATTTGGAAAAAAATGTTGCATATTTTGTAACAAATAATAAAAATTCTCATATATTTGTACGAAACACCAGATGTCACTTTCGGATAATTTATGCGCAGCTTTTCTATCGGAGATGTACGATGGCAAGTTGATGTGTAATCTAGTGATTGTGGGGTCGGTATTGAGGGGTTTTGTCTAATCTATATTATGTGAACTATGACTGAGTTAAACGTTCTTAGCGATGTTGCTTTGATACGGGCTTTCCAGCAGGGTAACACCAATGCCTTGGATAGATTGATTGACCGCTATAAAGATAAGCTGTACAGTACCATTTTCTTTTTGGTAAAAGACCAATGGATTGCGGACGATATCTACCAGGATACATTCATCCGTATTGTCGATACTTTACGCTTGAATAGATACAACGAGCAGGGAAAGTTCCTTCCGTGGGCAGCGCGGATTGCCCATAATTTGTGTATTGACTATTTTCGTAAGCAAAGAAGACGCCCTCCCACCGTAACAAGTGAAAGTTCAGATGTGAACAATATTTTTGACATGGTCGATCCCAATATTGACAACGCGGAGCAACGGATCATGCGTAGGCAGAGCCATGGCCGTGTTTACCAGATGTTGGATATGTTGCCTGCTGACCAAAGAGAGGTAATCGTACTGCGGCATTTTGCGGATCTAAGTTTCAAGGAGATTGCGCAGCTGACCGATTGTAGCATCAACACCGCATTGGGACGTATGCGCTATGGACTGATCAACCTCAGAAAGATGATGGTTGAAAATCATATCGTGCTATAACAGTGGGAAGTGGGGATTTGAAAAGTGAAAAACAAAAAGCCTGGAACGATGAATCGTTCCAGGCTTTTTGTTGCCAGGTTCTAAGCCTTTGACGCGTCATATTCCCCAGTCAGGCTGTAATAGGCAAACGTGAAAAGTCCGCCAACGATAATCGGTGTCAATATAAACAGGATGACGATTCCAAATACGAGGTCGTCCTGTTTGCCCGAAGTAAGTTTGGGCCAGCCAAAAACACCAATGCAATAATAGCCAAAAGCGATGGCAAGCACCAGCCATACAATGCCTGAGATTCTTTTTAATCTGTCCATGACAATAATTTTAGTGAATAGTTAAAAGTGAATAATGTTGTTTCTGCTCCGCATTGGATTAAAATGTGCAATGCGGTCAGGCAATGAACACCTAAATAACGTGAGTTCGGGCTAAGAAAAAGTCATCATAATTTGATTTTAAATAAGTTATGTTCTTTTGCCTTGATGCAAAAGAACCAAAAAATCAAGACTGTATTGAATTAACTAAAAATCAACGCATAAGTCGGAAATAAAAGAAACTCACTCCGCTTCGC
>JASGDY010000033.1:0-56894 GCA_047606825.1 Chitinophagaceae bacterium
AAGCATCTTGAGGCTTCAAGCTGGCTCCCTCTCTTATTTTTAAATAAGATACCACTAATTGCCTTTTAGTTTCCTGACTTTGTTTTGTGCCTCGTTTTATCATGGCACAAAGATACATGTATTTTTTTAAGTAGGGTTTAAATTATGCTCTTATTAATAACTATCAGTGTTTATAAATCTTGCATTACTTCTTTTTAAACACATAACTCTCCAACCACAACAGGCAATGCGACATCCACTTGTCAGACGTAGTACGGTTGTTCAGCCCAAATCCATGTCCGTCTTCAGGATATACAATCAGTTGAGCGTTCACATGGTCACGGTGCAGAGCATTATAAAAAAGCAAAGAATTTTCCACCTTGACTGTTTTGTCATTTTCCGCATGTACCAAAAACGTTGGCGGCACATCTGGCGTAATACACTTTTCAATAGTTGATGCCCGGAACCGAAGTCACCATTGGCATCAACCAGCCCCATCAACGTAGTACTATAGGACGGAATAGAAAACTGTGGGAACGCATTCTTTTCCCCATTCGGTATAGATTCTGCACTTACCAAATCCAAACCAGATTGAGCCACCGCTCGATTGACTATAAGTAAGCCAACCATTAGTATAATTACATATTTGGAGATTTGACCCATGCGATGAATATTTTTCTAATCCAATTATATCGGATCCGAGATTACCCAAGCCAGCGTACTCTTGGATACATGTTTGTCATTACCGGAATAATCTATTTCGTTTCCTTTGACGCGAACCGGATCTGCTTCACGTCTTCCATGTTCCAATCGTCTGTCCTAAATGACGAGGCCGGAAGTTGGTTTTTATTAAACAAATCTCCGACTGTCCAAGCGTCAAAGGCATAACGTGCCGCCACAGGATTAGCGACCTGCTTGCTACTTACCCGAACGGTCTGCCCTTCCACTACCGCCGTTGCGGGATAAAAAACTTTATTACTCCCAGCCACTTCAAAATTGGAAGACGAATTGTTTTTTAAATACAGCCCTTCCCCATTTTGAAAAGCAAGTAGGATAGTATTCCTCTCTGTTTTCATCGACTTGTAAACCGGACCGGAATACGGAATATTTTTAAAACCATAAGTCTTCGCCAATGCCCAATAAGACAACCTTTTCCCAACAGTCTCCTTGTCTGGTGGATGGATAGTCGATTCATCACCGACGTCCGTCAACACAGCCATACCTGAATTAGGAATAACGGTTTCGGACTGTAATTGGGCTTCTCTCAGATAAGGAACAAAAGGTTTCAGCTTGGTGAGTTTTTCAGGCAATTTGTTGGGGTCTTTATAAATATAAGGCGCAATCTGAACGTAATAAAAAGGGAAATTGCCAATCCCACATTCACTGCGCCATTGCTTTACCATCGCCGGAAAAAGTTTTCGGTATAGCGTAGGCTCATCACGGTTCTGCTCACCTTGATACCAAATAGCTCCTTTAATGCCATAGCCTGCTATTGGATGAATCATGGCATTGTACAACCCTGTCGGTTCATTTTTAAAGCTATAAGCAGAGTCTGCAAAAGACTTGACTTGTACCTCCGGAAATGATTTTAAATCATCCGCACTCATCCAAGCCTGTACGACCGTACCTCCCCAATCAGATTCCACAATCGCAACAGGAACATTCATTTTTTTATATAGTTCCAGTGCAAAGAAATAGGCTGCTGCACTGAAACCCGATGCAGTGGCTGGCGACACAGACAACCATTGACCGGAAACATCATCCAGAGGTTTCGCCCAACTCTTATTCTCGACATTAAAGAAACGGATATTCGCGTTCGAGGAATTTTTAATCACTTCTTCCGAATTATTGACAGGTGCGTTTTTAAAACCCTTTAATGGCATTTCCATATTGGACTGCCCAGAAGCCAACCAAACCTCGCCCAATAATACATTGGATATATTTCTTTCGCTACCACCGTCGCTGATTTTAATCGTAAAAGCACCTCCCGATTTGCCAGTTTCAAGCAACACCTTCCATGTGCTATCGGCATTCACAGAGACATTGTATTTTTTATTGTTCCAGGACGTGACGACCGATACTGTTTTCTTGTCAGACTTTCCCCATATCGGAACTTTGGACTGTTGCTGCAATACCATCCCATCCGAAAAAATAGCGGGCAAAACAACCTCGCATCGAGCTTTGTAATTCATAGTAAGCACAAGCCCGGACAACCACAATAAGCGAATGTAATTCCACATAGTCGTTCTATTTATAATTTTTAAATCAATATTCTGTTCAGATGTATATTTATCAGTTACATCAATCACTGTAATACCCTTCCTCCAA
Source organism: Chitinophagaceae bacterium (assembly GCA_047606825.1). Taxonomy (GTDB): domain Bacteria; phylum Bacteroidota; class Bacteroidia; order Chitinophagales; family Chitinophagaceae; genus Rhizosphaericola. The sequence continues at coordinate 2,308 of JASGDY010000033.1, forward strand.
ACTTTACATTTTCCAAAAATTGGATGAACGCTGAACTCCCGTCCATATTCACGACATGGCATCTTATTGTCACTCCATTTCTACCATTAACCTTGTTCAACTCTTTATATACCTGTAAGTAAAAAGTAGGTTCAGGTACAATCTTGTCCGATACATTTTCGACGGGTATATAATATCCTGTAATGGGAAAAAATCTGTTTCCGTCAATACTATACTCCCATTTTAACTTCACATTCTTGTTGTTAGAAAAGGGAATGTAATCCAATGTTTCCAAAGAAAAATACGGAACATCCTCATTGGAGAAATAAATATCAAAATATCTCCCCGCCTTCAACGTCTGCTCAACGTTCTTAGTTATTTTTTTAGGGTCTTGTATTTCAAACTTTCCGGCAGATACTTGCTGCAAACCACCACCTACTTTAATATCCAGCTTGAATTTATCTATGGAAAATGTAGGTTCCGACAATTCATTTACAGGAATCGTCAAAAGATTAGGATGTACGGTATATTTTTTTAAATCCTCCGGTTCTTTATTGGCATTGCTGTTCCTAAAATCTTTGATGCGATGGAAAGTAATCATATTTGCATCATGATACCTATAGCCATACCACGATGTCCGACTTACGAATACAATATCATCCTTATCAAAAGACCAGTCAACATATTGAAAACCAAATGTATCCCATGTTCTTAAATGTGCCCCCTCATTATAACGCAGTATCTTCTTCCTAATGTCCCAATGCTGTAAATCCTTGGAGCTCATCAATACCAGTACATTCCTTTGATGCCAGTTGCCATTGTAGGTTTGATCTGTATCTATAAAAGAAGATATTTTATTGGTGATAGTCCAATACAATTTAGAAACAGGATCATAATGAATCGTAAACTTGGATTCCGCACCAGGAAAATGAACAAAATTGCGCGGCTCATCTGCAAAACGCATTTTCATTTCCGTTTCGTCAATATCAATAACAGCGGCAATCTCGTCCCTTGGTTTTCCTTTTGCCACACCTTCTATCGCATATCCCACCCCTTTGCCTGACCACGTTTCCAATCGTATAAAATCGACCAACTTGTCATCGGGAGTAACCACTATGTTTCCTTCGAGCCAATTAGGTTGTTTAGCATTAATCCATTTCTCCTCGAAACGTATGCTTGTTGTACGCTGCCAACTGGAAGCCTTGAGCAAATCTGCATTTTCATCCGCACAAACGGCAAACGCATGGAAGTCCCTTCTGTTGTTGACATCAAACGCCTCTTCATAAGCTCTCCATATCTTTCCATGGTGTACTACTACGGGAACCGGTCCGGTATGAAACATTCCCTTTGCTATGATGCCGGAGTTGTCGTCCACTGGATTCGACCATGTTTTACCATTGTCCTGCGATTTATATATAACTATATTGCCCCAACCTTTTGTAACCCCCATCAGATACACGTTGTCGTGATGTTCAAATATCGTAGCCCATAAGAGTGGAGAAACCTGAGACAATGGCTTCCATGTCTTTCCTCGATCTTTTGATATATGTATGCTTACACCCTTGTCATAATCATGGGAAACTAAATAATCTCCATTGGATAATATCACTAAACTCGGAGAAGCTACTTTCTTCTTAATCGGATTACTTTTCGACTCAAAGACAACCGTGCCGGCTGTTTTGGGAAAAGGATTTACAAGTTGCGCTTTACCAACTAGTGCAAAACAAAACGTTATCCCCCAAAAACAAACAACATATATTCTTTTCATTTCATCAATATTATAATAACAAGCCATTTAATATCCGCTATTCCGTAACGGTTATTTGCAATTGCCGAACAACTTCCTTTCTGCCATAGACACTTGAATTGGCTGCCACAAATGTTACCGTGTAAACTCCAGCCTCGTTAAATTGATGACCATAACTTGTTAAAGGTGCGTCTCCAACCGACTTAATACCAATCCCATATTCATGTCCGAGATTAGTATCCGTAATCTCCACAGGATTGGCAATACACCAAAGTTCCTGATCAATTGTATTGGTCGTATAACCGCGCATCGTAATGATACTACCCGTGTTAGTAAACCGTGTTGCATCCCAACCATCACCGATAAAAACAGGTACCCAGCCGGCATTTGCTTGATCGGTCATTGTCGCAGATCCGGACGAATTGGTTACGGACGACATGGTAAAAGAGGAAAAACGCCATATGTTGGCATTTCCATATTCGGCATTAGGTTTATTGATATACCGGAAAGCAAAATAAAGCGGAACTTCCGTCTCAAACAAATCCACAATATTGGCCGTTCCAGATGACGCATAAGCCGTGGTGCTGCTACATTCCAACGTACAAAGCGTAAACCTGTCAGATATATCTTCCCAAGTCGCATTCTGTACACTTTGTGCAGAATCACTTGCAGTAGTTCCGGAAAAAACTAAATCTTTGGACACACACACATGGAACTGGCTATCCTGACAATAAGTAGCAGAAGTTCCCGACTGGCTACGCACCTGCGACTGAAATGACACCAATACAGAATCGGTAGGCAGAATTCTATCTTGGTCAATATAGGCATAATCATTACCTATCTCACCAGAATAAAAGGTAATAATATCCGGATTTCCCTCTAAATAAAATATAACCGAATCCCCGACTTTTACCGTAAGCGTATTGGTCGACACTTCAAAAGATGGCTCCGTCACCTCAAAAGCCTTATGACAACCAACCAAAATAGCTATAAAAATTATTATATAAGATACATATTTCATTTCACGTTGTTTTACAAGAATTATCAAAGTAGTTGCAAGCTAAAAACAACTATAATTTTACCAACCGTCATTCTGTACGAGTTTTGCGTTTACACCGAGTTCATAAGATGGTATAGGCCATAAAACATCTCGGGTTCCCACATTGCCAAAATATTGCAGGAAATAGGTAAGATAAGTTGTTGTGCTGGTTGAAGACACTTCTAACAATCGTACTTTCATATTGGTATAATAATCGCCCCAACGAATTAAGTCATCCCTCCGCAAATCCTCAAAGCACAATTCCCTAGCTCGTTCATCTTTAATCTCTGCCTTAAACGTAGCATAACTCATAGAGGATAAATCCACCGAAGAGTTGGACGTATATATGTCCACACCCATCGCTCGCCTTCTTACTTGATTAATTGCTTCATATGCTTCGTCCGTAGGTCCAGAGTTTACTTCATTTTCTGCCTCGGCATACATTAGCAAAACATCAGAATAACGCAGCAATGGAAAATTTTGTGGCGTCGCGGCAGTACTTTTAGGCAATAGTGTTTCATATTCTCTGCGAAACTTTCCAGCATTGCGTTGCAGAACATTCGTGGAACTTGAGAAATATTGAATCGTATCAGCGACATAACGATATGGCGCTATAGCCCAATCCCTGCGTATATCATCTTCATCATATAAATCATACAACCACTGGGTTGTGTAAATTACTCCAATCGAATAGCCAAAATCAGCCGCGGTTCCAGTGTATTTTATTCCATTGTTCCTGCCTACCATTCCAGCCGTAGCGGTATAAACACCTGTATTGTTACCATAAAACTCCACTTCCCAAATACTTTCCTTAATGTCATATAGATCCTGTGCATAATTGACAAAAATCTGTTGATAGGAAGTATCCAGTTCATGCATTCCCGTATTGATGACTTTCTGAGCATAAGTAGCCGCATCGGCATATCGCGAAGTTTCATTGACGGGACTTCCTGCCTCATGCAGACAGACGCGTGCCAATATGCCCCATATTGCCGACTGGCTGACATAACCACCGTATTGCACTTGCTCTGCGGACGGCACCATATCAGCGGCAGTTTCCATATCGGTTAGGATTTGCTCATAAACCTCCTTGGCAGATGCACGAGCCACTTGCACATTCTCGGCATCACCTGATTCAGTTGGTGCCAAAACCAAAGGCACCCCACCAAACTTCGTTACTAACATATAATAATAATAGCCTCTTAAAAACAAAGCCGATCCTTTGATGACATTCCTTACTGAATCGGTAATATCAATGCTTGTATTATCCACGTTAGCCAGTAAAAAATTAGCCCTGTTGATACCTGCGTAAAGTTTTTGCCAATATGCTAATATTTTGGCATCCGAAGTAGAGATAGAATTATAGCCTATCGTTCCCAAATCAGTTGCATAATTAAAATATCCTTCGTCTGCATCTAAAGCCATCCTTCCAATCATATAGTTAGCATATAAACCACTCTCTGCAAGCGTGGCATACACACCTCGCAAAGCCGTTTCCAATTGCTCTTCGGTAGAATAATACCCATCCGCAGTGATAACATAATCATCCGCATTTACGTCCAATATCTTGTTACAGGAAGAAAAGAACGCGAATAGCAATATGATTGAGACAATTGTTATTCCTTTTAGTTGCATTACCTTTTTCATCTGCATATTTTAAATTTGTTTAATATCAATATTTAATCATTGTATTTTCTATTAAAAAGTAACTTTCACGCCAAACGTTACGGTAAGATTCCTTGCATAAGCGGAATAATCAAAGCCGGGTGTCAACGTGCTGTTTTGTGTTGATACTTCCGGATCCATTCCAGAATAGTTTGTCCATGTATGCAGGTTCTGTCCGGCAACATATACGTCAACACCTTTTAATGCACCTACCATTCTCTGGGGAAATGCATAAGTCAATTGAACTGTTTTTAAACGTATAAATGAACCATCTTCCATGGTACGGGAAGAATAACCTCCCGGATAGTCTGATCCGGCACGAGGAATAGCATTAGTCTGATTTTCTGGTGTCCACCTGTTTGTATAATTTGCAAACTGGTTGATATTATACCTATTTAAGAAATTACCTTCAAATACAATACGGTTGGCATTCATAATATCATTGCCATAGCTCCATTGAAAAAACACATTGAGACTAAGACCTTTGTAGGTAAAATTATTATTAAAACCTCCATAATGTATGGGTAATGCCCTGCCAATCACAACCCGATCTTTATCATTAACAACACCATCCCCATTTTGATCCACAAACTTTATGTCTCCAGGTTGAATAACTGACCGACTATTGCCATTCGTTGGAACGGATGATTTCAACACATAGCTTCCATCACTTTGCAAGTCAAAATCGGAATATTGATAATTACCATCCCAAACATAACCATAAAATGCAGCAGCGGGACCGCCCAACTGCGCTATATAAAGAGGATAACTGTTAAAATCAGAGGTGAACGTTACTGTGGACAATATACTATTTTGGTTTTCAGACAAGGCTACGACTTTGTTCTTATTGAAACTGATATTGAAGTTACTCGTCCAGCTAAATGACTTCGTTTGTATATTAATCGTATTAAGCGTGATTTCCAACCCATCGTTACGGATAGAACCTACGTTCTTATACGCACTGGAAAATCCACTACTGTATGGGATATTGGCATTAAGCAAAAGATCCTTAGTCGTCTTCCTGTAAGCATCCAATGTAACAATAATCCTATTTTTAAACAACGACAGATCATAACCAATATCAATGGATTCCGTACTTTCCCACTTGAGATTCTTGTTGCCAAGGTTGTCAAGAACCGCTGCATAACCCGGAGTCCCATTGCCAAACGAATAATAGTCCGTCAAATCAACCGTTAGATACCGTGCAAAATCTTCAATACGGTTATTACCGGTAAGGCCATAACTCACACGCAACTTGGCATCGCTAATGATTTTAGAATTGCGCAAGAATTTTTCATCGCCCATCTGCCATGCAAATGCACCGGAAGGGAAATAGCCCCATCTGTTTTGCTTGGAAAATTTGGAAGAACCGTCAACCCTAAATGATGCAGTTAGCAGATAACGCGATTTAAAAGTATAATTTGCCCTGCCAAGAAACGATACTAAAGTATTACGTGTGGCGATAGACGTGACCGTACTCGGCAATCCCAACTGCAAAGCCCTAAGTCCCAAACTTTCGTTGGAAACGGGAATATTGGTAGCCGTAAATCCGTAAGTAGTTACATCTGTCCCCTGCATGGTAAATCCACCAAGAAGATCGAATTGGTTGTTTTTGTCAAACCGCTTTTTATAGTTTAATGTATTCTCATTGACCCAATTAGTCAATTCCACATCTTGATAAGAGCCATTCACGCCTTTGGTATTAACAGAGGAAGCGTAACCCTGATAGGTTTTAGAATTATAAAAAGCCTCATTTTTTGTTAGCCTATTGTTATAACCTCCGGTAATATTTAAAGACAATTCTTTAGAAATGGTATACGCCAACCCCGCATTTGCCAATAGATTAACCCTTGTCTGCTGACGAATTTCGTTTTTTGTGGATACTATAGGGTTCATAATAATAACACTTCCCCCATCATCTCCACCAGCATCATCATCTAAAAAAGCATCTACTATATCCGTACTCCCGGTTGACACAGGTCTATAGCTCCAAACTCTATACATAAGATAGGAAGCATAAGCACTGTTAGAAGAAGCCTGTGTAGATGTCAAAGCACCATAATTCTTATCCCTACTATAATTAACGTTGATACTTGTCTTTAGTTTTTTATTAATAACCTGATCCACTGCAACCCTCAACTGTTTTCTTCTATATCCTGAATTGATAATAACGCCGTCTTGGTCAATCACGGAACCGGAAATCGAATATTTCGTTTGGCTTGTACCTCCCCTGAGTGACAAATTGTGATTGTGCATGAATGCCGTCCTGAACAACAAATCCTGCCAATCAATACCCTGCACATTCTTATAGTCGTCCAAAGTCTTTCCCGGAGTAGTGAGGTAAGTATTGGTCATATCTAAGGAATCCAATTCTAATTGATACTTTACAAATTCATACGGACTCATCAAATCCATTCTTTTGGTTGCATGTTGCAACCCAACATAACCATTGTAGGTAATGACCGGTTGTCCCGCTTTTCCTTTCTTGGTTTCTATAATGATTACACCATTGGCTCCTCTTGCACCATATATAGCTGTCGCAGATGCGTCTTTCAACACAGTAACGGAAGCTATATCGTCCGGGCTTAAAGAGGCGTTGGAAAAATCTTCAATCGGAAACCCGTCCACTACATATAACGGCGCATTGCTTTGTGTCAATGAATTGCCGCCACGGATAACAATGTTCATTTCGCTGCCGGGTTGCCCCTCATCAGAACTCACTTGCACACCTGCTATCCTACCTGCCATTGCCTGGTCAAACGATGCTACAGGAGCTTTGGTTACATCATCCATATCCAACTGACCAACAGACCCCGTCACATCCTTCCGCTTCACTGAACCATAACCTATTACGATTACTTCATCCAGTTCACGTTTTCTTTGGGTGAGCCAAATATCAACGCGCGTCTGCGCCTGGACGACTACCTTAACCGTGTTGTACCCTATATGCGAAAACACAAGCGTATCATTGGTCTTCGCTTTAATTTCATACGCGCCTTTTACATCGGTGGCCTTAGCAGATTTTGACCGTGACAAATTGACGACGACTCCCTGCAATGGACTCCCACTTGCCGAATCTACCACAGTTCCGGTAATCGTTTTTGAAGAAGTCTTGTCTTGCGCAGATAGGCGATTGCAATGGCTTCCTACCGCAAGCAAAACCACCATCAACAGACAACGTTTAATATCTCTCGACATTTTCAACATGTACAAGCTATTTTTTGGGTAAAGCAATATTTTATATATGACAAACTAAAAACAATCAATCTCATATCAAAAGTACATATAGAGACAACCTTTATTTTTCAATTTATTGGCATATCGTTATACGATATTATCATAGCATATTAGGCAAGTAATGCAATTTCAACATGGCTCTCTTATGTAAAAAACACCATACAACTTTCAATAAACATCAGGTATTCCGACCTTGACAACTTGTACTTTCCTCAACAACGCTTCGTACCGCTCACTCAACTGGTCTATATTGTTTTTAGTTATGGGAGACAATGTGCTATCTCCATCTTTACGCGTAAACATGGATTTCACCACACCTTTTTTCCATAAATAATACTTGGCAGACTTCGGATAATCTTCGTGCATGACATTCATTTCGTCTATAAAAAACTGTTGTACTAAGGCTACTTCTTTTTGTTGGTTTTTGTTGTCGTAATTGTCGCATAACCATGCAATCAATTCAGGAAAATAATTGCCCTGGATGCAGGAAAGCCCGGCCGAACCGGAATGCAAAGATGCCACGGCATGAACCATATAAGCGTCATACAAACCAAAGGCTGGCACGTCACGACACAATTCATTTTTTTCCCTGACCTGCGCTATATCCAGACAAGTATCTTTATGGTAGATAATCCGTCCGGTATGTACCAACTTTCCCAATAACTGCGGCGAGAGGACTCTTTTGTACGGCTGCGGACATTCATAAAAGCCTAAAGGAATATTTGTGGCAAGGGACAACAATTCGTCAATATGCTGTTCCAGCACTTCATCGTTTTCGTCTTCTGCGACCAATAATCCGGTCAATACGATTACGGCATCTACACCTGTATCATATACTTTTTTGATAAAATCGGCTTGTTGCGATACGGTGTCACCAAAATTCCCGGCGGCAACCACCGGCACCTTTCCATCCGCCGCCTTCAGGACACATTCAATAATTGTCAAACGTTCATCCGGTGTCAAATCAAACATTTCGCTGGACTGACAATTGGCGAACAAACCTTTAGCACCTTTATATAAATAAAAACGTGTCAAGTCAGCCAATCCTTCAAAATCTATGCTGCCGTCTTCACGGAAAGGAGTCAACATTACCGGTATAAATTTCTTTTCGTTGTTCATCAAATCGTTTATTTTATTTTTTTAATGCCACAAAAACACGAAGCACAAAGAATGATATAAATTTTATCCATAAAGAAACCAAGACGCAGGAGCTTATTCACTATTTATAAAGCGGTCCATAAGTCGCGCAAGCCCTGTAATCGCTGCCTTCCTTGTCCATTCCGTAAGCGTTCCACGCCGACGGACGTAATATTTTGTCAGCAGCCACATTGTGCATACACACAGGAATGCGCAGCATGGACGCAAGCGCAATCAATTCCGCACCGATATGTCCAAAACTAATAGCACCGTGGTTAGCGCCCCAATTGGCCATAACGCTGTACACGTCTTTAAATACTCCTTCTCCCGTGAGTCTTGGCACAAACCAGGTCGTAGGCCATATCTTGTCGGTACGTTCGTCCAATATTTTGTGAACATTCTCGGGAAGGCCTATCGTATGGCCTTCCGCAATCTGCAACACGGGACCGATACCTTTAACCAAGTTCAAACGGCACATGGTAACAGGCATCCCACCTTTGGAAAGAAACGTGGAGGAATAACCGCCGCCACGCATATAATCGCGGTTGGACGGATGGAAAGTCGTCGCATCGAGACAGGCTTTCACTTCGGATTCCGTTATTTCCCAAAAAGGTTTCATGGCGGGTTTGCCGTCCCGTTCCTGCTGTCCCGTCCCGTCGAGCGTAGCCGAACCGGAATTGATGAGATGTATGAAACCGTCCTTCGCCGCACCTTCCGGTTTCCAGCCGGAGACACGTTCGGTAGCTTCGGAACTCCAATAAGTACGCACGTCAGCAAATATCTGCGCCGTATTGGTCAGCAAGTAATTGAACAACATGGAAACGCCGTTGTAGCAATCATTTTCGGTGGCAACTATATAGGGCGCACGGATGCCGTTCCAGTCAAAGGAAGAGTTAAGCAAGGCTTCGGAAAAATCGCCGTCTGGCAAAAAATCCGTCCACTGCCGTTGTCCCTGAAAGCCCGACACGATAGCGTCATGTCCCAATGCCTCTTCCGCAAAACCTTTGTCTGCTAATGAAGGATTACCGACCATCAGGTCGCGGAATATCAGGGTCATCTTCGTCACAAATTCCCAGTCCTTGTCTTTTTCTTCGCGGGATTTTATTTTTTCCGGACGGTTGTAGTCTGGACCTTCCTTACAGTTTTGGCGCACCCAGTCGATGGCTTTGGCGTATTCGTCCTTGTTGTAGATGCCCAGTTCTATCCGGCGCAATATTTCGGATGCATCCACGTATTCATTGCGCATACCGAGGTATTCCTGGAAAAAATCGGGATTGACAATGGAACCGGCGATACCCATCGAGACCGAACCTATTGCCAGATAGGACTTACCTTTCATCAATGCCACCGCCAAACCAGCGCGCGCAAAACGCAACAGTTTTTCCTGTACGTCATCGGGAATGGTCGGATCGCCCAAGTCCTGCACGTCTTTTCCATAAATGCCAAATGCGGGCAGACCTTTCTGGTTGTGCGCCGCCAGCGTTGCCGCGAGATAAACCGCACCCGGACGTTCCGTACCGTTGAAGCCCCATATCGCCTTGGGTAACTCCGGATTCATGTCCATCGTTTCCGAACCGTAGCACCAGCAAGGCGTTACGGACAGGGACACGCCTACATTTTCTTTGGCAAACTTGGCGGTGCAGTCGGCAGCTTCCTTCACGCCACCAATACAATTGTCTGCCACGATACATTGTACAGGTGTCCCATCAGGATATTTTAAAGTACTTGTATATAGCGCAACAACGACTTTCGCCATATTCATGGTTGTATCTTCAAGGGATTCCCGAATACCACCCAAACGCCCGTCAATAATAGGTCTGATACCGATTTTGGGATATTTTTGTTCGTTCATTTTTTATATTGTTTTATTTATATGATATTTCTTCTCACAGATGACACAGAGTGACACGGATGAAAAGCATCTGTGGTTTTCTGTGACATCCGTGAGCTACTTCCCACTATCGTTGAATATTTGAACTATTCTCACTGTTTTTTTCGACTTCCTATATTGCTATGTATCTATGTGTTTCCATTTTTACACATTCAAACCACCAATTTTTTCTTTTTAGAAAACAATACTCCGACAAGAAATATCGCCAGTGTACCCACGACTATTGTCATATTGGCATTTAAAGGATTACGCAGGAAAGCATATCGCTCAGGAAGCAGCGTGGAAAATGTCAACCACAAAATGACCAAAATACCAACGACCGTGGCAATCAACGCAGCACTATTGCCGGTTCGCCTGGAAGCAATCCCCAACAGAAACAAACCCAACATACCTCCGGCGAAAATGCCCGAAAGCGACCACCAGATATCCAACAAGCTCTTGACACCAATCATCATCACGCCCGCAACCATACCGAGCAAGCCAAATACAACCGTCCCGATATGCAGCAAACGCAAGCCTTGCCGACCATTGAGATTACGGTTGACATACCGCTTATAAATATCCTCCGCAAACACAGTCGCCGAGGCATTCATACCCGAACTAATCGTGCTCATCCCTGCGGAAAGTATCGCCGACACAATCAGTCCCAATATGCCCACAGGCAGCATCGTCACCATAAAATGCGGCATCACTTTGTCCCCATAATCTTCGGATTTCAACGACGCGGCAAGTGCATCTACGGCATCCTTGGTCGCAGCATTACCGAGACGTTCCACGGCAGCCTGTATGCGCACGGATTCCAGCAACGCAGGATTCAACCGGTAATAACCGTACAGACACGTACCAATCACAAAAAACAGCAAGGACGCAGGAATGTAAATCCACACGCACAGCCATATCGACTTGGCGGCTTCCTGCGGTGACTTCGCCGCGTGGTAACGCTGCACATAGTTCTGGTCCATTCCGAAATTGTTGAGGTTGATAAAAAAACCATACAGCAGCACCACCCAAAACGAGGAAGTCGTAAAATCCAGCGACGTACCACCCAAACTGAATTTGTGGTCTCTCCTACCGATGTCCAATATCTTACCAAAACCGCCGTCCACATGCGACACGACCAAATAAAGAATCAACATCGCACCGACCGTTTTCAAAATCCCCTGCACGACTTCCGTCCAGATGACCGCCTCGATGCCCCCCATCACTGTGTACAATATGATGCAAGCACCCGTGACAAGCATAATCATGCGCATATCATAACCCGTAAGTGCCTGAAGCGTAAGGGAAAGCCCGAAAAAAATCGAACCCATCCGCGCAATTTGCGTCAAGATAAAACAGACAACCGCGTAAGTGCGCGCCCAGACACCGAAACGCTTTTCCAGATTGGTATAAGCCGACACTTCGCCCGTACTTCGGTAAAACGGCACAAAATATTTTGCCGCCACCCAAGCCGCCAACGGCATCGAAAGGCTAAACGCAAATGCATTCCAGTTGCCGCCAAAAGCCTTGCCTGGCACACCCAGAAACGTGTTGCTACTCAAAAAAGTGGCATAAATCGAAAGCCCAATAGCCCAACCGGGGATATGTCCCGACGCTCTGGTAAACTGGTCTTCGTTCTTGTTACGCCTCGAAAAAAAATAACCGACGTACACCATCGCAACCAGATACACTACAATCACCGCAATATCTATAACAGGCAAGGTCTTCATATTCAAATCTGTATTACAAGCAAACCAACCATTAAACAATACTGCAAACCTATAAAAGTCGATACCTATACCATTATGAAATATTCACAAAGGAGTATAGTATATTAGCATAACGCAAAAGGGAAAGGGAAAGAATAAAAATCATGGTATTTCATTATTGGTAGAATATATTGTCCAATACTAGGACAGCCCATTCTGCTTTGTATGGTTGATGTTTGAGGGAACGCGGAAAAGAAAAATACTCAACTTAAAGCTGTCTGAAATATGGGGCACTTACAATTGAAAATGAAATAATTAGATGTGGGGAGTGTACAGTCATCCCGACTGACCTAGGGAAGTCCAAAAATTGGAAAACGGTTGAGCTGTTCCTTGGACTAAAGAAACCCAAACGGAATAAGTAATTGAAAATTAAGCAATTGACGATTATTTGTTCTGTTTGCCGTCCCGGGAGACAAGTCTCCTTTAGACGACGAAAAGTCCACAAAACTTAGGTTTTATGGACTTTTTTCATTTATCTTCTTTATTTCCGTTTCAATTTAATGCAAACCAATGCAAGGTTCTCGTGAGCTATTCCTTGAGCTGAAAATCCGCTCAAAAATTAGCTCAAAAATTCCCCACAACGAAATGTAGCCCAATTAGTTGCACTCATTTTATTTGTATTGTTTTGAACTGTTTTGATACACTTTTTATGATACTTTTCTATGTAATCATATATTTTTAGGACTGTTTTATTGAACCCCCATTACTACCTGGCAGCAAACAATATCCTGTCCTGCTTTGAGGTTCCAGAATCAACCCTTCTCCTTGACTCTCATCGTAGCCACAGCTCCCAATATGAAAAACACACCGGCCATGACGATTGCCAAGATGCTTTTATCATGGAAAAAATGTTTTACGATGAAACCACCAAACAGCCCGTTGCAGATTTGCGGCAGCGTTATGAAAAAGTTGAACAAGCCCATGTAAATGCCCATTTTTTTTGCGGGCAGCGATGCCGACAGCATGGAGTAAGGCATGGAAAGAATGCTTCCCCATGCAATGCCGATACCAATCATCGGAATGACCAGCAAATCTGGATTTTGGATAAAATAAATAGCAATCAAACTGATACCGCCAACGACAAGCGAAAATGCGTGCGCACCTTTTTTGCCTAGGGTCTGCGCCAGTTTAGGCAACAGCAAAGCATAAAAAGCCGATACGATATTATAAATCCCAAACAAAATCCCAACCCAGTTACCCGCGTCGGCATAAGCGACGGACTGCGTATCTCCTGTGGGGACGTGATACACATGCTCCGCAATGGCGGGCGTCGTGAACACCCACATCGAAAACAGGGCAAACCAAGAGAAAAACTGCACCCAGCCGAGTTCGCGCATTGTCTTGGGCATTGTTTTCAAAGCATGCCAGATACCGTCTTTTTCTTGTGGCGCGGCTTGTTTTTGGATGATTTTTTCAGGCGGATATTCTTTGGTGGTAAAAACAGTCCACAGTATCGCTGTGAGCAACAGCAATGCTCCCACATAAAAGGAATACAGCACATTGGGCGGCACGATGCCGTCCGGCGCTGTTTTGGGTATATGCAACCATTCCGCAAAAACGTAAGGCATCGACGACCCAATCAACGCACCAAGTCCAATCAGACAGGTCTGTACCGCAAACCCTTTACTGTAAAGGGTTGCAGGCAGATTGTCGGCAACCAATGCCCTAAAAGGTTCCATCGCAATATTGATAGATGTGTCCATCAGCATCAACATACCCGCGCCCATGACCAACGGTGGCAGGATGCTTGCCAATCCTGCCGAATTGGGCAAAAATATCAACGCCAATGTCGTGATGACAGCACCAAACAAAATAAAAGGACGGCGTCGTCCCAGCCTGCCCCAAGTCCTGTCGCTCCAATGTCCAATAATAGGCTGCACAATCATTCCGGTCAATGGCGCGGCCAGCCAGAACAAAGGAAGATGCTCCACGTTGGCACCAAAAATCTGCAATATCCTGGACGCATTGCCATTCTGCAACGCAAATCCTGTCTGTATGCCAAAGAACCCAACGCTCATATTCCAGATGGCACTTGTGGGTAGGGGTTGTTTTTCCTGTATTGTTGTTTCCATATAGACATTTTTAAAAAGCGATTAGCCTTTCGTATTCTTTTTTTCTAATTACGCATATCCAAAATCATTGCACCGCTTGGTGCGGCTTGTATATGCAAAGGTTTTGTGACATCAATCGTTCCTATTGTTTTATTATTTAAAATATCGTTTGTTTTTAATCGTCTGTGCAATTTATATTTTTTCATCCATGTTTTGGGGAAATGGATATATTGTTCGATGGAATCTGTCCTGTCAAAATTTACGACAACGACAACCAAATGGCGATAGGTTATCCTTGCATAGATTTTTTGTTTTGTATTGGCATACTTGTTATTTAACGGCAAATAATAGCCTGTTTGGATTGCGTCATTATCATTGACGACATTTAAAAGTCGGCTGTAAAATTCGCGAAGTTCTTTTTGTTTTTCAGTCAATGCGCCACCGTCAAATTTGCCGTCATCCATCCATGCCTGATGCGCCGGAACGCCCCAATAATCAAACAAACTTGTGCGCCCGTCATCGCCACCAAAACCTTCTTTACCTTCGCCTTTTTCGCCTACTTCCTGACCGAAATAGACCATTAGAGGATTTCTGGAAAGTGTCGCCATCACGACCATTCCGGGAATCGCCAAACGCGGATTGTCGGCAAACGCCTTGCTTGCAATGCGTTCTTCGTCATGGTTTTCCAAAAAGCGTATCAATCTGCGGGCGTTAAAAGATTGTTCAATGCTGTCAATAGATTGAACGTTAGCACTAGGTTCATCACGGATTAATTTTTTCACTGCATCGTACATCCCTACTTTGTCATAGAGATAATCAAATTTCGCTTGCGTAGTATAGGTTTTATAGACTTTGGGGTTGTATGCTTCCGCAATAAACAAGATATTGGGGTATTGCTGTTTTACTTTTGTAATCGCCCAACCCCAAAATGCGACTGGCACCATTTCCGCCATATCGCAACGAAAACCGTCTACGCCTTTGTCCGCCCAATACAACAGAATGTCCAACATCTTGTTCCATACAGACGGAATCGGTGTAAAGTTTTCCTTTTCTCCATTTTGGATGTCTAATCCATAATTTAGTTTTGTCGTTTCATACCAGTCGTCGATACCTGGGTCAGATTTGAAAACATTGTTGCCCGTAGCTTTGGCAGGATGCTCTTCATATTTTCCATCTTTCAATGGACTGTGAAAATGTGGCCCACCGGCATCTACACCTTTTGGGACAACAAAAGAAGTATTGGGTAAATAATAAAAATCGTTCTGATTGGAAAATGATTTAGTGGTATCATCATACGCTCCAAAATCCGTGACACCATTAGTATTCCTATAAGAATGATAGGTACGCGCAACATGATTGGGGACAAAATCGATGATGACTTTTAGTCCGTGCAGATGTGTGCGGTCAACCAGATTTTGAAACTCCTGCATACGATTGGGAATGGCTGTTGCGAGATCTGGATCAACATCATAATAATCCCGAATGGCATAAGGCGACCCTGCGCGACCTTTCACAACATCAGGGTCATCAGGTTTAATGCCAAACGAACTATAATCACCCATCGTCGCATGTGCAATAATGCCTGTGTACCAAATATGGGTAAGACCTAATGTTTTCAAGGAATCCAGCGCAATATCAGTAATATCATTGAACTTACCAACGCCATTCTGCTCCAATGAACCGTAATACGTGTTGGCCGTGTTTTTATTGCCAAACAGGCGCACTAACATCTGGTAAATGACCGGTCGTTGCTGGGCATTAGCACCCATAACGACCAACATTAATACTATAATTAAAATGGATTTTTTCATACCATGCTATGTTGGAGCAAGTTAAAAGAAAATGGAATATTAGTTTTCAACAGTCTCCAGTCTTTCCATATTCCAAATGCTTGTCGTTCCTGTATCTACGCTATGTGTCTTTCCGAAAACGGTAACTTCCGCAGGACTACCTTTCAGATGCGTAATCGCAACATTTTCCTTGTTGACGTTTACTTTAAATAGCGTATTTCTAAATCCAATCTGGAAAGAAAAACTTTTCCATTCCTTGGGCAAAGACGGTTGGAACGTCAGTTGATGGTTACGAATACGCATACCGCCAAAACCTTCGACCACACTCATCCAGGTACCCGCCATTGACGTGATATGCAGGCCATCTTCCGTGTCATTGTTATAGTCGTCCAGATCCAATCTTGAAGTACGCAGATAAAAACTATAGGCGCGTTCCACATCACCCAGTTTAGCTGCCAAAATGCTGTGTACACAAGGCGAGAGCGAA
Organism: Chitinophagaceae bacterium; assembly: GCA_047606825.1. Lineage (GTDB taxonomy): Bacteria > Bacteroidota > Bacteroidia > Chitinophagales > Chitinophagaceae > Rhizosphaericola. Next base: position 19,079 of record JASGDY010000033.1, read on the forward strand.
CTTTCATGTACTGTTCTCGGCTCGTAAAAATCATAGTTACGCCTCAATTCTTCGTCTGTAAATTGTTCTTCCAGAAAATAGAAACCCTGCAATACGTCTGCCTGTTTGATAAAGCAACTACGCAAAATCCTGTCCCAACTCCATTTTTGGTTAAGTGGTCGTTCAGATGGCGGCAAATCATTTACCAAAATTTGTTCTTTGTCGAGATAGCCGTCTTGCTGTAAGAAGATACCTAATTTTTTATCTTCCGGCAGATACATATTGTCGATGATATGTTGCCATCTATCCGTTTCCGTATTGTATTGCAACATCGTGTTGGCAAGGATTTCATCGTACTTACGATGATTTAACCGTTGTGTTTTTTGAAGTGATTGTATAGTATAGTCCAGACACCAAACCGCCATTTTACTGGTGTACCAGTTGTTGTTGACATTGTTTTCGTATTCGTTCGGTCCCGTTACGCCGAGCATCACATATTGTTGACGCGTCTCACTCCAGTTGACGCGCTGCGCCCAGAACCGTGCAATGCCTATCAACACTTCCAATCCATATTCCATTAAATAATCAACGTCACCTGTAAATTGGATATATCGATGAATCGCAAACGCAATCGCTGCATTACGATGGATTTCCTCAAATGTGATTTCCCATTCGTTGTGGCATTCCTCACCGTTCATCGTTACCATTGGATAAAGCGCAGCTCTATTTTTAAAACCCAGTTTTTCCGCGTTTTCTATTGCTTTTTGTAAATGTTTGTAGCGGTAGACAAGCAAGTTGCGCGCCACGGAAGCGTCCGCCGTAGCGAGATAAAAAGGCAAGCAGTAGGCTTCCGTATCCCAATAGGTGGAACCTCCGTATTTCTCACCTGTAAAACCTTTGGGGCCGATGTTGAGCCGTGCATCTTCTCCTGTATAGGTTTGGTTCAACTGGAAAATATTAAAACGAATCGCCTGTTGTGCCGCCACATCCCCGTCAATGACAATATCACTACTCGACCATTTTTTTGCCCAAACGTCGGCTTGCGCTGTTTTTAATTCATTAAATGTTTTTTGGGAAAGATTGTTCAATTCATTAAACGCGGCTTCCCTCAATTGCACACGCTCAACATTTTCAGATGAAATATTAACAGCAATTTTTTCTAATATTACTGTTTCCTCTTTTTTAATATCAACAAAAAAACGATGTCCAATATATTTTTCTTTTTGTACTTTCTCTGTTGAAATGCTTATTGGTCGATCGTTGCGGAATACACGGATAAGTGTTCCCGTACAGACATCGAATGCCGTTTTCTTCGTTCTTAACGTCAATAGGTTGATATTGTCTTTTTGTTCGGATGCTATTTCCTCCCAGAATTTTTCGTCGTAGTTGGCATCCTTGTTTTTAATATCGCCATCAATAAAAGAAAGAATATCAATCTTTCCGGAAAAATTCAATGCTTTGATACGATACTGATACGCCACGGAGTTATCATGTACGATGCTGTTAAAACGAATAACATCTACGGCTACCTGTTTGCCATCGGCGAAAGTGGCAATGAAGTGCCGCGAAAGAAAACCTTCCCGCATATCAAGTTCACGACGAAAATCGCTAACCTGAACTTTTGCCAAATCCAACACTTGGCCATCGAGCTTTATTTCCAATCCCATCCAATTGGCCGCATTTAATACTTTCGCAAAATATTCAGGATAACCGTTTTTCCACCAACCAACTCTTGTCTTGTCAGGATAATAAACACCGGCAATATAGTTTCCTTGCAACGTTTTGCCCGTATAGGTTTCCTCAAAATTTCCGCGCTGCCCCATACGTCCGTTTCCCAAACTGAACAGGCTTTCAGAAACCTCATTCCACTCTGGATTAAAACCATCCTCAATGATTTTCCACTCGTCTTTTATGATATAGTCTTTCATTTTAAAAAGTAAAAATGTAAAAGTAAAAAAGCAAAATTCTATTTATTTCGATTAGTGAAAACACAGACGGGCAGGTAAATGCCTAGTGCTTTCCCTCTCCGTAAAGTCCGATTACATTATGCGCAGCCGCGCGGCCAGGAGACTGTGGGGAGAAGGACAGCTAATGGCTTAACTCCAGCACTTCCTCTACAGTAATTGCGTCCAATCCAGCAACGACGTTGTCCGCAATACCTAAAATCTCCCAACTACCAATGCCAACACTATACATCTTCGCGGCTTTGGCAGCCTCAATTCCAGCGAGTGCATCCTCAAAAACCACACATTCCGTAGGTTTCAATTGCAGTGCAGACGCACCTTTTAAAAATACTTCCGGATTGGGTTTGCTGTGCGTTACGTGGTTGCCGTCAACAATGGCATCGAACAAATCCGTAATTCCAAGTTTGCCCAATATGATCTGAGCGTTTTTGCTGGCAGAGCCCAATGCAGATTTTAATCCTGCATTTCTTACAGCGATTAAAAAATCCTTTGCACCGGGCAATTCATCACCAGGTTTTATGGTTTGTATCATTTCTACATACCAGTGATTTTTTAAAGTCGCTAACTTGTCGATTTCTTCCGACGATTTTTGCAGGTTGCCCCAGTCCAAAATCTTTTTTAAGGAATCGATACGGCTAACGCCTTTCAGCCCTTCGTTTTGCTGTTCCGTAAAATCAATACCTAAACTATTGGCGAGCTTTTTCCAAGCCAGAAAATGATACTTTGCCGTATCGACAATCACTCCGTCCAAATCAAATAAACAACCTTTTATCATTAGAATTATGATTTAAGAATTATGATATAGGAGCTACACTCCTATCAGAATAAAAGTGCGCAATTAAGAAGGCTAACATCTTACCGTCATCCCAGTGTAGGTGGGAATGACGGCAAGGTTTTCATTATTTATTACTGCACTCATTTTCTAAAAGCCATTCGTATTATTGTTTATCAACTAAAAAAGTTCCAATACCAAAGTCGTAAAAGACGGAATTTTAATTGTTTTAATATTATTCAATTTCTCTCCTGTGGCGATATTCCGTGCCGAGGTATAGTTTCCGATACGCTGTCGAAATCTGTCTGTATTGAGTGTCCATTCCTTGTCATTGGTATTCATAATGACGATAACTGTTTTATTGTCGTTGTATCGAAAATAAACATACAGGCCGTCCTGTGGTATGTATTGCATAAGTTTACCCGTTTGCAATACTGAATTATTTTTACGGTAGTTTGCGAGTGTTGCAATATAATTGTATAGTTCATTTTCCGGCTGGGAACGTCCTTTCGCAGTGAATTTATCTTCTTTGTCACCATCCCATCCACCCGGAAAATCTTCGCGCACATAACCATCCGGATTGGAAAATCCTTTCATCAAAATTTCCGTTCCGTAATATAGTTGGGGAATACCTCTGGTGGTCAGCAACCACGCCAACGCTGATTTTAATTTGTCTTGGTTCTGTCCGACAACGGAATAAAAGCGGCTTAAATCATGGTTGTCCAAAAACACGACATTGCGCGTAGGGTCTTTATAAATAAAGTCTTTCGACAGATTAGAATAAATCTTGGCCACACCGTCGTCCCAACCAAACGGTTTGGTCATCGCATCGGTAATCGCCCACAGACTTTGAAAATCCGTGACACCTTGCAAATGCGTATCGATACCACGGTGCAACATGTCTCCCTCCGCAAACGCAGCCTGGTTAACCGCTCCACGCACAAAAGTCTCTCCGAACATGGTAAAATCAGGATATTCCGTCAATATCGCCTTTGCCCAATCCGCCATAAATGTAGGGTCGTTATAAGGATAGGTATCAATCCTGAAACCGTCGACACCTGCATACTCAATCCACCAGATATTGCTCTGCGTGATATATTTCTGAAGGTATGGATTGGACTCGTTCATGTCGGGCATGTGCTTGTCAAACCAACCGTTTACCATCTGTTTTTTGTCTACGTCAGCACTATAAGGGTCAAAGTCAACCTGGTCTCGGAAATTAGAATTGGTATAGTTTGGCCATTGATGCACCCAGTCTTTCATGGGCATGTCCAATACCGTCCAATGTTGGCTGCCGAAATGATTGGGAACAACGTCCATGACCATTTTCATACCACGGCGGTGCAGCGAATCGGTTAATGTTTTAAATAATTTATTCGAGCCATAGCGCGGGTCTATTTTATAGTTTTCCGTATTGGCATAGCCGTGGTAGGATGTCTGCGGTTGATCGTTTTCGAGTACAGGTGTCATCCACAAGGAGGTGACACCCAATTGTTGCAGATAATCCAGATGGTTGATAACGCCCTGCAAATCGCCGCCATGTCTCGATGTCAATGTATCACGACTCAAACCTTGTTCCTGCAATCCGGCAACTTTGTCATTGGAAATATCGCCATTGGCAAATCGGTCAGGCATCAGCAAATAAATAAAATCCTTATTGGTTACCCCTTGCGCTTTGGTATCTTTGTTACGTTCTTTTAATTCATATTGATAGGTAAGGTTTTCCTTACCATTTGCTTTAAACAGGATAGGGAAGTCTCCAGCTTTGGCGGTGTTGCCTATGATAATATCCACAAATAGATAATTGGGATTTTCTACTTTATGCACTTCGTCAATCGTAACGCCTTTATATTGTATTGTAGGTGTATAGTTGGCGATATCTTTTCCATGTACAATCAACTGTATTTTATTATAATGCATACCGACCCACCAGTTGGAGGGTTCGATACGGTCAACCTTTTGGACTTGTGCATAAGATTGTATCGCCCCTAACACAATTGCAATACTGAATAAAAGAGATAACTTTTTTTTGAATAGCATTTAGCGTTATTTAATTTCGGAAATATGAAAAGTCGCAACAGCGTTTTATACTATTGCGACCTGTCTTTTATTGTTTTGTGAGAGTGTATTTGCTGTTGGGAATATCCAAAATGATTTCATACGTGCCGGCATGCGACAAGGCTGGCGTGGTGGTCGATGCGGTCAATGTGCCTGCAACGCCCGAAGTGGCATATACGGCAGTGCCGTCTTTTTTGCAGGATATAGCCGCAACGACTATACATATCAAGGCAATCAAATATTTTAAAATAGATTTCATTTAAATATTATAATGGTGTTGAGTATGAAAAACCCCTTTTTCTTCACAAGGGATAAATCAGTGAGTTGAAACCGTTATGTTTCTTGCAAAGGATATACTTGATATTTATTTAACTAATTAATACCCTGTATTTTGGGTAAGATTGGTATTGGCTACGACATCTGCATTAGGCAACGGGAAAAGGCTGCGGTAGCTGTCAATGCTTTGCCCGGCCGCAACTCCGCCTTTCCACGGCCAGACATAACTGCTGCCTGTATATAGACCATACCGAATAAGGTCTGTCCGACGGAAACCTTCCCAATATAACTCTTTCATTCTTTCGGCAAGTATGCCGCTCAACGTCAAAGTCGTAATATCGCCACTTGAGCTACCGTAAGCCCTTTGTCTTAACAAGTTGACATAAGTAAGGGCAGTGGATGAAGAGCCACTGGATCCTCCCCGCAACGTAGCTTCCGCATAAGTGAGATACATCTCCGCCAACCTGAAAATGGGGAAATCCGTAGAGCAAAAAACACCACCGACGGAAGACGCAGTCTCCCCATCGGAAGTAAGATTGGTAAATTTGGTAACGGCCATGCCCTGCGTAAACGTCGACATGTCTGTAATCGCCGAAGTAGCAGTGCTACTGTACCAAAACATTGCGCGATTGTCGGATGCAGTGTCTTCAAATGCATCAAACAGAGTTGCCCGGCTTCTGTTGCCACCCCAGCCACCACTGGGAATACCGAAATCAGCAGGTGTCATGGCTCCATTCACATCCGCATTGATGATGTAGGTCGTACCGCCATAGGTTTGTGTATAAAGCCCGTCATAGTTGATAGACAAAATCACTTCAGGATTGTCAAGATTATTGTCCGCCATGAAAAGTTCCGCATAGTCCGACTTCAGGCTATAACCATCATTGATGACTTTTTCGGAATAGATAACGGCACTGTCATATTTTGCTGTTCCTGTATATACCGCCGCATTGAGGTAAATCCTGGCCAACAGTGCATCGCAGGCTCCTTGATCCGCCCTGCCATATTCATTATTGCCAGCGGTAACCAGACTACTTTCTATCGACAACAATTCCGATACGACATAATTATACAAATCGGCCCGCAGTATCTGTGTGGGTGCTGTCGATCCGATTTCGCTATTCTCATCGACAAAAGGCGGATTTCCAAACAGGTCCATCAACACCCAATATTGATATGCACGTATGAAACGCGCTTCTGCCCGATAGGTCTGTACCAACGTTGCGGAATCTCCCGTGATGTCTTTTGACGCGAGGTTGTCGTCAGATGCATTGCTTATAAAATCATTGGCTACGGTAATCTGATAAAGAGAACGCGTGTACAGTCCTTGCAAAAGCACATTGGTCGACGACCATGTATTATAGTCCAGGTCTCCGACACCATCGTCGCTGACCCAAGCACACGCGGCTTCATCAGTGGTCAACTCCTGCGCTCCCCAAAATAGACGCAAAAAATCCGAGGTTCCTGCATCGATCCCCCCAAGGTCGCTACTACTCGCCCCAGAACTACTTGTGAGTGCATAGCACGAATAGACTTTGGCCAATTGACTTTTATAAGCAGCAGCGGAGGAATAGACCGTGCTTGCCGTCACATCGTTGTTGTTCGTAAGGTCGAGGTCTTTGTTACAGGAAGCTAGTCCTGCGAATGCCATAATTCCTATGAATAGCTTTTTTGAAATATCTTTTTTCATTTGTATCTTATTTTGTTTTTCAATTATTCTCTGGCCCAAGGCGAAAGAATGACAGATAAAGATTCTCGTCGAATTGAAAATGTTTTCTTAGTGATTTCGTTTAAAATTTCACGCCCACGGTTACGGAATACGTGCGCGGACGCGGATACAACGTATAGTCGATACCGTTGAATGGATTGGATTCCGGATCCAAACCTTTGTACTTCGTTATTGTAAATACATTCTGTACCGTACCAGAAAGACTTAACTGAATCTCTGGATGAGCCACTGAAACAGAACCAAAATTGTACCCTACCGTGATATTGTCCATCTTTAGGAAAGAGGCATTCTGGACATAGTAATCACTCCAATATTGTTTCGTACTGAAATTGGTATTGTAGATATCCGTCGTTGCGTTGTTGATCAGTCCACTTGGGCTCAGTATATTGTAGCTGCTGCTTAGGTTGGAAGCAACATTGTTGTACATATAGTTGCCGATATTGGCCCTAAGTACTGTGCTGGCTGTCCATTTTTTGTAGGTTACGGACGTGGTAAATCCCATCGTTGCTTTAGGCGCCGGAGAGTGGTAATAATATTTGTCCGAGGTTGTAATCGAGCCATCTCCATCCAGGTCAGCATACTCGCCCTCCAAAGGTTTGCCGTCGCTTCCATATAACTGTTTGTACACATAGAACGAATAAGGAGCAAGATTGGCGGTATGCGCCTCGATGTAGTTGCCGGTGGAACCTGTGATACTACCTACCAGTTGCTGGTAAGTGGGGTCAGGATTCAGCGTCAGGTTTGTGACACGCGCCTTGTACATAAACAGGTTGTAGCCTACATTCCACGTCAGGTCTTTTTTCTGAATGACAACAGCATTGATGCTGAACTCGATACCATGGTTGTCCATGTTGCCCACATTGGTCGTGACTTGATTGCTGAAATTGGTTCCGACCGGAATATTGACGGTAGCGAGAAGGTCGTTTGTCTTCTTGTAATAGTAGTCTATCGAGCCTGTAATTCTATTGTCCAAAAATCCATAATCCAAACCTACGTTATAAGTCCTTGTGGTTTCCCATTTCAAATCGGAAACATAGGCATTTGGCGAATAATAGGTATAAAAAGAATCGCCGAGCTGGTACTCTCCAACAGACTGGCCGCCGTAGTAAGTGCCTTGGTAAGAATAGTTGTCGATGCCATCCTGTTGTCCGGTAACACCGTAACTCAACCTAAGCTTCAAATCGGAAAAAATCTTTTGATCTTTCATAAAACCCTCATCGATGGTGCGCCACGTAAATCCGAATGACGGAAATGTTCCCCACCTGTTGCTACGGGAAAACTTGGAAGAACCGTCGCGCCTGACCGTTCCCGAAAGCAAATATTTGTCGGAAAAAGTATATACCAACCTACCATAATAAGACAACAGCCGATGCTCCTGAATGTCCATTGGATAAGTCGGGGTAGTGAGTACCGTCTCGCGGTCGCCCGCATAGGAGTCGAAATTGTAGGTAGTCGTCTTATTGGTGTAATAACCATAGCCGACAACTGCATCTATGTTGCTTTTGATGTTTGCATAAGTCTTGTTGAAACTCATATATCCTTCCACCACATAGTTGTTGTATTTGTTTTTGGACAGTGTGTAGCTGCCGTCGGTGGACGCACTTGCGGCTGCGGTAGCAGGAACATATACATGTCCTTTGCCTTCCGCAACGTCATAGCCGACATTGGCATTGGCGTGTAATTCCGGAAGAAAATGAAAAGAATAATCGAGTTGCAGGTTGCCTAAGCTACGCACTGCCTTTCCGATATTTTCGTTTTGCCAAATAAGTCCAAGAGGATTTCGCGGCGCATTGGAGTTGAGCGTCGTTGCCGCCGTATCGCTGAACCATTCGGCGTAGCCACCATATTTGTTATTGACGTACAGGCTATTGTCATAAGGACTCTGCGTCGGGTCAAACTGTATAGCCGCAGCAATAGCGGACTGGTTGGCAAAGAAAGAACGCGTATATGTTCCCTTCAAGTTGAGGTCGACTTTCAGGTGGTTGTCGAAGAATCGCGGCGACAGGTTCAATGCAGTCGAAAGCCTTTTCATATTGTCTCTTTTGAGAATACCGCTCTGGTCGGTATAACCTACGGACAAGCGATAGGGCAACCATTTGTTGACTGTTCCCGCAACACTGAGATTGTTGACCGTCGCAAATGCGGTACGGTAAATCTCTTTTTGCCAGTTGGTGCTGTAATTGCCCAACATCGCGATCTGGTCTGTGCTTCCGTACTCGTTCACATAGTCCCTAATCTGGTCAGCCGAAAGCACATCGACCAATTTGGCTGCCTTGGACAGAGAATTGGTTGTCGTAAAATTAAAGACCGGCTTTCCGGATTTACCTTTCTTCGTCGTAATGATGATGACTCCATTCGAGGCACGAGAACCATAAATGGCAGTCGCATTGGCATCTTTGAGAATAGTAAAAGTCTCTATGTCATTAGGATTGAACATCGCCAGCGGATTGCCGACATTGCCTATGGAGGACATATCCAACGGCACGCCGTCCACAACCACCAACGGGTCGGTGCTTGAGTTGAGCGAAGCACCGCCGCGTATGACGATGTTACTTGCTCCGCCGGGTTGGCCACCGTCGGACGTAATCTGTACGCCCGCCGCCTTGCCTTGAATCAGTTGTTCAGGCGTGGAAACCACACCATTGTTGAAATCCTTGGAAGAAATAGATGCGACAGACCCCGTCATAAATTTCTTTTTGGTCGTTCCATAACCGATGACAACGACCGCATCTAAGTCCTGTGCAAACGGCTCAAGATACACCGTCACGCTGTCGCCGTCCAGATGCACGGACTGCACCGTAAAATTGAGTGCGGAAACTTGCAGGTCTTGCACAGCCTTAGGAAGATTTAAAGAAAAATTACCTTGGCCGTCCGCCGACACTCCCTTGTCCGTGCCATAAGTGACGGATGCATTGGGAACGGCAGAGCTATCTTTTGCACTTAACACTTTGCCGACAACAGTCCGTGTCTGTGCCTGTACTGAAACTATCCCGAGTGTGGAGACCAACAAGGATAACAGCAATCGATTGAACGTCATGTGATGATTTGAATTTAGGTAAACAATGTTTTTTAAACGTATATGTCTATATCATTTCTACTTTTTCGGGAACGATACCGGAAACGTTCCCGAAAAATTAACGCAAACATAAAGCCTTTTAACAAACTAACAAATGTTTTTTAGTAAAAACTGAGAAAGAGAAAGATAATAAAAGTTAATTTTATTTATAAAATATTGATTATCAATATATTAAATAATTTAAAAATATTCTTGTGTGGTGGTTGGCGCAGACACGAACCATGGGGCAGGATTTTCATGCTTAAACATTGGACCACCATTACGCAAACACTGTTAGCAGTAGTTTTTATGCAAAAAAAAGCCGGAAGCGTAATACTCCCGGCTTTTGTGTTTGCTTGTCCGTATTTTTTTAGGAAAGATATTTTCTGAAGAAAGGAATTATATTGTCCAATGCTTGCGAAGTGTATTTGGGAATATCATATAAATCATAATGACTTGCGCCCTGAACAACCTGGATGCTTTTGTCTTTTGACGCTGCTTTGTCGAACAATTCATAACCGTCTTTGTACGAACCAAATGCACCCACTTTATCGCCAACAACAATGTGCAGCGGTTGCGTCAATAAATGCTCTGCCAGATGAAAGGCATCAAAACCGACTGCCGCCGCCAATCCTGAAAACAACAATTTGTTGGGTGAACAAGCGTGCTGACCTCTTGGCGTAGTATAATAGTCTACCGCTTCCACAATGTCGATGTCGTTCAATCCTGCTTGTTTTCTGGCTTCTTCATTTGGAGCTACATAAACCGTAACGAAAGGCTCTGCTCCGTTCGCTTCTGCCGTGCGTTGTGCTGCAATGGCTTCCAAAGTTTTGATGGCAGCATCGGGCGTAAAATCTCCTTCACGCATCAATCTTCCATAATTTGCACCAACAACGGTAACTACGGCTTTAAATCTTCTTTCGGTCATCGCCGCGTTTACTGCATAACCACCACCACCGCAAACGCCGAGAACACCTATGCGGTCATTGTCCACATAAGGAAGTGTGGTCAGGTAATCTGCCGCACAACGGAAGTCTTCCACGCGGGTTGCCGGGTCTTCCAAAAATCTTGGTTCGCCGCCGCTTTCGCCCTGATGTGAAGCGTCAAATGCCAATGTGATAAAACCTGCTTCCGCCAACGCTTTTCCGTAGACATTTCCTGATGTCTGGTTTTTACAGCTGCTGATAGGATGTGCGCAAACAATGGCAGGATATGTTTTGGTTTCGTCAAAATCTTTCGGGAATTGGATAATGGCTGCCACTTCCCAGGTTTTGTGTTTGAATTTTACTGATTTCATTGTTGTAAATCTTTTAAATTATTTGATGATGCAAAGTTCACCAATGCAGTAAGGCAAGTCCTTAAACATTTTACCTTAATACTTTAAAAATTTACTGGTTGCGGAAAACAGTAGGGGAAATGCCCGTTTCTTTTTTGAAAAACGTAGTGAAATAAGACGGATATCCAAACCCCAATTATATGCTATTTCGTTCGTCCCTTACCTAAACGGTACACCTTTCCCCAATGGCTTGAACCTAAAAATATAAAACGGTGCTGTCGCCAAATTTTTGCCGTTATTGAAAACCGCTCCGAGATGAACTTGTGCAGCCGAAACATACATATATCCGTCCGATTTGTTGTAACTCACACCGTCTGCCCAAAGCAATTTTTTGTCAGTAACGATGTTGTGAACGCTTTTGTCTTTGCGAAGAATTACCGCAACGCTGTTGCTTTCCACTGAGGTTAAGTAGAGGTTTCCGTCAATGTCAATGCTTAAACCACCATTGTTTGATTTGTCGGAATAAGTTTCTATTCGTTTGTCCAATTCGGTTTCGGTCAGGTTTTCGTTTAGTAAGTCGTCCAATTTTACACGGTAGAGTTTGCTGCCGTTCAACGGTGCATAATACAACCACTCAAAATTTTTGTCGGCAGTAATGCCGTCACAACCTACCAAAAGATTTTTGCCGTTTACGGCTAATGGTTTTCCGTTGATAATAGTCGGCAAATTTTCGGGTAAAGTCGTCCGATGACCTTGCAACAGCCGTCTTGTTTTGCCTGTTTTCATATCTACAATAATCAGCGAAGCTGTGCTTCCGTCTCCACCGTTTCCAATGCCTTCGTCCGCAATTAAAAAAAACATTGTGTTTGGTATCAACTATCATATCGTTCGGTTGTGAAGTGGAAACAACCGAAGTTTCGGGCAGATAATAAATCCGTTCTAATTGGTCTGTAATAGTGTTCCAACCTACGATTTTTGGCGTTACGGGATTTCTTTGTGCCATATCCAAAAGCCAGACAATTCCGTTTTCATCGTTTCTGATACCCAAAACATTGCTCAAATAATGGTCGTCCGTTTCTCGTGGCGTATTCCATTCTTTGTTTGGAAATAGCGTAGTTGTCTTGACTTTGGCATTGTATTTTACCACCCGAAATTTCGGATTGAAAAACGGATGATGACTATACACCAAATCGCCTTTTGCGGTAAACGCAATGTTTCCTACGGATTGCTCAACCGTTGCAAAAACTTCATAATCGGCTTTTTGGGCATAAGCGGAAATGCCTGTCAGCATACTGAAAACTACAATAAACTTCTTCATTTTTTTTCAATTATTTATACTATACTTTTTAATGTTACAAAACTAAATATGGTATTTTGTCTTTGCAATAACGGATAAAAATGATAGTAGCAGATGTATTATATAGAGTAGAATATCATGCTGAACAAAGTTGGCTCAATGTTTCTCTTGTAATGCCTAAATCGGGAAGTGAAAACAAATCTAAACGGCTGTTTTCGCCTGTTTGCTGAAATACAGTTGAATGACTTTTGTCAGTCTGTCTATTGGCAATACGATGTTAGCGGTTCGTTGTTTTTTATTCACCATATTTTTGTCCCTTGAATTAAAATAGATGTCTTTATGGATTTGTCTTTTAAGTGTAAAAACTTCTTTCGTTCTTCGTCTTGCTTAAAATTGTCAAAATCTTGTTGAGTGTTGAATTCTACTATATGTATTTCGTATGGTTTGTCAATGTTACTTTCAATAAAAGCCTTTTCTGTCGGTCTTACTCGTAATAGTAATTGTCCATTATATTTTAAAATTGTCGGAATGGCAATGCTTTCAAATTCGTCAAAAATATTTTCTTGACCTTCTATTATGTAGATTAGTTGAGTTATTAATATCATCTTTTTATTCGATTGAGGTTCTGTCATTATTAGTTGTCGGCTGTGATATTACAAGAAAGTCAAGTTGTTCGATTGTTTCGTTTGCTATATAATGTTTAGTTTCAGGTCGAACTAATATGCCTTTATGTTCTGCTACAATTATTTTGCTGTTTTCTAAATAAAAGGTACCTGCCCCTTTGAGTATAAAGAAAAATTGTTGGGCATTAGTATGAAAATGTAGATTCTCTCTTGTTCCACTTGGCATACTTTCTTGTTTAACAGATAGTCCAATTGTGTCAGCCAAAACCCAACTGTCACAATTATCTCCCCATATATAATGTTCTGCTATGTTTTTGTCAATTATATCTTCCATTATTTCTCTTTTATAATGTTGTCTGCTGTGTCGTTTTACAATGACCGCTAACGGTTCGGAGCTTGGCGTTTGCAACGGCAAATTTAGCAAAAATAATAGAAGCACTGTCTTTTTCCGTTGGTTATTGTGAAGTCAATCGGCTCAAAGTTTCTCTTGTAATGCCGAGATAAGAAGCAATGAGCGTTTTGGGAACTCGCTGCAATAAGTAGGCGGTAATTATTTTTCGTTGGATAGTTTTAAAATTTCGTCCATAAAAGCATCGCTTAACCAAACGCTTTTCGTCCGCAAATCAAGAAGAAGCGGCTTCAATTCCGAAATATATCCTAACTTTTTGGCTTTCAGCAGAATACCGATAGTTCCCGTTACTTTCAGCCCCGTGTGTTTGGCGTGAAACCTGCCCAAATTTTCGTCAAGAATTATCAAATCTGCTTCCTTTTCGGTAGCCAAAACGATTGCCTCGGCTTCGCCTCTGTCCAAATCCAAAAAATAGGACAACGATTTTTAATTTTGGATTTTCTCAATTTTTATCCATTCAATCTTTGATAAATCGGTATAAAATTCTTTGTTTTGCCCCGCCTCAATTTCATTAAAAACTTCCTGCGGAACAAGGATTTCTCCGTAAAAATCTTTAAGAAGATGAAGTTTCCCGATTTTTAACAACGAAATAACAGGCGTGGTATTTGAAACAATTTTAGGCATTTTCCAAATCTTCCATTAAGTCTTTGGTGTTCAGATATTCTACATTGTATCTTGATGCTATTTCCAAAAATTCAACTCTCGGTATTTGCAAAACCTTTGAAGCCGTTCCCGATGAAACTTTACCTAACTCAAATAATTTTACAAGGGCAGAAACTTTTATTTCCTTACCGAATTCGCTTTTGTTCAACCGCATAGAGTTTGCCAAAAAATCGGGATATTCTATTGAGATTACTTGTGCCATTTCTACGATAATTTTATTGCCCAAATATACAAAATTATTCTATCGCTGTTCCGCTTTTGGAAAAGATAATGATTGGATAATTCTTGTTCCGATTATTGCGAAGTCAATAGGCTCAAAGTTTCTCTTGTAATGCCAAGATAAGAAGCAATAAGCGTTCATTTGCGATATGTTATTTTAAATTTAAACAGGTTACACAACTTCTTCCAAAGCCAAACGTGATTTTGCCTTAAAAATTTACTGGTTGCGGAAAACAGTAGGGGAAATGCCCGTTTCTTTTTTGAAAAACGTAGTGAAATAAGACGGATATCCAAACCCCAAACTATAAGCTACTTCGCTTATAGTAAGCGATGTGTCTCTTAATCTACTTTTGGCAATCTGCACAATATGCTGATGGATGTGCTCTTGTGGCGAATTGCCCGTAAAATGCTTGATTAAATCGCCGAAATAATTGGAAGACAAATGGGCTAATTCCGCAAAATAGGAAACATTGGGTATTTGAATCTCTTGATTGTTGCCGTAGTATTTTTCTAAATTTTTGTAGAAGTCGGCAACGGTTTTGTTGTACAGTTCTTTCCGGGAATCGAACTGGCGATTGTAAAAATTTTGGATATACGACAAAATTAAAGAAGCATAAGAAACAACAATGTCTTTGGAAAAATTTTCGCTGCGGTTGTATTCGGTAAACGCTTTTTGGAACAAATCAGTAATGATTTTTTCTTCTTCTTTTGTGATGAAAAGTGCTTCGTGATTGCCGTAATGCGTGAAACTATATTCTCTTGCTATTTTCCTAAAGATATTGGACGCCATCAAAATATGATAGCCCGATATCGGGTTGTCAATATCCCATTGGATAATATCATCGGGCTGGTCGAGATAAACAAAAGATTCAGCCTGGTCAAATGCTGTTTGTCCGAAAAATTTGTTCTTGTCGTAGTTCTTTTTTATTCCCAAAAAATAGAAATCAATCTGGATAGGTTGCGATTGTTTCCTGATGTTTGGGTGCAGGTCATAATCCGTCAGATGTATCTGATTGTTTTTAAGTCCCTTTATATTGGTATAATCGGTAAATTCTTTTATGCTGTATTTCTTTTCCAAATCCGTATGATATATAATCTGCAAAGTTCGAAAAATAAAAAATGATTGTCCTTTAACTTTTTACGGATTTCCTTTTGGTTTTTACAGCAGTTTGGGTAAAATTCCCGATAGCGTCTTCCCTATCCTCGCCCCTGCGTCGATTTCCTATGTATAATACTCGAACTCAGCACGACCGGCTCAGGAGTCGGCGAGTGTTTAGGACTTTTGAGCGAGACAAACAGTTGCTGTGCGGCTTTCCGGCCCATTTCAAATGCGGGCTGTGTGATTGTGGAAAGCGACGGATTGAGCAAATCAGCGATTTCCAGACTGGAAAATCCAATGACTTTCAACTGCTCCGGGATAGAGATGTGCTCGTTGATGCAGACGCGGTAGGTAACGACCGCCAAGCGTTCGACGGCGGTAACGATGGCGTCAGGTTGCGTTTCCAATATAAAATTTCGGATGATGTCGTAAGATATTTCGCGGTCGTTGTCGCATTCCAATACATGGATTTCGTCTTTTTTGAAACCGGCGGCTTTGATGGCATCCTTGTAGCCTTTGGTCCTTATCTGCCCGATGGAACGGTCTGGGTCTATTACCAGAAAAGCAATCTTACGACAGCCTCTCTCAATCAAATCCTTTGTAGCCTGGAAGCTGCTTTGGTAGTCGTTGGTAATGATTTTGGGTAGGTCGATATCCTCGTAGATTCGGTCAAAGAACACAACGGGAATGGACATGTTGACCAGGTTGACGATATGTGCGCTGTCCTTGCCTTCGCCTGTCGCCGACATGATGATGCCGTCCACGCGCCCGCTTTGGAGCTCGGTCAGGATGCTTACCTCTTTTTCATAAATGCTGTCGGTAACATACACCAACGTGTGGTAGTTGTGCGCACGGGTTATCTGCTCGATACCTTTCACGGCCTGGGAAAAAAAGTTGTTGGCGAGCTCGGGTAAGACGATGGCGATTGTTCTTGCTGCTTTTTCGCGTAGGCTGCTGGCAAATATATTGGGTTGGTAGCCGAGTTCTTTTGCCTTTGCCAATATATGTTCCTTTGTATCGGGGTTGATGTCGGAATTGTCGCGGAACGCCCTCGATATGGTCGAGGTAGACAACCCCAGCGCACTGGCAAGTTCCTTGATATTGATATTCTTTTTTATCATAAACAAAGTGTTTCACGCAAAGACACAAAAGTATAAATATATGAAACCGCAACGCATATAAAAGGTCATGCTTTTTCCCTTTCGGTTTATGCTGGACGCTCTATAAGTGTGCAATAAACCTTGGAAAGAAGCACGTAGCTAAACAATGGACGCGTCCGCCGTCATTCCCGCGTAGGCTGGAATCTGATGGCGGACGTTTTCATTGTTTAACTATGCATTCATTTCATAACAGCATTACACATTTTTACCCTGTGTACAGTATGATTTTATAAAGGTAAAATACTTATCGCATATCCACCACCCGGAGCGCAGGCTTGTTTGATTTTTGTCTTGCTGGATACTTCCATTTTTTTGATGGTGTAGGCTTGCGGATTGGTTTTATAGTTGGCGTTGCCGGCATCGGCGTAGATGGTTGCCGTGTATTTTTTGCCGGGCGTGAGGAAATCGAAGCTGATTTCGGACACGCGCGGTTCTTCGTCGTTGGTACGGCCGACAAACCAAGCGTCTTTTCCTTTCTGCTTCCTGGCGTAGGTAATATAGTCGCCGGGTTCGGCTTCCAGGACTTTGGTGTCGTCCCAATCGACGGGAACGTCCTTGATGAACTGGAATGCGTCTTTGTATTGTTCGTAATGTTCGGGGAAGTCCGCCGCCATGACAAACGGGCTGTACATGGTTACGTACAACGCCAACTGCCGTGCCAACGTGCTGTTGACATGCGAATGGTTTTCAGGGTTAATCTTGCTGATGTCCATTTCAAAAATCCCCGGTGTATAGTCCATCGGCCCGCCCATCAGCCTTGTGAAAGGCAGTATCGTCGTATGGTCGGGCGTGTTGCCGCCAAATGCCTCGTATTCGGTTCCTTTCGCGGATTCCTGCGCGAGTAGGTTGGGATACGTCCTTTGCAAGCCCGTCATGTGTACCGACTCGTGCGCATCGACCATGATATGGTATTTCGCGGCTTCCGTGACAGCGTATAGATAATGGTTGACAATCCATTGTCCATAATGCTTTTCGCCGCGCGGTATGATGTCGCCGACATAACCGCTCTTGACGGCGTTGTAGCCGTTGGCAACCATGAATTTATACGCCGTGTCGATATGGCGTTCGTAGTTGCGCACAGACGATGAAGTCTCGTGGTGCATGATGATTTTGACACCTTTGCTGGCGGCATATTCATGCAAAGCCTTCACGTCAAAATCGGGATAAGGCGTCACGAAGTCAAACACGTAATCTTTGGTCTTGCCAAACCAGTCTTCCCAACCTTGGTTCCAACCCTCGACCAATACGCCGTCAAAGCCATTGGCAGCGGCGAAGTCGATGTATTTGCGGACATTGGCATTGTTGGCACCGTGGCGGCCGTTGGGCGTGAGCTTGGAATAGTCGGTCACGCCGAGCTGTACGTTGTCGATATCGGCGTAGGCCCAAGTGCTTTTTCCGGTAATCATTTCCCACCAAACGCCGACATATTTCATGGGTTTTATCCAGTCGGTGGAAGCGTATTTTGTCGGTTCGTTGAGGTTCAGGATGGTTTTCGAAGTCAGGATGTCCGCGGCTTTGTCGCTCACGATGACAGTGCGCCAAGGGCTCGTGCAGGGCGATTGCAGATGACCTTTGTTGCCTTGCGCATCGGGCGTGAGATAGGTCTGGAAAACCATTTTTTTGTCGTCCAAGTTGAGGTTCATCGCCGCGTAATTGACCAGTGCCGCTTCATGGATGCTGATATATTGGTTGTCCTTTGTCTTCAAAAGCAACGGTGTCTGCACACCCGTATAGGAAAATGGCGTCTGCGATGCGTTGCCTTCGATACCTTTTTGGTTTTTGGCGCGGATTTCCGAAAGTTGGGTTTTGATGTAGCTGTATTCTTCCGTATCAAAATCTCCGGGAATCCAAAATGCCGTATGGTCGCCCGTCATGGCAAACTCCGTCATTTCCTCCTTGATGACAAAATATTTCAAGTTTTTCTGTTCGGGAAATTCGTAGCGGAACCCCAGACCGTCGTCAAACAGGCGGAAACGAACGACCATGCTGCGGTCTGTTGCCTGTTGGGTCAACGTGACTGCCATTTCATTGTAGTTGTTTCGAATCTGGTTGACCTCGCCGTACAATGGTTTCCAAGTTTCGTCAAAACTGCTGTTTTTGACATCTGTAATTTTAAAACCATCGTAGAGGGAATTGTTTTTTTCGGACGATTTGTTGTTGGTGTCGCCAGCGTTTTCAAACGTCAGCTTCTTTCCTTCCGGCACCAAATCCAGCCCGAGATGGCTCGGCGCGATGATTGCCTTTCCCTTGTATTGCAGTTCATACATCGGTTTGCCCTGTTCGTCGACATGGACAGACAATACAAACTGCCGGTTTGGGGAAAATAACTGCTGCGCTTGCGCAAAAAAGGAAAAAATAAGGCTTGTGACAAGTAATGCGTATCTAAACATAGTACAAAATTTTACGTTCGGGAACGTTCCCGAATGGACAAATTTAGGTTTTTAGAGGAAAAAACGGATGTTTTGGGGAAAGAATTGTGAGAGGATGTTTTGGAATTACATCTCAGTAAGCCATTCACTTGCGGTATAGACTGGCAGTTGAGGCAAAGCCGCATTCTTTAGCTTTTTATCCGAAGAGATAAAATAATCCAAACGATGGCGTAGGGCTGTATAGTATTGCAAGGTATCCTCGATATCGTCCATAGATGAACCGAGCGCGTGAATACTTGTCAGATGGTCGCAGTCTATTATAGTTACAATATCAAGTAACTTGAGGAAAAACTGCGTTGTTTCTGAGATTGCTAAATGCTGTTTGGTATAGTATGCCGTCACTTTCAAAATGGCAGGAGCGGTATATAACTGTGCCGTACCTGCAATGTGCCTGCTGCAACTACCGCACTGGCACCGGCAAATCCCTTTCGTTGTAGACTGATGTCCAATATAATGTTGGCTCCAAAAAAACTTTAGAACCCATATTTGGCTTTACTGTCTTCGTAATACGTTTCTTTGGAATAATGCTCGGTATCAACGTTCGGCTTCGGCAAGGTTTTTACGAAATCCAGAACGTTTTGTTTATTAGTCGGACGACGAGACACAAGCGTTCTCAAACTATCTTGAATCAGGCTCGAAAGCGACGTATTTTTTTTAAAGGCATAGCGTTTAGCTTCCTGTATTAAAACCTCGTCAATTGTAATGTTTAACCTATTCTTCATCTGTAAAAATAATTTGTTCCACAACGGATATACGCATGTATTTTGAATATGCGTATAAATGTCAGCAAACCATAAAATACATCACAATATCCGATAAATCGGATATTGCCGCAACGTCTTTCCCTCAAAATAAGGCGAATACCGATACACCCAGTCCAACTGTGCTCTTCCGTCCCGCGCAAATGCCGGGTTGCCCGCTTTTTCCGCGTCAAATGCAGCTTTCAACGCAGTGTCCGATTCCAGCAATTTTGCGCCCGTATCTTCAAAAATATATGCCGAGAAATATTCCTTCTGTCCCAATATCGCGTCAAAATAATTCCAGTTGAAATAAGAGTCGATTGCTTCCGGCTCCAAGGTCTCGATGATAAACTTGACACCGTCCTGCTGTGTTGGCACAATATAGTCGCCGCGTAGGAAAGCAACGCTTTTGTTCGATTTTTCAACAGCGGTTTCGGAGTGGGGATAATGCCCTTCATACGCGTTGTTGGCAGTCTTGAAATCCTTGATTTTATAGGCCTCCACGCGGATGGTGCTGTCGTGTTGCAGTGGACGCATTTGGATATGGTTGCGTTGGAATGCCTCAATGACACGATATTCCGACTGTGGTATGACGTAATACGACGGAATCGTTACAAGGCTGACGGGAACGGCGGTATTGAACAGTTTTATCTTCTTCGTAAAAGGTTTGTTGCGGTCGTAATAGAGCCGTTTCTGACCAGAAATCAAGCTTGGTTTGTATGCTGCCTCGTAGCCTTTGAAATCCATGGTCGTGAACTTTGTGGAATCTATTTTCCAACGGATGCCATAAGGTTGACCGACGGTATATTGCCGGAGGTTGTCGCGGCGAAGCTTTTTGATGGTTTGGTATTCCTTGTCGAGGTTGTGGATGGAGGCGAGCATATATTGGTAAGTCGCGTCCACCCTTCTGTCGTAAGGCTTGAGCATGTGGGTTTCGGGCATCGTACTCAAGGTGTTGAACAGTGTCGTGTAGCCCGTCGAGTAGCGCGGCGCGTCCTCAAACGCCGCAAAACCAATATCCGGCACGTCGCCGTGGATGTTGACATAAGGCGTACTTTCATAGCCGACAGACTTCATGTCCGCCAAGTTCTTCGCCTGGTAATCGTTGTAGAAATAATCGCCCAGAAGCTTTCCGACACGTTCCTTGAACGAAGATATATAGGTGAAAACATATTGGTAGTCCGCACCGTTGCTGACATGGTTGTCTATGAACACGTCTGGCTCCAGCCAATGGTAAATCTCCTGGAAACTGCGGGCGTTCCTGGTGTCGTTTTTGATAAAATCACGGTTGAGGTCATAGTTGCGCACGTTTCCGCGAAAGCCGTATTGTTCCGGCCCGTTCTGGTCGGCACGGGAGTAACTGCCTCTGTTGAGCATCCCGCTGACATTGTATGCCGCAATGGCGGCGACCAGTACATTGCCCGGGGTTCTGATTTTTTTGGTGGCGAGGTCGCGCATGAACATCATCGTTGCGTCGATGCCGTCCGGTTCGCCCGGATGGATGCCGTTGTTGACCAACAAAACTGCTTTTGTCTTACGCAGCGTTTCCAGATTCTTCTCTTTAAACGGATTGAAAACGACGACATAGATAGGCATTCCGTCGTCGTCCGTCCCTTTCTGCAAATACTGTATCGAGGGAAAATGTCGTGCTAACGCTTCATAAAAAGTATTCACTTCCCCATACGTTGCGGATTGGTTGCCGTTCCCTTTTTCATAAGGCGTCTTGAAGGACGGTTGTCCCAATGTGATACTTGAGATAAAAACAGAGAGTAGTAGCACGTTTAACTTCATATCGGTTATTTTCTACTAAAGTACGGACTTTTAAAAAAGCAAAAACAAAAAGCCAGAAATACCGGAAAGGCCAGAAGTTGGAAATACCACGCTTTCATCTTCAATTCATCAAATTTTCAAATCATCAAATTAGTATTGGTATATTCGCAGCCAGTTTTTGACACTGATTTTTTATGTTGAAAGTTTATAATTCGCTCAGTAGGGAAAAAGAAGTATTTGAATCCATCACGCCAGGATACGTCGGGCTGTACGTGTGCGGACCGACCGTCAGCGGAGAGTCGCACCTCGGACATGCACGGCCTTACATCACTTTTGACGTGGTCAACCGTTACTTGCAGCACCTCGGTTACAAAGTGCGCTACGTGCGCAACATCACGGACGCTGGACATTTTGAAGAAGAAGGGAAAGCGGCGGAAGACAAAATCAGTTCCAAAGCCAAGCTGGAAAAACTCGAACCGATGGAACTGGTGCAGAAATACACCAATCTTTTCCATTGGGGCATGAAAGCTTTTAACACGCTCGACCCCAATATCGAACCGACCGCGACAGGACACATAATCGAGCAAATCGAAATGGTCAAAAAGATACTGGCAGACGGATACGCATACGAGGTCAATGGTTCCGTCTATTTTGACGTGGAAAAATACAATACGGACTTTTCCAAAAAAGACCTGCCTTACGGCATATTGAGTGGCCGTGTACTGGACGAACAGGAAGCGTCTTCGCGTGAACTGTCCAACCAGGACGAAAAAAGAAACAAGTCCGATTTTGCCTTGTGGAAAAAAGCGCCGCCCGAGCACCTGATGCGCTGGGCAAGTCCCTGGGGCGAGGGTTTCCCGGGTTGGCATATCGAGTGCTCCGCAATGAGCACCAAATACTTGGGCGAACAATTTGACATCCACGGCGGCGGCATGGACTTGCAGTTTCCGCACCACGAATGCGAAATCGCACAGAGCGTTGTCTGCAACCACAAAATGCCCGCACGCTATTGGATACACAACAATATGATTACCATCAACGGCCGCAAGATGGGCAAAAGCTACAACAACGTCATCAAACTGACGGAACTCTTTTCCGGCAACCATCCGTTGCTGGAACAACCTTACCACCCTATGGTCATCCGGTTTTTTATATTGCAGACGCATTACCGTTCTACGCTGGACTTCAGCAATGAAGCATTGCAGGCATCGGAAAAAGGTCTGAAACGGTTGTGGGAAGGCTACGAAACCCTGCAAAATCTTCCAGATGCCAATACGGTAGAACCACAGGACACGGAACTGGACGCCAAAGTGCAACAACTGGTTTCAGAGTTGGACACGTTCATGGACGACGACTTCAACACGGCAAAGGTGTTGGCAAATATGTTTGAGCTCGTGCCAATCATCAACGGCATCCGTGGCGGACAGGTTGCCGCCGACGCGCTTTCTTCTGATACGTTTTCTTTGCTCAAAACGCAGATGGAAACATACATTGAGCACATTCTCGGCTTGCAGTCCTTGGACGACAACCGCAACGAAAAACTCAACGCGGTCATCGACCTATTGATGCGCATGCGCAAAGAAGCCAAGCAAAACAAGGATTATGTCACCAGCGACCGTATCCGCAATGAACTGTCGGCACTGGGCATATTGCTGAAAGACGAGAAGAACGGGGAGATGAGCTATACATTTGCTTAACGCTGAATGCCTAAAGCCTGACGCTCGATACGCTCCGCTGGATAAAATGTGCAATGAAGCATTGGAACATCTCACCGTCATTCCCGGGTAGGCGGAAATGACGGTGAGATATGGATTATTTATTTAGGTATATGTTCATTGCTTAATACCTTGCGCCAGCGAAGGGCATTCATTTCTTTGTATCGCTTTTTGTTTTTTACGTTTAAATTTTGACATTTTACTTATATGAAACAAACCGCATTTACGCAAAAACATATCGCGCTCGGTGCCAAGATGGCCGAATTCGCAGGATACAACATGCCGATTAGCTATTCCGGCATCAATGATGAACACGCTACGGTACGCAACAACGCCGGAGTTTTTGATGTCAGCCACATGGGCGAATTTATCCTAACAGGCGGGAAAGCACTGGACTTGATACAACGCATCACGACCAATGACGCATCCAAACTGAATACGGGCAATGCACAATACAGTTGTCTGACCAATGAAGAAGCGGGTATCGTGGACGACTTAATCGTGTATTGCCTGGAACCGAACCACAAGTACATGCTCGTCGTCAACGCCGCCAATATCGAAAAGGACTGGAACTGGGTTTCGGCACACAACAGCAACGATGTGGACATGGAAAACATCAGCGACAAGACCTGTCTGCTCGCGATACAAGGCCCCAATGCCTGTAAGATAATGCAGCCATTGACCGATATCGACCTCCAAAACCTGAAATATTACACGTTCCAAGCCGGGACTTTTGCGGGCGTGGACGACGTAATCGTCAGTGCTACGGGCTATACAGGTTCTGGTGGTATTGAAATCTATTTCGAAGACAAAAACGGCAACGCGGAAAAAATCTGGGACAAAATATTTGAAATCGGGGCGCCGCAGGGACTAAAGCCTATCGGCCTCGGTGCACGCGACACCTTGCGTCTGGAAATGGGTTATTGTCTATACGGCAACGATATTGACGATACCACGTCTCCCTTGGAATCCGGTCTGGGCTGGATTACCAAGTTCAAAAAAGATACCGCTTTCACAGCCAAGGACAAATTGGAAGCGCAAAAAAACAACGGCATCCCACGCAAGCTCATCGGTTTTGAACTTGTCGAAAAAGGGATTCCCAGACATGGCTACGTTATCGCCGATACCAATGGCAACAGCATCGGACATGTTACGAGTGGTACTATGGCACCGTCCTTGAGCAAGGCCGTCGGTTTAGGCTATGTCACTACGGAAAACGCGACTATCGGCACCGAGGTTACCATCGTCATCCGCGACAAGCATGTAAAGGCGAGAGTGTCGAAGTTTCCTTTTGAGTAAAAATTAGTCACAGATTTGAAGCTGTTTGAGTTATTTATTTCCTCTGCACTTCTGCGTATGAAAATAAACGCGCAAGCTATCCACTATGCCCTTTTTTCCGTGGTTTCGTGTCCGCACTATCCACGGTTTGTCTCTTAAGCTCTCCTTGCCGTTTTAAGAGACTTCCTCAAAATCAATATATTCGCCTTCTCTTTCCTTGACCTTTTGGGGGGATGGTGTATGGCTGTGCGGTTGCTGGTGGAGATGGCTTTCGTATTGCTGCCTTGCCTCGTTCATCCGGTTGACACGCTGCTGCATGACAGAGGTTGCCCGGAACAGGGGAAGCACCAGTTTAAAAACAAACTGGTAAAGGATGTAAAAAAAGACAAATAAAGATATATACTTAAACATATGATTCCGATTTTTTAGAAAACGATTACCTAGTTAACAAAGCACCGTTTATTTTGTTGTGGCACGAAGATATTTATTTGTATAAATTCCGCAATTAGTTTAACTTTGCGTTCAGAGAATCAAGAAGGGGACGAAAAACACGTTCCCTTCTCTGTTTTTCCTCATCAATCGCAGTATGGCAGAAGATATTATTGTAGAAAAATTGGTCGACATCACGAGGGAGGCTATCAAAGACGATCCGGAATATTTCGTGGTCGATGTCAAAGTTAAGCCAACCAACAATATCAAGATTTATTTAGACGGCGACAACGGGATTACTATCGACAAATGTATCCAGGTCAACCGCAAAATCGTGACCGTCATCGAAGAGTCGGGCCTCCTACCGTCGGACAATTTTTCCCTTGAAGTTTCCTCGCCGGGTATAGACTCGCCCTTGCTCCTGCATCGGCAGTATGTCAAAAACAAAGGACGGTTATTGGAAGCCACGCTGAGTGACGATACGGTCGAGACCGGCAAGATCGTGGATGTCGCGGAGGCCAGCCTGACTTTGGAAGTCACGACGGGCAAAGGAAAAAAAGCAGTGACACAACAGAAAGAAATATCATTTGAACAAATAAAAAAAGCAGTCGTACAGATTCAGTTCTGACACCTGCCCTTCCGCTTTATAGGATTGTATAAATTGTAATATATATGGCAAGTATCAACCTCATTGAGGCTTTCCAGGAATTCAGGGAAGACGAAAACATTGACAGGTCTACCCTGATGAAAGTAGTAGAGGATGTATTCAAGACGCTTCTAAAAAAGAAATACGGCAGTGATGAAAACTTTGACGTCATCGTCAATGCCGAAAAAGGCGATCTGGAAATTTTCAGACGCAGGATGATCGTGGAGGACGGAGAAGTAGAAGACCCGTTGGCCGAGGTCGCCTATTCCGATGCTGTAAAGATTGAGCCCGATTTCGAGGTCGGCGAGGAATTATATGAAGAAGTGGACATGTTTGACTTTGGACGCCGCGCGATATTGGCCGCCAAGCAGACGCTGGCAAGCCGTATCGGCGATCTGAAGAAAAGCATCCTCCTCAAAAAATATGAAGACCGTATCGGCGAAATCGTCTCTGCCGAAGTCTACCAGGTTTGGAAAAAAGAGGTTTTGCTCATGGACGAGGAAAACAACGAACTCATCCTACCCAAATCCGAGCAGATACCACAGGACTTTTTCAAAAAAGGAGAAAACATCCGTGCCGTCATCCGTAGAGTAGACCTCAAAAACAACACGCCGGTCATCATCCTCAGCAGGACAAACCCCGAATTTCTCGCCAAACTGTTGGAAATCGAGGTTCCGGAAATCTATGATGGACTTATCACCATCCGCAAAATCGTACGCGAACCCGGTGAACGCGCCAAGGTCGCCGTCGAAAGTTTTGACGACCGTATCGACCCCGTCGGCGCATGCGTCGGTATGAAAGGCAGTCGCATCCACGGCATCGTCCGAGAGCTGAAAAACGAAAATATCGATATCATCAACTATACCGAAAACCCGCAGTTGTACATCCAACGTTCGCTGACACCTGCCCGTATCAGCTTCATGGAGCTCGACACCGAGAACAGCCATGCCGACGTTTTCCTCCAGGCCGACCAGATATCACTTGCCATCGGACGCAAAGGAGTCAACATCAAGCTGGCTTGTGAACTGACAGGTTACGACATCGACGTGTTCCGCGAGGAAGAAGAAGGAGAAGAAGAAGAATATGATATAGATTTGCAGGAATTTAGTGATGAAATCGACCAGTGGGTCATTGACGAATTTAAGCGTGTCGGCTGTGATACCGCACACAGCATACTGAATCTGCCCGCCGAGGAACTGGAAAGAAGAACAGATTTGGAAAAAGAAACAATCATGGATGTAAGACGCATCCTACAGGAAGAATTCGAAAAAGAGTAAGACAACCTCAGATCTTAAAAAAATCAATCTGAGCGTCTACTGCTAAATATATTTATGTCAGAATTAAAATTACCAAGGTTATTGGCAGCGGCCAAGGAATTCAATATTGGGCGCGATACCCTTGTCGAATTTCTGGAAGGAAAGGGTTTCAACAAAGACGACTTGAATGGCAATGTAAAGCTAAACGAGCCGATGTACCGTGCTCTGCAACAACAGTTCCTCGACGACAAAGTCGCAAAGGACAAAGCGGACCGCATTGAAATCCCCAAAGGAGTACAAGGCGAAAAAAAGAAAAAAGAGGACTCGGCAAAGGTGGCAGTGCAGGAAGAGGAAGCAAACACCATTGCCCAGCCAACTGCTAATGAACCATCCCAAGAGACCTCTACCTTTGCCATTTCCGAAACCAGTGAGGAGGCTCCGGTTCAATCAACCGACGCACCTTCGATAGTTGAGCAACCAATCGTTGCCCAGCCCCAGCCTGAACTGCCTGTACAACCGACAACAACTGACCATAAGGAAGACATCAAAGAATCCGAACAGGATACTGCTTCGGAAAAAGAGCCGGAAAAAGTAGAACAAATAAATGTTCCGACTCCTGTGGACGTTCCCCACCAGGACATGCCGTCCCCGGTCGACGACCTGCCCGTCGTCTCCCAGGAAACAACGACAGAGACGACTCAAAGCAATGAATCTTCACTTCCGGAACAACCAGAAAGTATCGTCAAAATCGAAGCCGACAAGATTGAAGGACCCAAAATACTGGATAAAATAGACCTTTCGGCTATCGACTCTTCCACTCGACCCAAAAAAGGCCACCACAAACCGACAGAGCAGCACGGTAAACACGTACAACAACCTAATAAGCAACAGGGTAACAAACCTGCTCCCAGACCGGAGAAACCGAAACAGGCACCCAAAGCACCACTTCAGCCTTATACTTTCACACAACCGAAAAAAACAATTGTGTTGAATGAAAACAGCCTGCAAGTGACCACGGAACAGCCCGATCCTGTCATTACCAAAATCGAAGCGGAAAAGCTGGAAGGTCCTAAAATCTTAGGAAAGATAGAACTTCCGGTCGACAACGATACACGTCCAAAAGTCAATAGGGAGGAAAAACGCAAAAGAAAACGTATCCCTATCGACAAAAAAGGAAACGAAGTACGACAACCTTCCAACAGAAACCAGCCTAGTGGCAACCAACAAGGCACAGGCAACAGACCTCCATACAACAGGCCTGGACAACAACAAGGACAGGGTTTCAACAGAAATGGAAACAACAACCAACAAGGTGGCAACCGTCAGAACAACAATGCGCGTCCGGGTGGTAACAAGGGTGGCAACTTCAGAGACCGGCCGGGGCTCCATCATGAAGACAAAGAAATAGACCAAAAGAAAATCCAGGAAAAAATCCGCGAAACCCAGGCCAAACTCGCCGGTGGTGGCAAGCCAGGGAAGAGCAACAAGGCTAAGTACCGGCGCGAAAGACGTCAGGAGATGGAAGCGGAAATGAATCTACAGAATGAAAGCCGCGTACTCAATGTGACGGAGTTTATCACGGTGAGTGAGCTCGCCAACCTGATGGATGTCAGTTTTGCCGATATCATAAGCAAGTGTATGAGCCTCGGCATCATGGTTTCCATTAACCAACGTCTGGATGCCGAAGTCATCGAGTTGGTCGCCGGAGAGTTTGACTATACCGTTTCCTTTATTGACCTGGACGAGCACCAGAACAATGCCGAGGAAGACGAAGACGACAGCGAAGAAAACCTGATTCCACGCTCCCCGATCGTCACGATTATGGGTCACGTCGACCATGGTAAAACTTCCTTGTTGGACTACATCCGAAGCGCTAATGTGGTCGCGGGAGAAGCTGGCGGTATCACGCAACATATCGGTGCTTATGTGGTTACGTTGGAAAATGGTCGTAAGATTACGTTCCTCGACACACCGGGACACGAGGCCTTTACGGCGATGCGTGCCCGTGGTGCCAAAGTGACCGACATTGCGGTCATCGTCGTTGCCGCGGATGATGCGGTGATGCCACAGACCAAGGAAGCCATCAGCCATGCGCAGGCCGCCGGCGTTCCGATGATTTTCGCCATCAACAAAATAGACAAGGACGGCGCTAACCCGACCAAGATATACGAACAACTTTCCCAGATGAACATCCTGGTGGAATCTTGGGGCGGTTCTTTCCAAAACCAGGAAATCTCTGCCAAAAAAGGCATGAACGTTGACCTTCTTTTGGAAAAAATATTGCTCGAAGCCGACATATTGAACCTGCGTGCCAATCCCAACAGGGAAGCCACAGGTAGCATCGTCGAAGCATCATTGGACAAAGGCCGTGGATATGTCGCCACGATATTGGTCCAAAACGGCACGTTGCACCAAAGCGACATCATCGTCTCGGGGCAGCACTTTGGTCGTGCCAAAGCCATGTTCAACGAACGTAACCAACGTATCGACAAGGCTGGACCATCCACGCCCGTCCAGATTCTGGGGTTGAACGGAGCACCTCAGGCGGGTGAAAAATTCAAGGTGTACAACGACGAGTCCGAAGCCAAGGATGTTGCAACTACAAGGGCGCGCATCCTCCGCGAACAAGGTCTACGCACACGCAAGCACATCACGCTCGACGAAATCGGCCGCCGTCTGGCACTCGGCTCGTTCAAGGAACTCAACATCATCATCAAGGGCGACGTGGACGGTTCCGTAGAGGCGTTGAGCGATTCCTTACAGAAACTTTCTACG
Source organism: Chitinophagaceae bacterium (assembly GCA_047606825.1). GTDB lineage: Bacteria > Bacteroidota > Bacteroidia > Chitinophagales > Chitinophagaceae > Rhizosphaericola. Next base: position 48,696 of record JASGDY010000033.1, read on the forward strand.
GAAGAGATTGTCGTCAACGTCATCTTCAAGGCCGTAGGCCAGATTTCGGAAAGCGACGTATTGCTGGCAACAGCTTCCGACGCGATTATCGTTGGCTTCAACGTCCGCGCATCTTCCCAAGCCGCCAAACTGGCTGCCAACGAAGGTGTCCAGATCCGCAGCTACTCCATCATCTACAACGCCATTGAGGAAATCAAGAGCGCGATGGAAGGTATGCTCGAACCCAAAGTCGAAGAAGTCGAAGTCGCCACCATCGATATCCGCGAGGTCTACAAGTTCGACAAAGTCACCGTCGCCGGATGCTATGTACTGGAAGGCAAGGTCAAAAGGGACAACAAAATCAGAATCTTCCGCGACGGTATCCTCGTCTACCCACGTACCGAAGGGGCCTATGCCGAACTGGGCAGCCTGAAACGTTTCAAGGACGACGTCAAAGAAGTAGCCCAAGGTTACGAATGTGGCCTGACCGTCAAGAACTTTACTGATATTCAAGTTGGGGACAATATCGTCGCCTACCAGGAAGAGGAAATCAAGAGGACTTTGTAATAACTCTCGCTGTTTGGGATGTTAGCGTAGCGCATTATTCCGAAGAGCGATAAGAATAACAAGTTAGTTTTACTTTTTGATTTTTCACTTAACACTGAATTAAACATTTTTTGTTAAAAGCCTTAAAAAAGGCTTTTTTCCTATTTACATAACATAATTTTGATTATCTGAGATGGTAATTATGAATATGAAGAGAATAGTTCTAGGGACGTCCATGTTGTTGCTTGCAGCAATGTCAAGCCATGCGCAGCAGCAGAAAATCCTTGCCGACAAGATATTGGCACAGGTTGGCGACAACATTATCTTACAGTCGGACATCGACAATGCGGTACGCGACTATAGGCGTAACGAAGACCCGGCGATGGCCAATTCCTTGCCGCCGGATGCGGAATGCCAGTTCCTAAAGACTATGCTGACCCGCAAAGCATTGATGATACAGGCGCAGCGCGATTCCCTCCCATTCTCGGAGGACGATCTCAACGGCAAACTGGACAACCAGATACGCTATTTCGTTGCACAGGCTGGTGGACGTGAGCAGTTTGAACAAATGGCCCAAAAAACCATCTACCAGTTTAGAGAAGACATGCGTCCTTCCTACAAGGAACAAATGATGGCTGGTAACATGCAGCAGAAAATCGTTTCCAGCGTCAAAATCACTCCTGAGGAAGTAGAAGCCTATTACAACAGTATTCCAAAAGATAGTCTTCCTTACTATGAAGCACAGTTGGAAATCAGCCAGGTAATCATGCATCCCCAGGCCAACAAGGACGTGGAAGACCTTATCATCGAGCAGTTGATAGGTTATAAAAAAGAGGTAGAATCGGGCAGGAGAAAATTTGAAGACCTCGTCAAACTCTATTCGCAGGAACCCGGCGCGAAAGAATCTAGCGGTATGTTCAACTTCAACCGACTTAACAAGATGGTGGATCCAGCATTTGCCTCCGCAGCCTTCCGCTTGAAAGACGGCCAGATTTCCCCTCCAGTCAAATCGGCATTTGGTTACCACCTGATCCAGATGGTAAGCCATGTCGGCGATGATGCGGTCGTAAGGCATTTGTTGTTGATCCCTCCTATCAGCGACGCGGATACCAAGATTACAGTGGACAGCATGGAGCTTGTCCGCAAGATGATTTTGGACAAAAAAATCAATTTCAACGCTGCCGTCAGTATCTTTGGCGACGACGAGAACGGAAAATATACCGGCGGCGCATACACGGCGCAGGACGGTTCCACGAGCGTCACTTATGACCAGATTACCGACAAGCAACTGTTGAAAACAATCCAGAACATGAAGCCTGGCGACATCAGCGTTCCACAGGTTTTCCAAAGCCAGGACAGCAAAGGGCAGACAAAAACCGCGGTCAGAATTGTATTGCTCCGCTCCAAAAGCGAGCCGCACCGCGAAAACCTCAAAGACGATTACGACAAAGTATCATCCCGCGCCTTACAGTTGAAACAGGAAAAAGTAATGGGTCAGTGGCTGGCCAGTCACCTACCGACCTACTACATCCGTCTTGACAAAAATGCATCCAAAGGCTGCCCATCCTTGACGGATTGGCAAAAGGTTTCGGATGAACTGGAACACGGCGACCAGATCGTAGCCAATTAATATTATGTTTCCCAAGTTTCAAAAAGCGCTGTTCAATCCCCTTATTGGATGGCGCTTTTTGTTAAAATGGACGGTCGTTAAATTTATATTACGAAAATGGAGTCGTCAGGCAAGCGCTGAACTTTTTACTTTTGCCTTTTTAGTTTTGAGTAAATATCAAAAAACATGAACACTGAACTATATAAACCCGTCATTGGACTTACCTGCGGCGACCTCAACGGCATCGGTCTGGAAGTAGTCATCAAAGCACTGAGCGAAAACCATATCCTCAACATCTGTACGCCAGTCGTTTTTTCCCATAACAAATGTATCAATTTCTACAAAAAAACGTTACGGGATAGCAACTTCAATTTCAACATCGTCAAGGACATCAACCGTCTCAATCCTAAACAGGTCAATATTTTCAACTGTTGGGAAGAGGACATAGTCATCACACCGGGCGAAGAATCCTCTACTGCCGGACAATATGCATTGAAATCTTTGGAAACCGCCGTTGCAGAAGCCAAGTCAGGCATGATTGACGGCATCGTCACCGCACCCATCAACAAAAACACAATCCACTCCGAGGCATTTCCCTACACGGGCCACACGCCTTATCTGCGGGATATGTTTGGTGCGCAGGACGTCGCGATGTTGATGTGTGCCGAAAACATGCGTGTCGCCGTCGTCACGGAACACATACCGGTACAGGAAGTCGCTAACGAGCTTTCCTCCAAGAAAATATTCAGCAAACTGAAAATCATACACAAGTCGCTGAAAGAGGATTTCAATATCAATAAGCCCAAAATCGCCGTACTGGGACTCAACCCACACGCCGGCGACCACGGCCTAATCGGAAAAGAAGAGGAAAATATCATCAAACCCGCTATCAAGGATGCCAAGCAATACAATATGCTGGCCTTCGGGCCTTATCCAGCGGACGGTTTTTTTGCCCATGCACAGTACGCACAGTTTGATGCCGTCCTCGCGATGTACCACGACCAAGGGTTGATTCCGTTTAAATCGCTCGCCGCCGGCGAAGGTGTCAACTATACGGCTGGTCTACCTATCGTACGCACCAGTCCCGACCACGGAACGGCTTTTGACATTGCCGGAAAGGGCATCGCAGACAGCCAATCCACGCTGGAAGCTATCTTCCTCGCTGTGGACATCATACGCAACAGGAAACAAAACGAAGAATACCGCTCCAACCCACTACGCAAAATGAGCGCACGCATATTGGGCAACGTCGTGGACGAAAAGATACCAGAATAATAAGGACAATTATGATTCAATTAGAAAACGAACAGCTACAAATACAGATTGTCGAAAAAGGTGCGGAACTGCAATCGGTCAAAGCCAACGGACTGGAATATATCTGGGGCGGGAACCCTGCTTTTTGGGGGAAACACAGTCCTGTACTGTTCCCAATCGTCGGCGGACTGAAAGGCAACAGCTATACTTTCCAAGGAAAAACTTACCAATTGGGACGGCATGGATTTGCCCGCGACACGATTTTTACCGTATTGGAAAAACCGAAAAACGAAACCGTACTCCTCGGCATTGCCGACACGGAGGAAACGAAAAAAGTATATCCTTTTTCCTTTCAGTTCTTCATTCGCTATACACTGAAAGACAATAGTTTACATATTGATTATACGGTCAGGAACACAGATACGCAGGATGTTTATTTCTCGGTAGGCGCACATCCGGCATTCAATGTTCCTTTGGAAAAAGATTTGTCTTTCGAGGATTACGCACTCCATTTCAACCAAAAGGAATACAGCAGCATCTTCCCGCTCGATGCCAACGGACAGACACTGACGGATTCCATTCCTTTCCTCCAAGATACACAGGAATTACCACTGAAAAAAACGCTTTTCTACAAAGACGCTTTGGTTTTCAAGGACTTGAAGTCGGACGAGATAACATTGAAAAGCGAAAAGTCCGCACACGGATTGACGGTAGCTTTTGACGGATTTCCGTATATGGGCATCTGGAGTGCCAAGGATGCGGATTTTGTCTGTATCGAACCGTGGAACGGTATTGCCGACAACGTGGAAGCATCGGGCGACATCACCCAAAAAGAGGGCATCATTTCCCTTTCCCCGACCAAATTGTTCAATGCTGGTTGGTCGATACGTTTTTTTTAAAGGAAATACCCACCTTTTTTCTATCGGTCGGTGATGACACCGACCGAAGCAATTATACAGCATCAAGGATTTTCACTTTTACCTTTTTACTTTGGAATACACACTCAAAAAATACCTTGGACAGCATTTCCTAAAAGACGATTCCGTCTGCGAAAAAATCGTCACGGCGTTGCAGCAAGACGTCCATTCTCCGCTGTTGGAAGTCGGTCCGGGCGGCGGTGCATTGACCAAATACCTCTTGCAACAACTCCCGAACATTGATTTCAAGGCGGTCGAACTCGACGACGAAAAAATCCAATACCTCTCCAAGACCTACCCGATATTGGCGGGCAAACTGATACACCAGGACATATTGGCGATGCAGCCGCCATTTGACGGTGCGTTTACGGTTGTAGGCAATTTTCCCTACAATATTTCGTCACAGATTGTATTTAAGATATTGGAATGGAAAGCGCAAGTGCCAATCTGTATCGGCATGTTCCAAAAAGAAGTTGCCGAACGTATCGCGGCTGGTCCCGGCAGCAAAGTTTACGGCATCACAAGCGTATTGACACAAGCGTTTTACACGGTCGAATATCTGTTTGACGTGCCTCCCGAAAGCTTCAACCCGCGGCCCAAAGTCATGAGCGGTGTCATCCGCATGAAAATACGCACGGAATTTCCCGTCCTGAGAAGTGAAAAATCACTGTTCACGCTCGTCAAGATGGCATTTAACCAACGACGTAAAACCTTGCGCAACGCGACTAAGAGTTTGTTTGAACCGGAAACATTGGCAGACCCGATTTTTGACAAAAGAGCCGAGCAATTGAGCGTGGACGACTTTGCTGGGTTGACGTTTAGGATGCGGTAGAAAAGAACAAACCAGGACACAAAAACTCCGTATATTGCCATCACAAAACACCCCTATGAAAAAAGTCACCCTATTATTTTGGCTATTGATGACAGTCCTCGGCAAAGTGTATTCGCAGGACACGACTTGGCTCAAAGGGAAATTAGTCGATACCGATAACCTATCACCCATTTCGCATGCAACCGTACGCGTCGGCACAGTTTATAGTTACACCGACAAGCTGGGCGTATTCTCCATTCAGTTCATCGCGGATTCCTTGCGCCAGCACGGCATGGACATAGAAGCCACAGGTTTTAGAAAACTGCATTTGTCAGAGGTCAATGATTCTACATTCCTGTATCTTACCTTGTCACCAATCAACTCCACTTTGGAAGGCGTGAGTGTGCGCTTTGGTGGCAAAGACATTATCCGGAGAGTCTATGAAAACATCCCGAAAAACTATCCAACGCAGCCATTTAACCAATTTGTCATACAGTTCACACAAATGCATATTGACGACACGGCGTATATGCTGAACGACTTGGCAAAAGTAAAATTCTACATTTCGAATTATGGGCAAAAGAAAAATGCTTATCAAACTCAGTTATTACAGAATAGGCAAACGGTAAAGGATTTCGCAGACGAAATGAAAGAAAAGAAAGAAAATTTAAAGTGGCCTTTGAGCAATCCTTATGTCCTTTTCCTAAACGGAGACATCGTACTCCTTCAGAATGCAGTATTAGACACAAGTGCTTGGGACAATTATAGTTACAAGTTACTTTCCAAACAACGATTCAAAAACCGAACAGTCTATCCTGTGGCATATAAGGCTATTGACAGTACAAAAATTGGAACGGAAGGGATTGTGCTGATAGACAGTGCGACTTATGCAGTTTGTCAAGTGATTCGTCATGCAAATTGGGCCCAGCGACAAAGTTTGGCGAAACGCAACAAAGGCTCGGACTTTTTTAGAGGAGACGAAGCCAATTATGAATATGACGGCAAACAATGGAAATTAAAATCGCTGCATACCGAGGGTTATATTGTCCGAAAATTTAAAAACAAAAACCGTCAAGCGGATTTCATCGTGGATGCAATCGCATACCCTGAAAATAACAGTTCCGTTGAAAAAATACCGTTACTCAAACGTGCACCTAAAGACAAACACCTTGACTCATTCCACAAATCCGGTACGAAAGAATCTTGGAAACGCATAATGGATTTTATCCATACCGATGATTTCCAATCCCAGTATCCGTGGCTGTCTAAATTAGGTTGGTAGTCCCCTAACACTTTCAACTCATAATTCCCAACCTCTCTCCCCGCATCGTCGAGCATCGTCACGACCAATCGCTGGTTGTCGGCTTGGACTTGTGTGATTGTCCTTTTTCCTGCCAATGGCCCGCCACCGATGATGATAGGATAATTGTGCTGGCCTTTGACGGACAGATTACACGCCGTAGCGTTGCGTATGACCAGAGATGACGGTATCGACTTTGTACTTGTTGCACAGTTCTTTAAACATTTCGCGGCAATCCAACGTCCCGTATGCATCACCGGAATAAAACATCGAAATGTGCATCATCACGACTCGGAATTTTGCTTTTTTGAATGCCTTGGACGCTTCCTCGTCCGAATTGTTTTTGAGCAACGTGCGGAATTCTGATTCCAGACTTGGTTGCAGCAAGCGGCGGTAAGCGTCCTTGATGTGCACATCTGCTCTTCCATCCACTGCGCCTGCATCGCTCTGTAATGGTCAAAATCGACGAGTCCGGCATAGACGGGATGACAGTCCTCTTTGTCCTCGCCCGTATCCTAAGCAATCATAAACCCAGATCTCAAATCCAAGGTAAAAACTGGCCCGTATTCCCGTAATTGGTAAAATAAGGTTTGATTTCCTGGGCTAATTTTCCGCGGACTTCGTGGTTGCCACGGATATAGATAAACGGTTTTTCCTCGGCGAAGCTGTCCGTACACCGTTGTATGAGGTGGTCAGTCAACTGTTGCTCGCCCGTCTGGTAATCAAACATGTCGCCGTGCAGAAACACAAAATCATACGGCTTGTTGTTCAACGCCATCGGCCTTCCTAAAAACTTGGAAAAATAAAGGCTAATAAGTCTGTGACGCTGTTCCACAAGGTAAATCGAACCACAGATAAAACAGAATTTACAAATCCACGATTATCACAACTTCACAATTGGACTTCGGTATATTTAAAGTGAGGCTTTTGTTTATCTTCGCAGCCTCATGGGACAGAAAAAGTTGCAGCGGTTTGCAGACATCCGCACGTTCGAAAATGTATTGGAATATCCAACCGACATGCCCAACAAGTGGAAGGATTTTTTTAAAAACGAAAATCCGGTCACGTTGGAACTCGCTTGCGGCAAAGGCGAATATGCCATCGGGCTGGGACGACTACATCCAGACGGCAACTTTGTCGGCGTAGACCTGAAAGGCAACCGTCTTTGGCGCGGTGCCAAAACGGCATTGGAGGACAAACTCATAAACGTGGCGTTTCTACGCACGCAGATAGACAAGATTACCAACTATTTTGTCAAAGGGGAAGTAAAGGAAATATGGATTACGTTTCCCGACCCACAGTTGCGCGGATCCAAGATGAAAAAACGTTTGACTCACCCGCGTTTCCTGCGCCTGTACCAACAGATACTGACGGACGACGGCGTCGTCAACCTGAAAACGGACAGCCCGGACTTGTATGATTTCACGTTGAAAGTCATCGAACTATACGGACTGGAACTACTCACGGCCAATGACGACGTGTACAAGGATTTTCAGGTATCGCCAGAGCTGTCCATACGCACTTATTACGAAAGCCTCGACATCGCCGGACAAAACAAAGTGCACCATATCGCCTTTCGGGTCAACAAACCGCTGCCATTAGAAAAAGATGCGATGTTGAAACAGTTGTTCGGTGTGGTTTCGGATGAAAATTAAGTAATACCAAACACTAATATTAAACAGTCCAAATTAAGTCAGAAAAAATATAGTCAAAACTGCAAGTTTTCATAATTTCTGTTTCGGGAACCGTGTTGACCTTTTCGCTTATAAAATCTTCCACATCT
>JASGDY010000034.1:0-20013 GCA_047606825.1 Chitinophagaceae bacterium
GGCCCGATATATTTCCAGGGCGACCACGGGCCGATACAGTTCCGGAACGTCGTGGTCACGCCGGCGGAGTAGGGCGTATGGATTTTATTTTTAACAGGAGATTGTCGGCGGGCAATCTCCTGTTTTTTTATTTATAAGCACCTAGAAAGAATAAGTATGAAAGCATATTGCGCTTATTAATTTTTTGGTATCTGGTATTATAAATTAAATTACCATGAAATCTTTGATAAAGAATATCATTTTAAATTAATGTTGAAGATATATCCAATTTTAAGAAAAAATGAATTTTAAGACAATCGATTGCGTATAGGTGTTAAAGTTGACATAATGTATATATGTTTGTGGTTTCAGTAAGTTCTGGTTTCGGGACGGAGTCGATTTTATGTAGTAAGAAAGACTGTATTCAAAATATTTTTAATAAAGTTGATTAGATTTTTTTGAAAATGATATTTTCTTCCTGTAAGAATTGTTCTTGTTTGTTCCTCACCCGGAATGACGATGTTATTTTAAAGATTGACAAAAAGTGGACGTCATTGTGCGTGCAGCGACAATGACGCAGCCCCGAAGATAAAAAAGCAATTCGGAGTTATAATTCTATTCTATTATTAGGCTAGAAAATAAAAGGTCTACATAACTTCAATCCATTGCTTTTAAAAAAGATAAATTCTCGAATTCTTAATTTAAACTATAAAAATTCATGGTAGTGTTCCCTAGAAAGTATTATCTGTTAATGCTTGTAATTATGTCTGTGGTAGTGGTAAGTCCAATACATGCGCAACAGCTACGGTTTACTGGTCGAATTATTGACAGCCTATCCAAAAATAGTTTGTCCGATGTTATGGTCAGAGTGAGTGATGGCTCAGCGGTGTTAACCGATTCAAGCGGTAATTTCACATTGCTTGTTCAGAACAACAACGACACGATTTTTTTTTCTCTTCCTGGCTACCAAACAAAATCCTTTGTATTCCGCGACTTGCCTAACCCAATAGAATTGGCCTCGCTCAATAAGGGTCTTGATGCCGTCGTCGTAACGGCATTGGGGCTCAAGAGATCAACAAAAACATTGGGTTATGCTACCCAAGCCGTTGCTGGAAACGCTTTGGAAACGGTTAAGGGAACAGATGTGGGGACTTCGCTGACCGGCATGGTGTCTGGCTTGTCTGTAAAAAACTCGACAGAATTTAACACTACACCCTCCATATCAATAAGAGGAGAGTCTCCTTTGCTGGTCATTGACGGCGTTCCTTTTGGAAATATGTCATTAAGGGACATCCCGACCGATGACATAGCCAATATCGATGTATTGAAAGGTCCGACCGCTGCCGCTTTGTATGGAAACAGAGGATCTGCCGGTGCTTTGATGGTAACCACAAAAAAGGGTTCTAGAGAAGGCCTTGCGGTAGACTTCAATACCAATAATATGATGACCATGGGCTATGTCGCCATACCCAAGGTGCAGACATCCTATGGACATGGCTTAAATGGTGCTATCTATACAGATTATGTATGGGGTCCCAAGCTTGATATTGGAGACTCCGCCGAACAATGGAATCCCATTACAAAAGAAGAAGAAATGATGCCACTCGTGTCAAGTGGTAAAAACAATCTTAGAAACTTTATGCAAACCGGAATGGTGAGCAATACAAACATAAGTGTTACCCAAACGGGTAAGAATGGTTTTTTTAGGTCCGGGCTCAACTATATCTATAATAAAGGGCAATGGCCTAATTCAACATTGAAGATTGTCAACTATACCATGTCAGGACAGATGCGGGTCGGCAAAAAATTTGATTTGGAAAGCCGGATGACCTATACATGGGAATACGCTCCTCAGAATTGGGGATCCGGATATAGTGCGCAGGGGTATCTATATCAGATATTGATGTGGACTGGTCCTGATTATGACTTGACACAATATAAAGACTATTGGGTGACAGAAAATGAAGAGCAAAACTGGTTGTACACAGATTGGTATGACAATCCATACTTGATTGCGTACGAAAAACTGCTTACCACGAATAAGAATAAGTTAAGTGCGAACCTGACGGCCAATTATAGTTTTACGAAAGATTTAAAACTGACATTAAGGTCTGGCTATGATCATTACAGTAATGAATTGACGGTTCGGAACCCGGCGGGGATTTATTCTACCCGGGGTGATGAAAGTGGAACATTCAGCTGGTCATGGAGCAATGCCGGATTGTTTGGGCAGGATGAGACGTGGGGATACAGCACTACGTCCGATCTGATCCTCTCTTATAATAAAAAGGTCAAGAAGTTCAATTTTGACGCATTGGCAGGAGGAACCATCTATTATTATCAAGACAGGGAGATGGGAGCACAAACTGTAAATGGGCTAAGTGTTGCGGGTTGGTATTCACTTGCTAATGCTGCGCCATCCACTACGGCGGGGGTTAATTCTATTGACAACAATTACAATACCAGTAAGAAACAGGTGAACAGTGTTTATGAAAAGCTAAGTACGTCTTATGACAATGGTATATTTGTAGACTTTACCGGCAGGACGGACTGGAGTTCCACCCAGTCTGCATCGCAAAGGGCTTATTTCTACCCGTCATTGGCTGGAAGTGTCTTGCTCTCCAGATATTTGAAACTCCCCGATGTTATTTCCCAGTGGAATGTCAGGGGTTCCTGGACTATTTCTAAAACACCCGCAGATATATATGACAACAATAGGACATATAGTACCGGTACTGCGTTTGGCTTGGTTACGTCCAGCTATCCGACATCGTTGTTGTCTGCTGACTTAAAGCCATCTACCACAAGAACCTGGGAAATAGGTACCGCGGCCTCTTTCTTTAACCGTAGGTTAAATCTTGATATAGCTTATTTCAATAAATATTACTACAACAACCAAACTACTGCTACGATTTCCTATGCTTCTGGTTTTTCGACATATCTTCTTAATACAAAGGAAACATATGTCAGGAGAGGTATGGAGGTAACGCTTTCTGGTGATATTATCAGAAGCCGCAGATTTTCGTGGAACTCAGTCATCAATTATTCATTTAACCACGAGTATTATGTAGACCTAGATCCAGTCTATTCTTCGGATGATGCATTCACATACAAGGGTGCAAGGGTTGACACATATACCAAATATAAATGGCTTAGGGATCCTGACGGAAATATTATCAATGTTAGTGGGATTCCGACTAGGAGTTCCTACCTGAGCAAGATGGGTTATTCAGATCCTGATTTCTCTTTTGGTTTTATCAATACATTTACTATTGGAGATTTTGTTATCGGAGTCAACATCGATGGTCGAGTAGGAGGGTTGATGTATAACTATATTTGGGATAAGATGTTTGACACCGGTGCCAACCCTGAAACTGACAACCAATATCGGTATGATCAAGTTGTGAACGGGTTGACCAACTTTGTCGCACCCGGTGTGAAAGTGGTATCAGGCAGTGCAACATATGACAAATATGGAAATATTACCAGCGATACACGTACTTATGCTACCAATGATGTAGCTGTAGGCTATCAAAGCTATGCACGTTCATTGACGAGCTCCACTGGCGAGCATGGTGTCATGAATGAGACTTTCGTAAAACTGAGACAGATGTCCATAGGGTATAGCCTGCCCAATAAGATGGTCAATAAATTTCATGTAAAAGAAGCTGTTGTGAGTGTTACCGGGCAAAATCTCCTGCTGTTAACAGGGTTCAAATTCTCAGACCCCGATATTGACACGGAAAACCTAAACTCTCCTTCACAGCGTATGATAGGGTTGAATATTAAATTGGGACTGTAAAAGATTTTTCATTTTTCGTTTTTAAAATAGAAAAAGAAACATAAAAATTCCTAGCCATATTTAGTGCGTTGGGGCATCTTGATGAAGAGCATTGAAAAAGTACGCTCGTCTGACAACTGAAAAAATAAAAAATATGCAGATGAAACAAAATAATTATCATATAATATTGGTGTTTTCGGTAATCGTTTTCATGTTTGGTAGCTGTACCAAGAAATTCGATTCTATCAATACCGATCCAGATGAGTCTACAACGTCAACGTCGGCTTGGCTGGCTACTTCGATGATCGAGTCCATTACCTCAAGCGATATAAGTTCTTCTAAAAGTTTCATAAAGCCATTTATGTTAGGCAAGTACGTACTTTGGACAGAAGACCAGGAAAGTTATCAATACAACAATCTGGGACGGGCGGACTTTTCGCGGTTATTGGTGTTAAGTAGTGTACCTTCCATGATTTCCTATGCGGAAGAAGGTACGGAGCGTAACACATACACTGCTTTAGGTCATTTTATCCGTGCGTGGCAGTTCTTCCAGACGACTATGCAAATGGGAGATATACCCTATTCGCAAGCAATACAGGGCGAGTCCGATGAGAATATTCAGCCTACATACGACACTCAGAAAGAAGTGTTCTACGGAATCTTAGATGAGCTGGATAGTGCCAATTATTTGTTTTCGGAAGGTGCCGATTTTGACGGTGATTTTATATATAGCGGAAGTGTCGACCAATGGAGACGGCTGGTCAACGCTTTTGAGTTGCATGTGTTGATGACACTGTCCAACAAGACGAGTGACGATTCATTGAATGTTGTTACACGGTTTAAAGATATTGTGACCAACAGACCTCTGATGGAAAGCTATGATGACAATTTTGCGGTTACCTATATTAATTCAAATGGATTTTCCTATCCATGGTGTAATACATCGATTCAGACCAATTCGTCTACCGCCTATCCCATGCTTTCTACTGAACTTATCGATACCCTGAAGGTATACGAAGACAGGCGTCTCTTTTATTATGCAGAGCCAGCGGAAGCCTTGGTGGATAGCGGTTATAGTGATTCGAGCTGGAATGCATACGTAGGGGTAGAGCCGTCAGATGATTACTCTGTCACTGTCAGTGCGCAGACCAGCGGTTTATTTTGCAATTTGAACAACAGGTACGTTGATTTGTATAATGCAGAACCAGTAAGTTTACTAAGTTATTGGGATCAGGAGTTTATCTTGGCAGAGGCGACTGTTAGAGGCTGGATTTCTGGAACGGAGGCCCAGGAATACTACGCCAATGGAATCCAGTCATCGATGAATTTTCTGGTTAATTATGCGTCTTCTGATTATGTACATGGCATGGATATGACAAGTTCTTATATTGATAGTTTTCCATCCTCGTCTTCAATAAAATTGTCTGGTGGGACGGACAACATGATTCGACAAATTATATCCCAAAAATATCTGGCGGGTTTCCTTAATGGTTGTGATTTTAATGCGTGGTATGAAAACAGAAGAACTGGTTATCCTGCATTTACGCTAAATTCTTCTACTAACCTTAATCCTAACAATACGAGTGCGTTTCCTGTTCGTTGGATGTATCCTTCAGATGAATATAGTTACAACTCTGACAATGTGGAGGCTGCGGTCGCTTCCCAGTTTGGAGGTACAGATGATAATGACCAGATTATGTGGATTTTGCAATAATCGGTCTCCTGTTAGATTCAGGTATAAACTAGTATCATATTGATCCGTTGTGGATTTAGGCAATGTTGATTTTTAAGTCGTTGATATTTCGATGAAAAACTGTTTTGTTGAGGTCCTGTATGACGGTTGTCGCCAACTGTCGCCAAAGATAGGGCAGTCGTGCATCCGGGCTTGCTCTGTCAGAAAACGCTAAAGCTGTATGTTCTATGTTGGACAACTTGGGTTGACGTATATGCCAATACGGGGTGTAGTTTATCGGAAAAACGACGAGTGTTTCAAGAATAATTTCGTATTTTTGAATCAAATGGTTTATTGTATTTAATATATTGAGAATCAATTAAATATATAATATTTGGTTAAGGGGTGAACCATCTTTTCCCCTAATTGCACAACGGGTTAATAAATATGATATGACACAAGAAAAGACTACTTTAAAGAAAGTGCTGACGCCGATACACCTTTGGGGTATCGGCGTTGGTTTGGTAATCTCCGGCGAATACTTTGGCTGGAACTATGGATGGGGCATTGCCGGTACGGTCGGATTGCTGATCGCGACGGCAATCATTACGCTTTTTTATTTTGCCTTTATTTTTAGTTTCACGGAGTTGACGAGCTCCATTCCCAATGCGGGCGGACCTTTTGCGTATGCGTTGGAGGCTTTTGGTCCGTTAGGGGCGTTTGTCGCGGGCTATGCGACGTTGATAGAGTTTTTGTTTGCCACGCCGGCGATTGCATTTGCGTTGGGAAGTTATGTGCATTTTTTACATCCGGGCTTGCCTGTTATGGGCGTTGCGGTGGTTTCGTATATTGTGTTTACCATTATCAATCTGTTGGGAGTCAAGGAAGCTGCGTGGTTTTCGTTGGTGATGACCGTGTTGGCGATATTGGAATTGTTGGTGTTCATGGGTATCGTGACGCCGCATTTCAAGATGGAGACTTTCCTGCACAATCCGATGCCGTTTGGATGGAAAGGCGTGTTTGCTGCCATGCCGTTTGCGATATGGCTGTATGTGTGTCTGGAAGGCATTGCGATGGTCGCCGAGGAAGTAAAAGGAGGCAAGCGCACGATTGCCAAAGGTTATATCTCCGCAATGGTAACGTTGGCGTTGCTGGCAATCGGGGTGATGCTGACGGTTGGAGGCATTGCGCCTTGGGAAACGCTTGACCATTTGGATTATCCACTGCCAGAATCAATTGGTATCGTGTTGGGCAAGGACAACGGATGGACCAAAATATTTGCAGGTATTGGTTTGTTTGGGTTGATCGCTTCTTTTCACGGGATTATCATAGGTTATTCGCGCCAGATTTTTGCGTTGTCGCGGGCAGGTTATTTGCCATATCTATTTTCCAAAGTCGGGAAAAAAAGACAGGTGCCTTATATGGCGCTTATCGCAGGTGGACTGATAGGATTGGTGTCTCTGTTCTTTTTCGATACGAGCCAATTGGTCACCATAGCGACGATAGGAGCCGTCGTGATGTATATCGTCAGTATGTTGGCATTGTTTAAACTGAGGAAGACGGAGCCCGACATGCCAAGACCATACAAAGCGCCACTATATCCGTTCTTTCCCATACTGGCACTGGTTTTGGCGTTTGTGGCACTCGTAGCGATGGTCGCGTCTTACCCCAAACTGTTTTTGGTGTTTCTCGTTGGACTGGTCGTATTGCTGATAATTTTCTATCTTTCGGGGAAGGGGAGGAGGAACGCTTAAAACTCAGAATTTAGAAGATGAAAAAGTTCGGGGACGGTTCAATGTACCACTTTACCATGTACAACCAGTATATTGGCAGAAAATGAACAGGCTTGTACGTCATTCCTGCGTATGCAGGAATCTGCCGAAGCATCTATCTGGCACCTGCATACGTAGGAATGGTGGCAGAGGTGTTCATTATTTATGTATGTGTCTATTGAATGGTGTATTGTAGTCCAGTGTCTTTTTTTACTTTTACCTTTTTACTTTCTTAAATGCTTTTCAAGACCACGATAGGAAACAGAGCGTATCTTTTTGACGATTTAAAAGAGGTATTGGCAAAGGCGAGTCCGTTGCGTTCTGGTGACGAACTGGCGGGCATTGCCGCTGCCACCAATGAAGAACGCGTTGCGGCGCAGCTTGTTTTGGCAGATGTTCCGTTGTCGCATTTTTTGTCCGAGGCGGTTGTCCCTTACGAATCTGACGAAGTGACACGGTTGATCATGGACACGCACGATGCGGTTGCCTTTCAGAAGATAGCCTCTTTTACGGTTGGGGATTTTCGGGACTGGTTGTTGAGCGACGATGCGGAGCAGCATTCCATTGCGGCTATCGCTAAAGCGTTGACGCCTGAAATGGTATCGGGTACTTCCAAACTGATGCGCAACCAAGACTTGGTGTACGTGGCGCAGAAAATGCAGGTAGTGACGGCGTTCCGCAATACCATTGGCTTGCGTGGGCATCTGTCCACACGGCTGCAGCCCAACCATCCGACCGATGACCTGAAAGGTATTGCCGCGAGTATCGTCGATGGACTGATGTATGGCAGCGGTGATGCCGTCATCGGCATCAATCCGGCGATGGACAGCCCGGAAGTGGTCAGTAATCTGTTGTACATGCTGGACGGACTGCGCGAAAAACTGGATATGCCGGTGCAGAGTTGCGTACTGACGCATATCACGACGACCATAGATTTAATCCATAAAAATATTCCAGTGGACTTGGTGTTCCAGTCCATTGCCGGAACGCAGAAAGCCAATGAAAGTTTTGGTATTGATTTAAAAATATTACAGGAAGGTTACGAGGCGGGGCTTTCGTTGGGACGCGGCAATGTTGGCAACAACCTGATGTATTTTGAAACCGGCCAAGGCAGCGCGTTGTCTGCCAATGCACATTTTGGTGTGGACCAACAGACTTGTGAATGTCGTGCCTACGCCGTCGCACGTCAATACCGTCCTTTGCTGATCAACTCCGTCGTGGGTTTTATAGGCCCTGAATACCTGTATGACGGCAAACAGATTATACGTGCGGGTCTGGAAGACCATTTTTGTGGTAAACTGATGGGACTGCCCATGGGTATGGACATCTGCTATACCAACCATGCGTATGCCGATCAGGATGACATGGACACGCTAATGACTTTGCTGGGCGTAGCGGGGATTAATTTTATCATGGGCATTCCGGGTTCGGATGATATTATGCTCAATTACCAGACGACCTCTTTCCATGACGCGCTCTATCTGCGTAGGACGTTGAACTTGAGGCCAGCACCCGAGTTTGAAGCTTGGTTGCTCCGGCAGGGAATTTTGGACGAGCATTATAATCGTGTGGAATCACAAAGTGCGCAGCTGTATAAAGCGTTGATGGAGTAGGAGACGGAAAGTGTCTGTTTAAAGTAAAAAAGCTATACTGCTCGTCGGATAAAAACGTGTTCATTGTTTTAATAGGGTTGCCTGTTTTCATCCAGCGTACAGTATAGTAGCCAATCGCTTCAATGGATTTAACAAAAGGAAATATCATCGTCGACAACTGGTATGAACTCAAAAACTTTACGCAGGCGCGTATCGCTTTGGGGCGGACTGGCGTTGCGATTCCATTAAAGGAAACATTGCAGTTCCGTCTTGCCCATGCGCATGCACGCGATGCCGTTTATTCCGCGCTGGATTTACCGTTGCTGCATTCTGGTTTATCCGAAATGGGTCTGGATTTTTTGGATGTGCATAGCCAAGCCAAGAGCCGTGACGAATACCTGAAACGTCCTGATTTCGGGCGCACACTCAACAACGCATCCGTGGAGCTATTGAAAAATATAGCGTCCGACAAGAAAGATATTGCGATTGTGGTAAGTGATGGTCTGTCTGCCGCCGCTGTTAATGCGCACGCCGTTCCCTTGCTGCGACATTTGCAATTATTAAATCAGAAGCTACAATATTCTTGGACGCCGATTGTCATTGTACAGCAAGGGCGTGTTGCTGTTGCGGACGAGATTGCGGAATTGTTGAATGCCCGGTTTGTCGTGCATCTGATAGGTGAGCGGCCAGGTTTGAGCTCGTATGATAGTTTGGGTGCGTATCTGACTTTTCAACCTTATAATGGCATGACGGACGAATGCCGGAACTGTATTTCCAATATCCGAACGGAAGGCCTGGCAATCCCGATAGCAGCAGAGAAGATTATGTTTATGGTGCGTGAATCTTTTAAATTGGGATTGTCCGGTGTACAATTGAAAGATACCTTTCCGGGTCGTTTATTGTTGGATTAAAAAAAGCAGAAGGTTAGATTTTATCCAACGTGAAGTATGATTCATGCCATGAATCATAGTTGTATTTTAAGATGTCAATTTTTCCCTTTAATAATGAACAAACAGACAAGAAGAAATTTTTTAAAAAATGCAGGCTTGCTTTCTGGTGGGGTTGGTATTGCAAACGCTTTGCCCGCTTCCATCAAGAAAGCCTTTAGAATCAATCCAGACAAGGGTTCCACGTTTGAGGATGCGCAACATATCGTGCTGTTGATGCAGGAAAACCGCTCGTTTGATCATTGTTTTGGTACGCTCAACGGTGTACGTGGTTTCAATGATCCGCGCGCAATACAGTTGCCCAACGGCAACCCGGTTTGGTTGCAGACCAACAAGGCTGGTAAAACGTATTTGCCTTTCCGTCTCAATATGGACAAGTCCAAAATCACGTGGATGGGCGGTCTCCCGCACTCTTGGACAGACCAGGTAGATGCGCGCAACAACGGTAAATACGACAATTGGCTCAATGCAAAACCTGCGGGTTATCCGGGTTTTCGCGACATGCCGATGACGATGGGGCACTATACGCGCGAAGACTTGCCGTTCAACTATGCGTTGGCAGATGCGTTTACGATTTGCGACCACCATTTTTGCTCTTCCCTTACAGGCACGACACCCAATAGACTGTACTATTTTACAGGTGCGTTACGCAGAAATGGAAATCCGGACGAACCGGCATTGGTGCAGAACGAATATGTGGACTATGACCGCGAAGTCAACTGGTACACGGTTCCTGAAATGTTGCAGGACGCCGGCCTTTCCTGGCGTATTTACCAAAACGAATTGAGCTATCCTTCCGGTTTGTCCGGCGATGACGAACCTTGGCTCGCCAATTTTACAGACAATCCGATTGAGTGGTTTAGCCAGTTTCATATCCGCCATCAGGAACGTTATGTAGGTAGTTTGCAAAATATGTTGTCCAAAAATAATCAGCATATCACGGAGCTGCAATCACAGTTAGAGAGCAATGCGGAAGACAAAAACGCTGCAAAAGAATTAAAGACCGCGCAAGGTTACAAGAAATGGTTGGAAAAAGAATTACCTAAAGTAAAAGCTGAACTTGCAACAACGCTCGATGTGCGCTCCAAAGCCTTACGGGACAATGCTTTCACGATTAACGACAATGACAGCGATTTCCACAAAACAGAAAAAATTAAATACAACGACGGCACAGAGGAACGTGAAACCACAGTTCCGAAATCCGATATTTTATTAAAATTCAGGCAGGACGTGCAGTCCGGAAATCTACCCGCCGTTTCTTGGTTGGTCGCACCAGAAAATTTTTCAGACCATCCTGCCGCACCTTGGTACGGTTCGTGGTATGTTTCGGAAGTGTTGGATATCCTGACACAAAATCCGGAAGTGTGGAAGAAGACGATTTTTATATTGACTTACGACGAAAATGATGGCTATTACGACCATCTGCCACCGTTTGTCGCACCTGACTATCGGGACGAATCGACCGGAAAAGTGTCGTCCAGCATCCAACAATTGGCATCGGAATACGTCACGCGTGAGGACGAGGAGGTTCGCAAAAAAGTTTCCCCGATACGTGTACGCGAAAGCGCGATCGGGCTCGGCTACCGCGTACCGTTTATCGTTGCGTCGCCGTGGACGCGCGGCGGTTATGTCAACTCGCAGGTCTTTGACCATACGTCCGTCGTACAGTTTTTGGAAGATTTTGTCAGTAGGAAAACGAAGAAAAAAGTGGTCTGCCAAAACCTTACGGACTGGCGTCGCGCCGTCTGCGGCAACTTACGCTCCGTGTTCCGTCCCTACAACGGCGAAAAGATGGACGAACCGACCTATCTCGAACGAAACGCTTATGTACAAAGGATTCACAAGGCGCGTTACCAACCGCTGCCTACCGTCATGGAACCTTTGTCCGACGAGACGATTCATACATTAAAAACCGACAAAACTGCGCTTCAATCATATCTCCAACAGGAAAAAGGCGCACGGAAATCCAATCCGTTGCCTTATGAACTGAGTGTGGATCTGCATCAGGAAGGCAATCGTCTGCAACTGGATTTTGAAGCGGCAAAAAAGCTGTTTAAGGAAAAATCCGCAGGCGCACCTTTTACGGTCTATGCACTTAACGACTATAAAACCAAAGACCAATACGCGTTGGGTGCCAACTGGAATTTTACCGTCGCGCCGGGTGACAGCTTGCAGTACGATTGGTCCCTGGACAATTTTGCCGACAGGCAATATCAACTCGCCGTGCATGGCCCGAATGGTTTTTACCGTTTGTTTGAGGGCAATGGCAATAACCCGAAATTGGATATTGTAGTTAAGGATATCGTTCGGAAATCCAATAAATACGGAGCTTTGCGTATGTCGGTCTATAATAAAGAATCGAAAACAATACATTTAATTATTAAAGACAATGCTTATGGTAAATCGGTTTTAAATAAAACGATTGCTGCCAATACGATTGTCGACATTGATATATTGTTAGAGAATAGTTTTGGCTGGTATGATTTTACCGTGACGGTCGGTGGCTACAACGATTTCAAAGCGATATACGCTGGTCATGCCGAAAACGGTAAGGAGGCGATGAGCGATCCGCAGATCGAGAAATAGGAAGGTGGGTTACAAGTTACAGAAAAGGTAATATGCTTTGCAAAGCATAAATTAACGTGAGTTCGGGCTAATAAAAAGTCATAATAATTTGATTTTAAATAAATTATGTTCTTTTGCCTTGATGCAAAAGAACCAAAAAATCAAGACTGTATTGAATTAACTAAAAATCAACGCATAAGTCGGAAATAAAAGAAACTCACTCCGCTTCGCTACGTTCAGACAACTTTTATTTCTATCGACTTATTTCATTGATTTTCTTAACGTTAATTCAATAAGGTCGATTCCAAAATACATACTAGCTTATCCCGAACTCACGTTATTTAAGCGTTCATTGCCTAAGAGGATTGCACATTTTTATGCAGCGTACGGTATAGTGAATCGGATTTCTTTTGCTAGACCTCATCCCCGACCCCTCTCACTTAGGAGAGGGGTCGGGGATGAGGTCTAAATACTTTTTTTACACCTTGCGAATTACAGTATCACAAAAACAGAAGAAGAAGCGGCAACAGGTTGAGCGAATGTTTGTTGTATGTCGCGAGGTCTTTGGCGATGTTGCGGAGTGCCGCCACCAGGTGGTTGTTGACGGTACTTTTCGAAAGGTTGAGGGTTTTGGCAATCTGTTCGTGCGTCAGGCCTTCTTCCCTGCTGAGTAGGTATATTTCTTTTTGCCGAGGCGGCAACTGGAGGATTGCCTTGCGCAGCAAAGCTTTCTCCTCTTCGGACAGGACCCAGGATTCTGGGTCTGGAACGTTTTCGGACAATAGGAAATAGTCACAATATGCCTGCTGCAAACGTTTCTGGCGGGCCGTGGTCCTTAGGAAATCCATGGCTTTGTAAAAAGCGACTTTATGCAGGAAGGCTGCCAGTTCCGTAATATTGTCGACAAGTTGACGTCCTTCCCACAGTTTCATGAATATGTCGGAGAGTATCTCTTCCGCGATTTCGGAGGACTTGACATGCTTCAGTATATAATGGTAGATTTTGTCCTTGTATCGGTCAAACAGTACGACAAACGCCTTTTCGCTCCCATCCTTGGCGATGAGTGCGAGCAATTGCGCGTCGGAAAAACTGTTCAGGTTGTCCAATGTATATGCCTTTCTACTTATTATTTGTCGAATTGACTTTAGGAACGTTAAGCGTGCAAAGATATTGTAAATATTAATCTACTAAATGAATAGACTAATAAAATTTGAAAAAAATGCAAATATTTATTTAATGGAAAAAACGGTTCATTACGCCTACCTCTTAAAAAACGCAATACTGGAACCGACCCAGTTTTTGTCGGCATTGTAGCGCACGCCGACCATCTTGCCCTTGCTCAGGCGCACGAGGTTGTTGACCAATACCGCTTTCCCGGTATCTGGTTCCCGGAAAAACATGAGCCGGATTTCAAAAACGGCGTTGTCGTCGAGGGTTTCTATGATAGGTTCGTATTTTACTTTCTTTTGGAGGATCCAGTTTTCCGGGTCGGTTATCTGCTCTATGGCATCTATGGTGACGTCGATGATGACACCCTGTCCGGCAAAGGAAAATAGCGGTTTGAGTACATAGTTTTCCAAATCGGTTGGCAACACATCCAGTTCATCCAGAAAAGCCGTGAACGGCACGTAGTCGCTCTTTAGGAATGGCAGCGTGTACTTGCTGATTTTGTAGAACCAGTTGGGGTGCGGACACCATTCGACGTTCAATGGCTTGGTAATGTCGAGATAACGCGGCAGTTCGTTTTTGTGTGCTTCAAAATCATCGAAAATCATGCGGTTGTAGACACGTTTTACCTGTATTTTCTTCCCGTCTTTTTCGTAAAAAACATCGCCATTTTCTTCAAAAACTTCAGAAATACAAATGACTGGAATTCCAAATTTCCGATGCGTCGCGGCAAAGTCGATGCGCGTCTTTTGCTGTGCGGGCAGGAGTTCCAACAGGATGACTTCCTCCGGTTGGTGGTCTTTCAGTATCAAGCCCTGCAACAGTTTTTCATATTGGACACTGTCATAACCATTGAAAAAATTGGTCCACGATTCATCGATGCCGAATGCGCGGCGGTAGGCATCAGCCTCCGCTTCCTGAAAGAGGAACAGCGTCGGAAATCCCTGCAATTCTATCAACTGCGGCACGATTTCGCCGTTGTCGTTTTTGCAGATACCGAAATCGAGACTGAACATTTCGCACTTGCCCTCGTCGCCCGGAACGAAATATTGCCCGGGAACGGCAGCGTCCATTTTGGCCAAAAGCGTAGGATTCTCAAGCTGTTCGGCTATCTCTGATGACGCTTCCATTAATTGTCCCACCAATTTTTCGGACAAAAAAACAGGCGTTTCCGCCACCTTGAAAACGAGGTCGCCGGGAAATGCCTGTTCAATACTGTCAAGAACTTGCTGATAGGCAGCCTCGCTGTAATTTTCGTTGAATGCTTTTCGGATATCGGGAATCATGGTTTTATATTCTTAGGAAAAGTGAAAATATTAATACAAATCAAAAGTTGAAAAAGTCCGCTGAAGCGGACGAACTTTTGGTAGCAATAATCCGACTCCTGTCAACAAGTTCCGTAGGAACGACCTTATATTTTCATAAGGTCGTTCCTACGGAACTCCATAACTTTATTGTAACCAATACTACCAAAAGTTCGCTCCTACGGAGCTATATTTCACGTCGGATAAAATGTGCATTCCTTTAAAAAATTAAATTGGACCCATTTATTTTCTTCTCTTTTCACATGATACGAATTTTGGATTCATTGATACTTTCTATCAAAAACGGATTGCTTAATGTTTTTTCTGCCACTAAATCCACGTTCCGGTTCAACAATTCTTGCAAATCATACAAAAGCTCAAAATAATTGGCACCATAGGTTTCATAATGCATATCCTTCGGAAAACTGAACAAAAAATCAATGTCGCTGTCCTTGGTCATGCTGTCAGTAGCGGCACTTCCAAACAGATATGCCCGGGTCGCTCCATATTTCTGAAACGTCTTTTTAATCTCCGGTAATTTATTTTCAATGATTTTTTCCATTCCATTTTAAGGATAAAAAATAAAAACACGGACTACCGACCGCTGACCACTTCACTCCGCTCTACTTTTTCCGTCGCCTGGTCCAAAAACGTGGGTAGCAATATGCGCTGCGTGTACATGATTTTGTCGGGGTCTTCGAGCTGTTCGAGCATACTGTAATATTTTTCCTCTCCGTGTTCCGCAATGACTTTTTCCTTGTTGTGTTCCTGCAAGAGGCGCGCACGCATCGCCATGCCGTCGGCTTCAGGATGGAACTGCGTACCGACCATCTCCGGCGAAAAACGGATGCCCATGATAGCTCTTTCCAAAGGTACGTGCGGGCGTTCCTTCTCAATCGCCAATATGGACGCATCCATTTCCGAAAGCCGCCACCTGTCCGGCTCGACCACCTGGTAGTCGCGGCTGTCAACGGCATAGAACGGGTTTTCCAAATCCTTGAACAGCGGCTCGGTCAAGCCGCCTTCCACTTTGGTAATGGGAAACACGCCGAACGAGGTGGACATTCTTTTGCAGACACGCCCGACCATGAAGTGCCGGCACGCCAACTGGAACGAATGGCAGATGAAAAACACGTATTTCTTCCGGTCTTCCGCCGCCTGCTCGTTGTGGTCGTAGAGCTGGCCTATCATCCGAAAATATTTGTGTTCCCATTCCCAGCCTTCCTCGTCAAAAGGCGAACCTGGACCACCGCTGGAAATGTAAATGTCATAAGACAAATCAGGCACTTCGTTCTTCTGCCGCACGTCAAATTCGTCAACGACACAGGCGTATTGATGTGTGTCGAAGTAGTTCCGCACAATCTTTCGGATACACGCCATTCCTTGGTTTTCGTACCCGTTGTTCAAATCCAAAATAGCGATACGCTTCACTTTACCTAATTGCTGCATGTTAACAAATCTAAGGAAAAAATTTGACGACTGACCGCCCTATGCCACCTCTGCGGATTCCTTCTGAGAATGATATTTGTTTTCTGCCTGTTCCAAATCATAAGTTGCCTGCAACTGTACCCACAGCCTTGCACTTCCTCCAAAAGTATTGGAAATCTTTATCGCCATTAATGGGGAAATGCCCGCTTTTCCATTCAATATATTGGAAAGATTGGCACGGGTTACGCCGAGCGTTTCGGCAGCTTTTCCGACTGTCAACCCTCGTTCTTCAATGATTTCCATTTTTAAAATTTCACCCGGATGAACTAATTGCATTTTCCTATTCATAACAAAAATTTTAATGATAATCTATATAATCCACATCTTCGGCACGTCCGTCTTTAAACAAAAAGATAATTCTGTAATTGCCAGACACGGACAAACTCCAATAGCCACTTAAATCACCTTTCAAAGGATGTGGCTTTGCAAACATGAGGTTTTCTAAATCTCTTGGCACATCTTTCAATTCATCAATAACCTGCAAAAGAATTTTTATTTTTTTACGTTGAGCGGGAGGCAATTTACTTTGATTGTCCTGCTCCCATAAAAGTCTAAGTCCTTTATGCTTAAATGAAACTATCATATTTGTACTATGTAAAGATACATGATACAACAATTGTATCCAAATAAAAATCCAACAATGTCAACCGCCCACTACTCCACAAACTGGCTCAATACATAGTCCACGACATCGGTCATATCCTGCCGCACACCAAATACTTCCAATTGTCGGTCGGCGCCCGTTCCGGTTTCCAGTATTTTATGTACCAAGTCCAGACCGCGGCGACTACCTAAATCATCTACCACATCGTCCACAAAATCAACAAGTTCAAGGATAAGCGCACGTGTATTGACTTCTGCTTCCTTTCCGAAGTCTATCAATTGTCCGTCGATACCATAACGGGAAGCGCGCCACTTGTTTTCATTGACGAGGGAGCGCTTGTAGATGATGTAGTTCATGTTTTGCATACGCAGCTTGTACAGCTTGACGCAGATGGCTTGAAACAGGGTTGTGATGGCAATCGACTCGTTGACGGTCATCGGAATATCGCAAATCCTGAACTCAACGGTATTGTAGAAAGGATGTACACGCAGGTCCCACCATATTTTTTTGGCGTTGTCGATGCAGTTAGTCTTGACCAATAGACGAACGTAGCTGTCATATTCCTCGATGGATTCAAAAAAATCGGGGATTCCCGTCCTTGGAAATTTGTCGAAAACCTTGCTGCGGTAAGATTTGAAACCCGTTGTGCGTCCTTCCCAAAAAGGGGAATTGGTCGAAAGCGCAAAGATATGCGGCAGGAAATAACGCACGGAATTGGCAATATGTATCGCCATTTCGCGTGATTCCATGCCGACATGCACATGCAGCCCAAAAATCAGGTTGGAACGCGCGGCATCCTGCATCTCGTTGATAATCTGGAAATAACGCGGGTTGTCGGTGATTAGCTGCCCTTGCCATTTGGAAAAAGGATGCGTGCCGGACGCACCAACCCCGTAACCAAGGTCTCCCGCAATCTGCTGGATGGACGCCCGCAGGTGGCGTATATCGCTTTCCAGTTCGTCGATATTGTGGCAGACAGAGGTTTCCACCTCGACGACGGCTTGGTGCATTTCGGCCTTGACGCGGTCGGTAAGGTCTTTTTGGGCAGCCTCCACGATTTTTTGTTCATGGGACGTAAGCTCGCGGGTGGACGGGTCGACCACCATATATTCTTCTTCAATTCCGATAGTGAATTGCTGTAGGTTGAGGCTCATTGTATGTAATTATCGTCATCCAAGTTAAAGACTTTTTCCATTGACGGCATCCGTGACAAATTTACCCCACAAAAGGTTGTCCCCGTCGGGTTTTGCCGCCTCGACCCGCTCGATTGCGTATGTCGCCATCGTATGCACAATCCAATCAAAATTTTCCTGCCCGACGGAATGTATGTCGGCATCCGGTGCCGGATTGCAGAAGTCGATTGCGTAAGGTATGCCATCGCGCACGGCAAGTTCCACCGTATTGAGTTCATATCCGAGATATTGGTTGAGCTTCAGTACGGCATCTTCCAGAATCTTTTTCATCTCTGGCGATGGACTGAAATCGGCCGCATAGCGCAGATGGTGCGGATTACGCGGTTCGTAAGGCATGATATGTACGTATTTGCCTCCGACGCAATAGCAACGGTAATATTCGGAAAAAATGATTTCTTCCTGCAACAGCATGACGAGTTGGTGTGTTTCCTGGTGTTTTTCGTAAAACTCCTCGATGTCGTGGAGCTTGTACACATTTTTCCAGCCGCCTCCGGCAAAGGGTTTCATGTATGCCGGAAAACCGACATAGTCAAATATCCCCTGCCAGTCCAGCGGATATTCCAGGTTGCGGAACGATTCGCTGCTGGTATCGTCCGGCCATTGGTAGGACGGCAATATGACGGTTTTGGGGACATGCACGCCGATTTTGGTCGCCAGCGCGTTGTTGAAAAACTTCTCGTCGGCACTCCACCAAAACGGATTGTTGATGACAATCGTGCCGGACAGTGCGGCGTTTTTGAGATAGGCACGGTAAAAAGGAACGTCCTGCGAGATACGGTCCACAATCAGGTCGTAGCCTGACGGTTCGCCTTGTACAACCTTGTTGATTTTGACAGGTTCGGCAATGATGTCCTTGCCTTCTGCGAGTTCGTTTACCTTGTGGATAAAGGCGGCGGGAAAAGTGTTTTCCTTGCCAAAAAGGATTCCGATTTTCTTCATACTATGACAGGTTTTCGTTTTTAAATAAGCGATAAATATTTAGGAAACTGTTGTAGCCACAAAGGCCAGTCATGCGTCGCTCGCGGCTCGACATCCAGCCAATAGGAGATATTTTTTTTGTTTAGGATGTCGGCCAGTGCATAGTTGTAACCAAGACAGATGTCCCATTCGCCCGTGCCCAAGGCAATCTTCATACGCCAGAGGTCGGGGTTGTCGTTGTTGGGCAGGTAGTCCACCGGATTGTTGTAATACACATTGTCGTCGTAATAGCCGTCCAGTTGCGCACGCATGTCAAAGATTCCGCTCATGGACAGCATCGCCTGCACCTTGTCCGGATGCCGAAACGCAAAATTGGCGGCGTGGTAACCTCCAAAACTGCATCCTGCCGTCACCGCACGGTAGTGTCCCGTCTCATAAAAAGCACGTCCAAGCACCTCGTCCAACAGCAATGCGTCGTACAGGTTGTGGTTGGCAGGCCGCACCCATGCGGGCGCGTTTTTATTGTACCAACTGTCGGAGTCGATGCTGTCGGGGCAATAAATCTTGAACTTGCCATTTTCCAAAAACCAACCAGCCGTGTCAATCAGGCCACGGTCCTTGGCTTCATAGTAACGTCCCTGCGAGGTCGGAAACAGGACAACGGGAATCCCGCCATGTCCAAACACAAGCATTTCAAAGTCGCGGCCAATCTTCTGCGAATACCATTTATGATAAGCTTCCTCGTACACCTGATTCGTTTTATAGGTTTCTTCCCAAACTTACAATATATCTACTATCTGGGAATCAATTCGTGGGAATATTTTTTAGGGCAATCCGGCGGATTGCCCAACATCTTTTTCTGTTCGGGATGTGGTGCCGGCCGTTTAGGAGCGCGTGCGTGTTGTGCTGTTCGGGATTTGCAATCCCGAACGCTTATCCGTGCATTTGCAATGCACTGCTATTTGCGGATTGCAAATCCGCCGATACGGCTTCAGGATTACAAATCCTGAAGAGCGGAGTAATAAAAATTA
>JASGDY010000035.1:0-7868 GCA_047606825.1 Chitinophagaceae bacterium
CTCTGATTTTATAACCGAAATTACACAGTCCCTCACGGCTAAACAGGTAATGGCTACTTGTGCATTCCCTTATATCTTTAAAGATATTTATTGGACTATATAATATTTATAAATAGTATTAGAAGTTACGTTATGAACACGAACAACACCCGCGTCTACAAAATGTCTTTCGCGAGTGTCTATCCGCACTATATCGCTAAAGCGGAGCGAAAAGGTCGCACCAAGACGGAAGTGGATGAAATCATATCGTGGTTGACTGGCTATGACCAGCAAGCGCTGCAACGAGTCATCGACAATAAAACCGATTTGTAAACTTTTTTTGCCCAAGCACCGCAGATGAATCCCAATGTCTCAAAGATGACGGGCGTTATCTGCGGTTATCGTATTGAAGATATTGAAGACAAGCTGAGGCGGCAGATTCGATATATGGAAAAGCTGATTGGCGAACTGGCAAAAGGCAAGTCGATGGAAAAGGTTTTGAGGAAATAATTTGGGATTTTTCACCGTCGCTGGTGTTGCGGTGAGATGGTATTCCGTGATTCGTCCGCCCGTAACCGCTGTCAAATTTATAATTAAAAGCTCATTGTTTATTGTATTGCCCGGTGTTATTTGTCACCCGAGACCAAAGCTGATTTGCGAACCGAAAGCTGAGAACATATTCGTCGCCCCGCCATATTGCCAATACGATGTTAGTGGCTGCCTTGTTTGTCTTTCTGTTCATATTCTAATGTTTCAAACCACGCTTTTTGAGGTCTGCTTTTGGGATAGCCATTTTCGGTGCGAAACTTTTTTCGCTCTTCGGTAAAGTCCCACCACGTTTTTTTCGTGTCGTGTGTGTTTGCAAAGTTTACTACTAACCTGAATTGGTCTTCAACGCAAGGGTCTGTCCGATAACCTTTTTTTCGTTCGTATTCGTCTGTCAGTTTAGCTCCGTCTTTGTCTTTTAGCTCGTTGAGCGAATAGTATCCTAAAAATACAAGGTCTTCGGCAAATTCTATTCCGACTGACGGAACTGTTTGAAATTCTGCTAATGCATAAATTTCTTTTGCTCGCTCAGGTGTAACGTTAAGCAAAACTTCCAATTCGTCAGTTGCAAAGTCAAGTACGTTGGCAATTTTGATTTTGTTTTTTCTCAAATTTGCTTTTTCAACGTCTGTCAGCGGAAGTTTTATGTTCGTCTTACTTTTCATCTTCGGCAAAAGTCAGCAAATAGCCGTTATTATCTTCAATGGTAAATTCTGTCGCACCGTAAAATGTTTTTTCAAGTCCTTTGACCACTTTTACTTTGTCTTTAACTTGGTCAAAGAATTTTCTGATTTCTGTTGTCTGAATATACAAAAGCAATGAGCCACCGTTTTGTCTTGAAATTGTTGGCAAGTCGTTGCCCAAACTTTCAAAGGTTTGAAACATAAAAGTTACGCTTCCGCAAGTCATCATAGCCCAAACAATATCGCCTTGTTCGGGAACTGTCATAACGACATTAAATCCTAATTGCCTGTAGAAGTCAATAGTCTGTTTAATGTCCGATACAAAAATGTTTGGTGATATTGAGTTCATATTTTCTTTTGTTTTGTCTGTTTGCGTGTTGGTCGTTTAAGGTTGCCACTAACGGGAAACGCATTGGCGATAGTGGCGGAAATAGAAGCACAAAAGTTCAATCGAAGAACGAACGTTGAACCTTGTACAAATGCCCAATCGAAGCCGTTCAGCCCCGCTTTTGGCAATACCTTGTTAGCGGTAGTTTATTTGTAAATTCTTCGTCTGTCCCAATTTATGTTTTCTTTTAATTTCTTTGCAGGCATTCCACCAATTAAAATATTATTATCTACGAATGATTTGGTTACAACCGCTCTCGTGGCAACTACTGAATTGTCTGCAATGTGGACACCCTTAAGAATAGAAACGTGAGGTGCTAACCAAACATGATTCCCAATATTGATGTTTTGTGCATAATTTACTCTTTCATTCGTCAGCGAATCAATAATTGAATGAGAATCGCCTGTTCTTAAATCAATATTATATGCGAACATACAATCTTTACCAATGATAATTTTTGAGTTCGGTTCAGTTACTGCAATATGCGAATCTTCAAATGTACTGCTATCTCCAATTACTGCTTCACAACCATAGTCTTCAATCCAAATAGAACCTCCTCTATTAAATCGAACACATTTCCCAATTTTTATTTTATTGTTATCTCCTCTAATAAAAAATGTCACATTATTAAAAAAGGAAGATTCGTTAATCTCAATTTCATTATTGTTTCCGGCTATATCAAATGTGCAATTAAACAAAACGGCAGATTTGTCTATGTTAAGAATATTTTCTTTTCCCTTTATAATTTTCTTTGGAACTATATCTTTGATTTTCTTTCCGCCCGTTATAATTCTGAAAAATTTTGTCAGAATTGGGCTATTCTTTACAGTTTTTTTTAATTTTTCCTTCATTGTTTCCTTCTTTTAAATTTGTTAGATTTATCAGGGTCGGCGACTTGTCAAGTTCGACTATGTTGCCACATCCGCTCGAATTGCCGCTAACACTCAAATATACGCAACTCCCCAAAATCTCCATATAAATTTCGTAAAGCATGCCAAAATTAGTAGTTATTCGGAAAGTTTTGCCGTAGTATCGTATAACTTCCATGTTAAAAGATACCGTGTCGCTTTATTTCTTTAATTTCTCCAACACTATCTCCATCGCAATCTTGTCCGTCGGCAACTGGAAAATGTCGGGTGACATTTGTTCGTAAGGAATCCAGCGTAATACTTCCGCTTCCCCGTTTGGGTCTTGTATTTGTTCGGAACGGAAATCAAAACTTTTTTCGTGCGTCTTGAACAGCGAAATGTCGGCGGCGTGGACAAAATAATAGATGCCCATGAACTGTTGGTCGGCACGGAACGCCGACGGTTGGAAATAGTCCGTCGTATAGATATGCGCGCCGACCGTGACTTCCACGCCCGTTTCTTCCAAAAATTCCCTTGCAAGGCAGTCGCGCGTACCTTCGCCCATTTCCAAACCGCCGCCGGGAAGTTTAGTAAAATAAGTGCCACGGATATATTCGTCGCTGACCAGCAAACCTTTTTGCGTGTCTATCAAAAATCCATATACGCGCAATGTCAGAGTCATGATAGTTGATAGTTGAATGTGAAAATGTTTAATGGTTTTTTCTTCCCGCAAAGTCCTCTCCGCGAGACTATGAGGAGAAGAAAAATACCAAAACTAAAACCATCTTTTCTTGATAAAATACCAGCATAGAACAATGGAAAACAGCAATGAAATCGTCACCGGAATGTAAAACGCGTGCCCCGAATGCTGGTAGGGAATGTCCACGTTCATGCCGTAGATGCCGGCGACCAGCGACGGGATGGAGATAATCAAGGTGATGGACGTCAGGCGTTTCATCACGGTGTTCATGTTGTTGTTGATGATACTGGCAAATGCGTCCATCGTGGACGTGAGGTTGTTGGTGTAGATATTGGCCATTTCGAGTGCCTGGCTGATATCGACGAGCAAGTCGTCGAGGTATTCATGTTCGTCGTCGGTCAGCCCGAGGAAATTGGCACGCGAAAGTTTCATCAGCATCATTTCGTTGGTACGCAGCGACGTGATGAAATAGACGAGGCTTTTCTGGATACGCATCAGGTTGAGCAGTTGCTCGTTTTTGTAGCTGTCGTAGAGTTGCTGCTCGTACTGGTTGGTTTTTTGGTTGATTTCCTTGAGGTACTCCATGAAGTTCTGGATGATTTTTTCCACGATTTTCAGGACCATCATGTTTTTCTTGTCGGGATGCCTGTTCTGGAAGGTGTTGAGGAACTTCTTGATGGCAGCGTTGTCAAAGGAGTTGACCGTCACTATCTGGTTGTGCGTCAAAATGATACAGATAGGAATCGTGATGTAGAACGCATCACTTTCGTTGAAGGAGTTGTTTTCCGTCGGCGTTTTCAGGACGATGAACCGCGTGTTGTCTTCCTTTTCAAAACGCGGACGTTCGTCAATGTCGAGCGAGTCCCGCAAAAATTCGATGGGGATGTCCAGCTCGTCCGAAAGCTCTATAAAGTCTTCTTCCTTAAATGGCGGCACGAGGTTAATCCACGCACCGTTTTCGGGCGTGGATATTTCCAGCGTCTGCCCTTCTTTGTTGAAAAAATACTGAATCATATAGTAGAAACGTACAAATCGTTAGGAATAATTACCTCTCCGCGATAGACATTGACAGCTGGGCCGCAGAGCCATATATTGTTAAATATGTCGTCTTCCAGCTTGTCATATTCCACGGCTAGATTGCCGCCCAGCGTTTCCACATCCACACGGTTAAAGCCTCTGTCGTTGTGGGCAGACACCAATGCCGCCGCCGTGACGCCCGTACCGCAGCTAAGCGTTTCATCTTCCACGCCGCGCTCGTAAGTACGGACAAATATCTCGGAATCGTCGAGTTGCTGTACAAAGTTGACGTTGACGCCGTCCGTGATAAATTCGGGACTGTACCTGATTTTTTTCCCATTCTCCACGACGTCCAGTCCTTTGGCGTTTTCGACAAATTTTACGTAATGCGGCACGCCTGTGTTGACAAGGAAGTCGTCGTATATCTTTTTCATGCCGTTCACATCTTTCATTTTGAGGCTGACCCATCCGGTGTCGGCAATGGTCGCTTCATGGTCTCCGTCGGCTGCGGTGAATACGTATTTATCTTTTTTGATACCGATAGCCGATGCAAACTGCACGGCGCAACGTCCACCGTTGCCGCAGAATGTCTGCGTGCCGTCGGGATTGAAATACGTCATTTCAAAGTCATAGCCTTTTTTGTCGGTCAACAATATCACGCCGTCGGCACCGATACCAAACTTCCTGTCGGTCAAAAAACGGATGTTGGCCGGTGTCAGTTCAATGCTTCCCTGTCGATTGTCCATCATGACGAAATCGTTGCCCGTGCCCTGGAATTTATAAAATGCTATGTTCATGCAATTGCTCCTATCTACTTCCTTTGGTATTGATGAATTGTGAATTTATATGAACTGTGAATGAATGCAAAAGCCTATGGTCAACAGCCATTCCCGCAAAGATACAACCTTTAAATCTGGCTTAGAATTTCCAATGTCTGTGCAATAAGCCGGTTCATGGTTGCTGCCGCATTTTTGGTGAAAGTCTTGGCAATACGGTTGGCAATGATGGCATTGACGCTCAGGCATTGGTGTCCCAACAGTTTCCCCAAACCATAAATGGCACTCGTTTCCATCTCAAAATTGGAAATCCTATAAGGCCCGTAGCCGAAAGTCGTCAGCTGGTCAACCAGCAACGGATAAGTCAGTCCCAACCGCAACACGCGTCCCTGCGGTCCGAAAAATCCCGGACAAGTAACTGTAATGCCTTGGTGGTAGCCTTCCACGAAATGTTTCAGCAAGGAAGGTCCTGCCATGCTGATATACGGTGTGAGATAGTTGTCGAGGTTGGTGTGCGTGATGAATGCGCCTATCAATTCGTTTTCCTGTTCGTTGTTGTCGTGTCGGTAAAAGTTCAGCACATTGTCGAGGCCCAATCCATGCGTTCCCGCCACAAAGCTGTCTACGGGAATGTCTGCCTGCAAGGAACCGCTCGTGCCGATGCGGACAATCTGCAAAGATTTAAGTTGCGGTTTGATTTCGCGTGTTGCAAAATCGATGTTGGCCAAGGCGTCCAGCTCGTTCATCACGATGTCGATATTGTCGGGGCCGATGCCGGAGGACAGGACGGTAAGGCGTTTCTTACCGATGTAACCCGTATGCGAAACAAACTCCCTGTGCGCGTTTTGGAATTCGATTTTGTCAAAATGCCGACTAATCAGAGGTACGCGCCCCGGGTCGCCGACCGTGATGACGGTGTCTGCCAACTCTTCCGGTCTTATGTCCAAATGGTAGACAGCGCCTCTTTCGTTGATAATCAGCTCACTTTCCGCGATACGATTGCTCATGGCTACAATGATTTTGCGACAAAAATCGTATTTAAATTTTGACAAAAAAAGATTTAATATTTTTGCAGTTCCGCTGAAACATCTATTTTTGCAACCCTTTGACACCATAGGGTACCATGGCCGAGTGGTTAGGCTGAGCTCTGCAAAAGCTCCTACAGCAGTTCGAATCTGCTTGGTACCTCGTAAAGAGCCCGCGCAACGTGGGTTCTTTTTGTTTTATAGCCTATGTATAAACATTTCTCGGTCTTTCTCGTAGTTTCTTGTATCTTTTCAACCCTATTTTTGTTACCAATTTGTTACCAATGATTAGATATAAAGTGAGAGCGATACTCAAAGAGAACAAGAAAAAGCCAAACGGCCTTGTGCCGATATACCTTTCCGTTACTATTGACGGAAGGCGGTCTTATATGTCAACCTCCCACTATATCAATAAAATTCACTGGGACGGCAAGAATGAGGTTGTCAAAAGCGGCAATCCGTTTTCCGGGGAAATCAATATGGACATCCAGTCCAAAAAGTCAGAAATAATCAAGAAAGTGGTAGGTGCGCAGATCGACGAAAAGACGATTACAGTTACATCCCTAAAAAGGGATCTTTCCTCTGCTGCCACGACCAACTATTTTGATTTCTCCGACAAGCTGGTCGAGGAACTACGTTACATGGACACAAGGAAAAGCGGTACGCTGGAAAACTACCGGAAGCACAACGAGAAATTTTCTAAGTTCACAAAGTCAAAGGCGGTAACGTTCCAGGACATCAATGCGGAGATGCTGCAAGAGTTTAGGATGTGGCTCAAGAACGATGGTAAGTCTACCAACTATTCAAGCGCAATATTCAAGTCCATGCGCAAGATGTTCAACACGGCCATCCAGCGCAAAGTGATACCTTCGACATTGTATCCTTTTTCAGAGATTGAATTCCCGGAATACAAGGCGCCAGGAAAAGAGTATCTTACAAAAGAAGAAATCGACAAATGGGAAAAGGAGATTCCGAACATCACAGATGCTAAAATGAAACAGGCTGCCGTATATTTTTTGTTCGGGGTATTTACTGGGCTGAGGGTATCGGACTGGTATCAGTTCGACGAGAAAAAGCATATCGTTGACGGATTTCTGCGTATTAGGCCAAAGAAGACGGGATTTGTCCGCATGGAAGTCAACAAACGAATAGAACGTGTATTGGCTCTGATACGCGAAACACCGCTCAAAGCTTATGAGCAGGATTTGAACGAGCAATTAAAGCTCATTGCCAAGCGACTGAAAATAAGGAAGAAACTAACGACGCACTGCGCCCGGCATACGTTTGCCATTACGATATGCCTTGGCAATAACATAAGCTCCGAAACAGGGGCGGAGCTTATGGGCATCACGCTTGCCACTTTTGTCAACAACTATTCTCAGGTCAACGACGAAAAAATAAACATGGAAACCCGCAACGCTTGGAAAGGGGAGTGGTGGGACAAATAAAACACGGCCTAGGAACTCCGGGTTTATCCTAGGCTCTTAGAATGGGTATAAAGGCAGGGGACGATTTGGATGCAAAAATAATATATCAGTCAAAAAAGTTAGGCGTTTCGTTTTCAACAATCTCTAAAATCCTATCCTGAATCTCAATTCCTAACGGGCTGTCAACGCATTCATTAATATATTTTTCTATATATTCGTCATTTGCTGTTTTAACCAACGTCTTATACGAACAAAACATCTGCTGTTTCGCTGTTTCCGAATTGGTTTTAAAATATGCATTTCTTGGAAGTCCACTGTCGTAATTACTGCGCAAACGTATATTATAAATACGCCGTTCACCCCTAAAATCATCTTGTTCAAAAGTAAAGTCAACACTCGTTGATCCTTCTTTTTTGTCATGCTGAAAGTGTCTAAAGTTGGGTTGTCCCATTTTTTTAAATTTAAAATGAATAAATAAA
>JASGDY010000036.1:0-26477 GCA_047606825.1 Chitinophagaceae bacterium
CGGATTGCAAATCCGCCGATACGGCTTCAGGATTACAAATCCTGAAGAGCGGAGTAATAAAAATTATTGGTCTATATTGAATTTCATTATCGCATAAAATAATAAGCAAAAGTAAAAAGCATTTAATTTTTACCTCATCGGCATGTATATAGGTGTTTCTGCTTGTGTCTCGGCTTCCCTGCGTCGCGTGGACACACGGAAAAACCTCATACAAAAATTTGCCGTGGGAGATGCAGAGGAGCTTGTCAAAACACCGAACAGCAATTGCTGTAACGTGCCTAGTCCGTGCAATGTGCACACACACCTTTGACCACGATCTCTATGTCCTCGCTCTTAAATCCTTTGGGCAGGTCGATGGCCGGGATTTCCACATGGTCGAGGCAATAGGTCGTGCCGCAGTCCTTGCAGACAAAGTGCACGTGGTCGTCATGGTGGTGACCTTCGGTACATTCACCCTTGCAGAGGGCGTACTGGATGGAATTGTCGTCCGTCGGTATGGTATGGATAATGCCTTTTTCCAAAAAACTTTGCAGCGTTCGATAGATGGTCACACGGTCAAACCGTGCTTTGGTCGCCTTTTCGATGGCGGCGTGGGAGAGTGCCCCCGGCGACTTTAGGAACAACCCCAATACGGCGGTGCGCGTTTCCGTTACGCTCAATCGACTGTCTTTCAATAATTTATGTATCGTTTCCATAGCATTGACCTCCTCTATTTGTTCAAAAGGAAATTGGTGTTGGGTGGACCGACTTTTTCCTTGAGTAAAGTCTGTACCAGGTCTTCCAGTTCCCCAATCTCCGCTTTTTTCAAACCGTCAAAAATCTGGCCGCGCACCATTGCGTTTTTGTCCACAACGGCAAAAAACTGGGTGTGCATGAACTGGTCGTTGATGTCCTTCAGTCCGTTTTTCGGGTCGTCCAGCAGATAACTTTCGCGTGCGGCGTTGTACAGGCTGTCCTTTCTGCCCGTCAGGAAAAACCACTTATGTTCATCCACTTTCATCGAGTCGGCGTACACCTTCATCCGAGCCACGGTGTCCCTGTCGGGATCGCAGGTATGCGACACAATCTGGAAATCAGGTTCGTCCCGGAAATGGGTGTAAATGCCTTTCATATTGGTGTTGAGGTGAGGGCAGATGCCTTGGCAATTGGTAAAAAAATATTCTACAACGGTCACCTTTCCTACCAGTTCCTGCCTTGTGAACGGCTGTCCGTCCTGTGTCATAAATGCGAACGGTTTGACATTGTTCAACACAACGGGTTTTGCCTTCCAGCCGCCTTCCTGCATATATACAAACCCTAGGTAGACGACTAAAACAACGGCAAAGAAAATCACGTAAAACCAGACCAGTTTCTTTCTTTTCATGTCCTGCCTAATAATTGCTTGCAAAGGTACGTTGCTTAGGCTTTGCGCAAGGTTAAAGATACGCATAAAAATGTGTAAGCAGAAAATATTTGCAACAATGTTGTATTTTTTCTACTTTTGTCCTCCTGTTCTACAAATTGGACAAACGAAAAATATGCAGATGAAGGGAAAGGTCAATTGGGACAAAGTAGGGATGACGACATCGTTGGTCTGTGCGGTGCATTGTCTAGCACTGCCGCTCTTGTTGACGAGCCTGCCGATATTGGGGATCGACCTTGTGCATGGCGAGGCGTTTGAAATTGCCATGATAGCGATTGCGTTTGCGGTCGGTGTCGTTGCGTTGTCCAAAGGCCGGAAAGTACACCGTTCCTTGCTGCCAATGGTTTTGTTCGTTATAGGAATTGTCTGCCTTGTATTGAAGGAGGTTTTTCAGGAATGGCACAACACGCTATTGATACCTGCCGTTCTGTTTATCTTGTCGGCACACTATGTCAACTATCGGGCGGAAAAAGGGTTTTCAGGTAAAAAAATCCATCAAGGGGTGAAAAGGAAAAAGGTCAGCGGGCATTCATGTGAATAGCCCTATATTATATACAAAAGTCAATCCTACGAAGCAGAAATGAAGGAGGTGCGACACTGCTGCCGCAACCCAAAACAACCGTTAGGTCATTTCCCAATCATAGGCAAGCACCTGTATGGCAGCCAACGCCCATTGTGCGACTGCATTGGTGGAAATAGTGGGAACTTCTTCATAATTCTGCACGGTTTCCGGAACGGTTATCAGGGTTTTGTCTGGAAAGGACTTTATGCCGCCATTTCCCTGTTTAAATGTTTTCCAAGCCAAT
The DNA here is from genome assembly GCA_047606825.1 of Chitinophagaceae bacterium. Classification (GTDB taxonomy): domain Bacteria; phylum Bacteroidota; class Bacteroidia; order Chitinophagales; family Chitinophagaceae; genus Rhizosphaericola. Next base: position 2,209 of record JASGDY010000036.1, read on the forward strand.
TGAAGCAGCGACACGTCTTTTTTTATCCATGCCGCATAGGCGGTCAGGCGCGCATGTCCCTGTTGCAGGTTGAGTTTTCCAAGTGGTGCGCCCAATACGCGGGCCTGTTCTTCTTCGGAGGCATTGTATAGACTGCAATAGTCCACCCACGCCTGGAAAAAAGACGGCACTGTAAGGGACGCATTTATTTCCGTGAGTATTTCCGGTAGTCCAAAAGAGGCATTGAGGTGGGAAACAGAAATTTTCCCGGAGGTGTCTTTGGCAAATTCCCCGGTATGGATATCCATCGCCGCACCGCCGGTGAAGAAACCTTTGGGTTGGTCGGCAATGGTGCGCATACTGTTTTCGAGCATGGTTTTACACTGTACGTTTTTTGTTCTTTCCCATTCGGTGAACCATGCGGCGGCGGCGGCTCCCCAGTCTGTTCCAAACGCCATGTTGACATAGTTGTCGTCGTTATTGGCAGTCTGTACGCTTTCCTGTGAAAGCTTTCTGCCCGGTGCTATTTTATGTAGTGTCAGGTAGGCCTGCACTTGCTCGTGCATCAGGTCTCCGATACGTTCATCCGCTGTCAGGTAATACAGAAAACGCCTGTTGGCAACAGTGCTTATGCGCAACTGTTTGGCACTGTCACCCCAGTGCATCACGTTGTGTCTGGAACCCAAGGGCGCAAATGGACCAATATGGTGTACGTCGACCTCGCCCGTGTGGCGCGTCATGGCTTCCGCCATCCGAAAGACATCCTTATTGCTTGTCCGCAGGAAATAATACCAAAGCCAAAGGTCGGTTGACAGCTCGGAATTGTCCCAGGCAAAGCCTCCCGTGTCGTAACGCCAGTTGTGGCGGTCGGAATCATAGGAGTGCATGATGTCGCCATAGTTCCAGAAGCCGTACCAGTTGCGCTGTTCGACTTCTTTTTTGTAAAAGTCAAAGTAAAAAGCCAAACGTTTTTCGATGTCCTTGCTTTGGCTGCTGTGCCCTGGCGTTTTCCAGTTGTTTCCAAAAGCGGCGGCGGACTGCAAGTAGTCGGAATCGGCCACCAACTGCAAAGGCTGCTGTATCTGCCTCGCCTGTGCGATAAGTTGCTGGTTGTCGGGAACGCCGTCTTCCATTTGTAGCCATATTTCGCTGGTACGTCCAACACCCAACGGACGACCAAAGCCCGGTTCAAAGTCTTCGTAGGTAATGTCCAGCGCGTCTCTCTCTTTGACAAAACTATCTTCTCCAAGCCCGTCATGATAAAATCTCAAATCCATGGCGTTGGCATCGGGGGACCAAAGCCAAAGCTGCAATCTGCCCGTATCCGTATGCAGGTTTTTGGCGGAAATGCCGGAGGAAAAACTCTGCCAGAAATTGCGGATGCCAAAAGTGATTCCGTGCTGCGTGTCGCCTACAAAGCCGACACCATAAGACCTGTTGCCGTAATGGGCGGCCAGAGGGCTGTGTCCATCCTTTGTTTTTTTCTGTATGGTATAGCCGTTGGGAAGTGGTTGGACGAGACTGTATTCGCCCCATACGGGAACATATTCCAGATTTTTTGCCACGTCTTCGGATATATCGGACGGCAGGATTTTTTTTCCCAGTATCTGGTTTTGTCGGACGGTGTCGCCAGGATTCCGGCGTAGGCCCGTCAAGTTTTGCAGTGCTTCCGAAAACACGCCGTCGGTCTGCGCATCGGCAAATTTGATATGTCTATTGTAGGCGGCTTCCCGGAAAGGCAGCTCAAAAACCAGTCCCAGCCCGGCAATGAAATCCTTTTGCTCGTCTCCGTCAAACACTATCGTATGCAGGATTTTGACGGCGTCACTGTCACGGTAGAAATAAAACCGCAAGGTAAACGGCAGCCAGGAACGCGTGTCCTTTTTGTGCTTTCCCACAATTTTGATGACCGTCCTGACAGAGCCGCTCTGCTCCACGGTGGTAGACGTAATGTCACTTACGTAGGGTACAAGGCTGTTGTCTTCCTTGTTGATGAGTTCCAGTTGGCCGTTCTTGGCATACACGGCATCGTTGCGGAATAGCTGATCGACGACAATGTGTCCAGATTTGTTGAAGGTACAGGACAACTTGCCCGTATCCACGCGGATTTGGGAGGGGGTTTCTTTTACGGAGATGCCAGTGCTGTTGGTGGATGGGACGTTGCGCGTTTTTTCGGCATATAGCTGTTCTGTTGCCGACGTGTTGACAGGGATGGCATGTGCACTCCACTTGAGGGAGCCGTCGGACCAATATGCCAAAGGCCAGCTTTGGACGTTCACGGGTTGCTTGTTGGATGTTAGAATGGCTACGTTCTCGGCTGTTTGTAGCTCACCCTGTTTCCAGGGCAGTCCAAAAGTCGTCCCGAAACCGAAACCACCCGGAACCGTGTCGATCCAACGGAGGGGAATGGCGTTTGATTCTTTTGCGGCGTGCGACAACAGGATTTCTTTTCCCATTATGGGTGCTGCGATTCCTACCAAAGAGGTATTTTTTATAAAAAAACGGCGCGAAATGTTCTGTGGCATGATTAGAACGTTGTAACGGTGAAATGAGAGACTTGCTGGGCAGACCATGTAAGCCGCAATCCGAAATACCCGGCAGGAATATCCGTTCGGTCCGTGTAGTCAAACAATAACTGATCGTCTATCCAGACGCGTGTTCGCGGGCCGTTGACTTCCGTTTTGACATGGTAAAGCTTGTCTTTTTGCAATAGGAATTTTTCGTCCAGAAATTCTTTCAGCAAGATGCGGTTGCCGCTGCCGTCGTATCGACGGAAACGCGTGGTGCTGTTTGAATTGCCGCCAAAACCCATATAGTACAAAACCAGACCGTTGTAGGCTTCCAGGCTGCCATTTTTTCCGAAAGGCGCAAGCCCTGTTTTGCTAAGTGCGGCCCAAAACTGGTTAAGGTCGCTTAGCCTCGGATAATGGACATCGGAAAAAAGAAACTGACGGTCGTATTCGATGGTGTAGTGCCCGGAAAGTTTGCTTTTGAACCAGATGGTAGTGCCGGCTTTGCTGTCAACGACAAGCTGGTCGTCTTTCCATTCCAAAAATGTCGAATCGGGCACCTGCGCTTCGACTAGCCAATCTTTTTCGTGAAAACCATAACGGTGCATCCGCTGCGACATCCCTCCATGGATTCCTATAAAAAAGAAGCAAACAACAAGTGTCCCGTATATTTTTTCTTTCAATGCCATTGTGTTTTAAGTTACGGATATCGGAAGTATTGTTCAGCCTTACTTACTTGCCAATCGGATGGCATCGTACATCAGTCCGCCACCATTTGGGCATTTTAACAGGTCGATGCCAAAAGTGTTGTCATCGGTCAATAAGCTGGAAGAAAACGGAATGGCGTACAGACGGTAATAACCTCCCAATATGGCAGATCGGTAAACAGAGGCATCGTTGCCCAAGTTTTTAAGTTCGCCTATTTTATGCCCGTTGAGTGTAATGGCTGCATGTGGGTTCTTGGCGGCACCTGCCAGTGCGATATACAAAACCAGCGAATCCGTCGTTTGGGACGGTCTGCCAAAGTGGATATTCCAGACGCCTTCCCTGGTCTGTGCGTAATACCAGTCAGATGTCTGGTTTTTGCCGATTGTATAATCCAGTTGGGCGGGGACGCTGTCAAACAGACCGTAAGCTCTGGGGTGCGTGCTGTAATGAAATCCTTTTGTAAAGCGGTCGGCAACACCTATTTCCCAAATCGTCCGAGAAGATTCATCGGGTAAAATGGCCGACAGGGTTTGGTCTTTTCCGTCTGGTGATATGACAATGCCGTCTTTTCGGAACTGCTGGATGCGGTCGCCGCCAAAACCGTATAGCGTGTACCTGCCGGGACGTATATCAGGAAGGCTTAGTTGTCCTTGAGGATTGGTATGTCCCGAAAAGATGTAACCAAGGGATTGCGCCTGCCAGTCATGGGCACTGTCCGCCAACACAAACGTAATATCCGGCAGGTGTTTATCTTTCTCGTCTTTGGCGGTGATATTTAAGATAGACCTTTGCCGTGGATATGCTTTTTGTTGCAGCCATGCAAAAGGCCAGGATGCTTTTTGGGCGTCGGCCTCCCGCTTGGCGTCCTGCCAACTTGCCGCCGCGTCTTTTTCGTGGTTGAGATACAGCAGAAACGGGCCGTTCAGCTTTTCCCAGTTACCCGTGACGGTATCGTCGGCAACTCGGTTGTTGGCAAGGAAATGCGAACAGTTGAACATGCATATCAAATACGGACTGGAATGTGTGGTCATATACTGTTTGGTCGGTCCGCCGTTGAGATACTCGTGGCTCGCCTGGATGACAAAGAGGCCAAGATGCGATTCCCGACCGTACATGCCATGCACGTACCTGCCGTCAATGTAGTCCGCATAGTCGTATTTGGTATATATGATACCGTTGTGCATCCGATAAGTCCAGTCCTGTATTTTGGATCCTACTTCCAACGAATCCATCGCATACATGGGGCCTTGTATAGAGTCCCGGACAAGTTGGTTGTCAAAAAGCGCAGGGTCGGCCCTCAGCCCCCATCTGGTCTGTCCATAGATACCTGTGGAATTGGCGGAATGTTTTTCGATGAGATAGACATATATGCCTTTTACACCGGATCTGACGACATAGTGGAGGTCGTATTCAAAATGGTTCTTGTCCTTGTGCAGAAAAGAAATGTCAATCATGTCCCTGCTGCTGGTCGTTACTGTAAATGTGGACGGACGCATCCCAAAGTCGGGACCGCTCAGATAGGCGGAACCCTTGGCGCCAAGAACGTTGTCATATTGTCTGTAGGCGATTGTCTTTAAGTCAGCGGACTGTTTGTCAAATGAGAAAGAGGCAAACCCGTTCTGGAGGATGACGCTACTGTCGTTTTCTTTTATGTTGACCTGCGCGGGCAGACGTAATGCCAACGTGCAAAAAGCGAGCACAGGAACGCAAAAACTATGGTTTTTCATTTTCCTCGATTAAATATTTACGAAGTGGGCTTAAATCTGGCTGTTCTTCTATAGCTGCAATGATCTGACGGACGTTGATTGTTGCGCCCTCACGATTGGTATGTGTATGGTCTTGGGGAAACAACACACTGGTTTTGTCAAATCCGAGTGAGTCGTATATGTCCGCAACGCGGTTGTTCAAGTCCAGGAAAGGAACGTGTTCTGTTTGTGCCGTCTGTTTTGCCCACAAGCCATAATCGCTGTCGGCACGGAGTACTTTCCCGTTGTTGAAAATATGGCGTGGGATGGGGCTGACAACGATTGGCAGCACGCCTTTTGCCGTTGCCTCGTCAATGATTTTGCGTAGGTACCATCCATAGCTGTGTACATATTCATCGCGTTGCAATACGTGGTTATATACGTGTGCGGAATCATCCGAAATGCCGCGTAGGCTGCCACGCGGTTTGAGGCTGTCGGCAATATTGCCGGCATCGTTGTGTCCAAACTGCAACAGCAAATAATCGCCCTTGTGCATTTTGTCCAGCACTTTTTGCCAGTGTCCTTCGGTGATGTATGTTCTGGAGCTTCTTCCCGGAACAGCGTCATTCTCAACATTTATACTGGACGAGTCAAGATAGGACGACAACAGCTCTCCCCAGCCAACCTGCTTTTGGTTGTTGGCTATTTTCCCGTTTTTAACGGTGGAATCGCCGATGATGAACAGGGTCGGCTTTTGTATTTTCACAAACCCCGGGAAGACTATTACCAGGAACAGGATTGGAATACTGTTCACTATCTTCTTTTTCATGGATTTTATTCATTTTATAAATTACAAATTTGTTTTTTATTTGGAATACTGTCCTGCGGGTATGGGAAGCGGTAAATAATCCTGGTTCAGCAGCATCCATTCCTGCAATTGGTATTTCAGCTTCGCTATGTCGGGTGCGTGAGCCGGCTCGTCAATAAGATTGTGGAGTTTGTGCGGATCATTCTGGCGGTCGTAGAACTCAAACATCGGCCGTGGCGTGCTGAAAAAAAGCCGTTGGAAAAGCGATGCCAGCTCATGATGCCGGTTTTCCGCAATCAGTTCGTTCCAGAAAGGACTGTTGTCCACATCGACAGGTGTATAGGATATCTGCCATAGAGCATTGTATATCAACTTATAGTGCTTATCAAAAACCACCCTGCTCAAATCAAAGTCAAAAGTGGAGTTGGGGAGCTTCGTTCCGTGTGCACCCCTTTCCGCGAAGACATAATCGCGGATTTCCCGCGTTCTATCTTTCCAACTGGACACGATGCTTTTTCCGGTAATTTCTTTTGGTATTTCCACTCCTGCCGCGTCGAGTATCGTGGGGGCCATATCTTCCCCGGATACCAGGATACTGGAAGTTGTGTTGGGTTTTATCCTTCCTTTCCAGCTTATGACGAGCGGTACATGTAGCCCTAGGTCGTAGAGTGTACCCTTGCCACGCAGCAGAGCGCTTCCGTTGTCGCCCATGAAGATGATCAGGGTATTGTCGTCCAGTTTTCTTTTGGCAAGTTCATGTAATATCAGCCCCCCTAAGGAGTCCATGCGCCCGATTTCGCCATAATGCCGTGCTAGAAATTGCCGCCCTTCGGGAATGTCCGGCATATCGGAAGGGTAATCAAGCGTATCTGCGCGCGGCGTGTAGGCCGTGGAATCCCATGGATAATGCGGGTCGTTATAGGAGATTTGGCAAAAGAATGGCTTGCCCGACGGCTGGCTGTCCAGAAAATCCAAAAATTGGGGGAAAGCAGAATTATTGCCACCGATACGCAGATAGTCTACCCGGTCTTTGAATGTGCGCAGGTGGTGTTTCTGGAAAATCTCTTCCGTTTCTTTGGACGTTCCGGAACCGTCCATGTGGTAGTTTCTTCCGAAAATCCCCGTGTAGTAACCATGCTGCCGCAGGATTTCGGGAAAGGTAACGATGTTCCGTGGGAGCGTAGCAGCAAACCGGGTCATCCGAATGTCCACAGGATTGCGGCCAGTCAGCAGCGTTGCCCGCGAAGGTGTGCATTGGGGTGACGACACGAAAGCATTGCGGTAGGCGATGCCTGTTCCGGCGAGGCTGTCGAGATGCGGCGTATGTACGTCCTTGTTGCCGTAGCTACCGAGAAAAGGATAGCTGTGGTCGTCCGAAAGAATCAATACAACGTTTGGGCGCGAAACTTTTTGCCCAAACATTGTATTGACTACAAGAATACCGATCGTTATAAAAACACCTTTCATCAGTAACCCGGATTTTGGGTATAAAGACCATTGGACGTAGAAATCTGATCCGTCGGTATAGGATAGATGATGCTGTTGCTGGTCGCTTCGGAGATCTGTGAGCTGAGACCGTCGCTGGCGATCCAGCTATTGATGGTCGTCACCGCCAACCCTTCTCTTATAAGGTCGTTCCACCGAAGTCCCTCGCCCCCAAATTCCCTCCTACGCTCTTCCATCAACGCATCGAGGGTAAGCGACGTCAGGTCGCTCAATCCGGCTCTTTCCCGGATGGCATTGACATAGCCAAGTGCCTCGCTTGTTGTACCGGAACCGCCGTTCAGGATGCTTTCTGCCTTCATCAATAGGATGTCCGCATACCGGAGGACGATGAAATTAATCGGCCATTCTGTGCCCGAAGTGCCTATATAGTTGACATCGATGTATTTTTTGTAAAAAGTAGAAAGCCCGTAACTGTAATTGATGTTAAAAGTGTCCCTTATGTCCGTCACAGTGCCACTCGGTTCATAGGACGTTTCGAAATTGTCCGTAATGTTAAACGTACTCGACCCGTAGCCATTGCCATAACTTGTCGTCAAGTTTATACTGGTCCAATATGCGACGGGCACGAGGTAGCTGGGAAAGGACGCGCCGTCGGCACCCGTCATGTACTGCACGTCGAAAACGACTTCCGAATTGTTCTCGTTGGTGTAGGAGAAAATGGAAGGATAGGAACTCTCCAGGCTATAAAGACCTGCGTCGATTACCTTGTCGAAATAATAAGAAGCACTGTCGTACTGTCCGGCATCCAATCCCGGGCCGCTGACACTATAGGTTGGCCCGGACTTGGTCAGATAGACCAGGCCAAGGTATGCGTTGGCGGCTCCCGACGTAGCTCTCCCGACATCTGTGCTGCTATATGAATCGGGAAGCAGCGACGCCGCCTGTTGGAAGTCGTTGACGATGAAATTGTAAATATTGATGATAGAATCCCGCGCTACGGTTGTCACTTCTTCCGCACTTAACGGAGATGTGATAATGGGGACTTTCCCGAAAAGCCGCATCAACTGGAAATAGTAAAAGCCCCGCAAAAAATACATCTCACCTTTGTACCTGGAGGCAAGGTCGTCATTTCCGATGTTACTGCCTTTCTCTTCCAGTGCCTCGAGCACGATGTTGACATTGTAGATGCCATTGAAATCGTCTTCCCATGCATCGCTGATAAAAGTGGCGCTACCGATTCCGGTAGAGAAATTGTTGATTCCGTCCCAGTCCCTGGTTCCGTCCGAAATAGCATTGATATTGTCACTGCGCATCTCGCCCAGCCAGAGTGCCTGTTCCGGATAATTGGTCAACTGGCTGTAAGCACCTGTGACCGCCTGCGAAAAGTCGCTGGCATTGGTAAAAAAGTTGTCAATGGTCGTACTGGAAACAGGCGACTGTTCCAATTGTTTGTTGCAGCTGGCCAATACGGAAAAGAAAGCCGCTGCCAAAATAATAACATAAAAATATCTGTTGTGATGCATGATTTTTTCTTTAGAAGTTTACGTTTAGTCCCAAAGTCAGGGTTTTGCTCAAAGGAACGGCGCCATAATCGCCAGGAAGCGGGTAGGACGTGTTTCCACTGTTGTTCGTGTTCTGCGCTTCTGGGTTGACCCCTCCGTCATATTTGTCCTTGCCGAAAATATTCCTTACGGAAGCATATCCCTTGATGGACTTGAACAGCTTGCTGTTGGTGTTCTTGATAAAAGTATAGCCAAGGGTTATGTTCTGTATTCTCCAGAAGTCCGAGGAATATACCCAGTCGGAGGTCACATAAGGAGGCGTGTAGCTGGCGTTCAATTTGCCCCTCTTTGCATTGTAGTTCTGGTTTTCGGTCGTCCACCGGTCTCTCCAGACGCCTAAGATATTGGCGGTCGTGCTACCGGAATAATCGAGCGCGCGTCCCAGGTACGAAAGTATTTTGCCACCCTGCTGCCCGTAGGCCTGTATGGACAATTCAAAATCCTTGTAGGTAAATGTGTTGGTCAGTCCCCAGGTATAGTTGGGGTTAGGATGGCCATATATGATGCGGTCGTCGGAAGTAATGCTCGCATCACCATTGGCGTCATAGTATTTGGCGTCGCCGACGGTTTCATTGGAAACCTTGGCAACAGAACTATTGTTTATGTCGTCCTGTGTCAGGATGCCGTCTACCCTGGTAATGTAATAACTGAACATGGGTTCACCTACTTTCAGCAAATAAGGCGCATTGCTGCCGCTGTACGCCGACGATATTTCTATGCTGGTTTGGTTGGGTCCCAACGACAATACCTTGTTGCCGTTGAAGGCGATGTTGGCGTTGGTGCTCCAGCTAAAGTTCCGGGAGCGGATATTGATGGTATTGACCGCGATTTCCAACCCTTCGGTTTTCACTTTTCCGATATTCTGTAGGGACGTGGTAAAACCGCTGGCGGCCAGCACTGGAAGGTTCATCAGGAGGTTGCTGCTTATCTTTCGGTAGGCGTCCAATGAGATGTTTACCCTTCTTTTCAATAGGGAAATGTCAAACCCAAGGTCGTAGGTATTGGATGTTTCCCATTTAAGGTTGGGATTGGCAATGCCCGAAGATACCTGGCCGGTGTACGATGTGGCATCATTTCCCCCGAAGCTGTAAGTCGCATCCGTCAACGTGGAGTAGGTGCTGTAATTGGTGATGCTGTTGTTGCCCGACTGCCCCCAGGATGCCCTTAGCTTTAAGTCGTCGACAAAGGAAACATTGTCCTTGAAGAATGCTTCGTCGGAAATCCTGTAACCTATTGCCAAGGAAGGGAATGTCCCCCACCTGTTGTTGCTTCCGAAGACGGAAGAGCCGTCACGCCGCAAGGAACCTGACAGTAAATAACGACCCAGGTAGTCATATTGGAGCCTGCCAAAAAACGAAGCAAGCGCGGTATTGGATTCGCTCGTGCTTCCGGTAACGGTCGCCCCGGAAGAATTGGCTATGGCATTGTTCAGCGTTTCAACGATATCATTGGCATATCCCCCGGCAGTGGCAATACTCGAATTTTCCGTGTGTACATAATTGTAGGATTGACCTACGACGACATTGACATGATGTTCTCCCTTAAAAGTGCGGTCGTATGTCACAATGTTTTCATTGACGAAATTTTGCTTCAGTATCGTTGCATAGGAACCGGTAGAATACAGTCCAGGATTGGTTGTCCGATAGGTCTGCGCTCCGGCGACAACTTGGTCTGATACATACGTTTTTGTGTTTCTGCTATATCCGTCATAGTTGACAGAGGTTTTAAAAGACAGGCCATCTATGATATCATATATCGCATACGCCGACCCCAGGATACGCGTTGTCTTGAGCTTGTTGTAGGAGTTGTACAGATAGGCATAGGGGCTGACATATTTGCTACTGGACCAAGTGTACGTGTAGTTGTTGAATGCGCCGGTGTACAGTCCCGCGGTATCTTCCACTACGGGTGCCATGATGGACGCTTTCATGAGGATGTTGTCTTTCCCGTTTGCGTAGGGAGCATTGCTGTACGAATAGGTAGGCGCAAGGTTAATGCCGAACTTCAACTTACTGGACGCTTTGGCTTCCACATTGGCCCTTATACCGTATGTTTTGTAGTTGGACGTCCGCAAGATACCATCTTGGTTCATGTAATTACCTGTGATGAAATAATTGACGTTTTTGGTTCCGCCGGAAGCGTTCAGGCTATAGTTCTGAAACAGTGCTTTATGGTAGATGACATCCTGCCAGTTGATATATTCCAGTCCCGGATGACCGTCCTCGCTCCACCTGTCGTCTTTGACATAGCTGGTTTTTAGAGAGCCGAGGATACTTGTTCTCTCTGCTTGCGTCTGGTCGGCAGTCCTTCCAGTGGCGGAATTAACCCAGTTCGAGTCGGCGATTGCGGAAGCCACCTGTACCCATTCGTCAGCACTCAGGATATCCAGTTTTTTGGCTACGCTGCTGATGCCCGTATTGGCATTGAGCGTGATTTTGGCTTGCCCGACTTTGCCTCTTTTCGTGGTAATCAATACGACGCCGTTGGCTGCCCTTGAACCATAGATGGCGCCTGCGGCGGCATCTTTCAGCACCTCGATACTTTCGATGTCATTGGGGTTAAGGTTGTTTAGCGGACTGTTGCCGATGCTTCCGTCTGACGACTGGCTGACAATGTCCAACGGAAAACCGTCTATGACGTAAAGAGGTTCCGTCCCGGCGGAAAGAGAACCGCTTCCACGAACGATAATGCTCAGTCCCGAACCCGGCAAACCGCCGGACTGCTGGCGTACCTGTACACCAGGCACCTGGCCGAGCAAGGCTTCCTCAACTCTCGAAATGGGTTTTTCCTCGATGTTTTTGGCATCGAAGGTGGATTGCGCACCTAGTAGGTTACGCCTTCTCTGTGTGCCGTAGCCGATAACGACCACATCGTTGGTGGTGTCCTGTTTGGGGGACAACAGCAACTGCGCCACGGTGTCGTTGATTGCCGTCTGCAATGGGTTGTAGCCGACATAGCTAACACTTATCTTGTAAGGTAGCTTCTGACCTGTTTTTATGGTAAATTGTCCCGAAGCGTCGGTGAATGCCTGGTTGGTTGTGCCCTCTATGTTGACAAGGACGCCTTCCAAGGGACGCTTGTCGAGACTGTCTAGAATGGTGCCCCGCAGGACGGACTCGATGTGGACATGGGTTTCCTGGGCTTGGACGGCCGTGTGCAGCAAACCGCCCAGGATGGATAAACAAATGATTGGAATGACCTTCATATAAGTGTAAAAGACTGTCTCCGGACATTATGCCCGGAAAATGGTTAAAAGAATAGATAAAAGATTGTGAAATCGTGGGATGCGATTATTTCGCGTTGTAGTCTAACACTTTAAGACTTTTTTTGTAAGGTTTTGCATACTTTCGTAAGGATTAAATGATTAACGAATGATTGATTGTTTATGTCAAGGAGGAAACGAGTTGCCGCTTGTTTCCTCTGTTTATGAAGCGTTTTTTGTCTATTTATTTTATAGACTTATAGCGTAAAAAAATAGGTGCGCAACGTAAAAATCGGCTATTGCTGCGTTGTCGTGGGCCAATAGGGCGACTCTGTTCTACATGTTTCTAGAAAGTCCCTGATTTTTTCCACGACGTCTGGATGTACCCCGGCGAGGTCATTCTTTTCGCCTGCATCTTTCGACAAATCATATAGTTGTATTTGTTTTTTGACGATGAGGGCTTTCCATTTGCCAAATCTCACGGCCTGTTTGTATCCACCCTCAAAAAATTCCCAATATAGAAAACGGTCTTTGGAGGTGGCCGTAGAAGTTTTTTGAGAGGAGGCAAACAAAAACTTTGACAGGTCTTTTCCCTCCGTCGGATAGGACTGGATATTTTTGAAAGATGCAATCCCTCCCAATGTAGGGAGCAGGTCAGGGAAATAGGCCGGCTCGTCCACCTGTGTGCCATTTGCAAATCCCTTGATGCCCGACCAGGCAAAGAATGGTTCCCTGATGCCACCTTCGGTAAGGTCTCTTTTGTACCCTCTCAAAGGGCCTGCCGACTGGAAAAATGTCGCTACCCTAGTCAATTCAGGCGTTGGCTCTGACCTCGGGCCATTGTCGGAGGTAAACAACACAATTGTATTTTTGTCCAGTCCGCTTTTTTGCAGAAAACGGATGATTTTTGCCACCGATTCGTCCAAATAAGTTACCATCGACGCATACGTTTTCAGGTTTTCGTCCCAGCTACTGTCCTTGTAAAAAGGGTGTATGGGCGCGTCCAGAGGCGAATGCGGGTTGGAATGGTTGACCATCAAGAAGAAAGGTTTTCCGTCTTTCTTGCGCTTTGACAGGAAATCGATGGATTCGTCCGTTATGATGTCACAGGTATAATAACCTTTCCGTCCGTTTTTGTTTTGTGGGATGTCGATGAGATGCCCATTGTCCCACCATTTCTCCGGCCAGTAGGTACTGACGTAGGTCTCTGGTTGGCTGATGAGCCAGCCCTTGAAGTCGTTGAAACCGTGTTGCGACGGCGTAGCGAGCGTATCGTAGCCGTCTATATGCCATTTGCCCATCAATCCTGTAACATACCCCGCGCTTGTCATCAGATTGCCGATGGTAGAATCGCTGGGAAGTATATTGGCCCTTGGTACTACCTGCTTTCCTTTATGGCCTGCTATCCCTCCCTGTATCGTACCGTTGCCTCTTATCGTCGCATGTCCCATGTTTCTGCCCGTAATCAGGCAAAACCGGGAAGGGGAACATACCGGTGCCCCGGCATAGAAGTCGTTGAAAACAATGCCTTCCGAAGCATAAGCATCCAGATTGGGCGTCTGAATCTTTTTTTGTCCGGTAAACCCCGCATCTCCATATCCCATGTCGTCCGCAAGAATGAAAACAACATTCGGCTTTTGGGCACTTACGCTGATATTGGGCATGGATACCACAGCGAAAAAACCGGCTATTATGTACTTATTCAATTGTTGAGAACGCTTATTTGTCCACAAATATAGTAGACTTTTTCCTTTTACCTAATTTTTTTATAATGAAATGTATATAAAATTTTATAATGCCTTCTAAAAGGACGTATTTACCCTTCTAAAAAACCTGTCTTTTTAGCGGAAAACAATCAAGAAAAGAAAAAACGACAAGGACGAAGCCGTGTTATGCCAATTGGAAAAAAGATGTTTTTTATGTTGTGGAACGGAACGATGTTACTTGGTCAAAATACCAGATTTTCGCGTTTTTTGATTTGCTCAAGCCTGATTTCGCTGACCAGTTGCACGCAGTTGACGGATTTGACGTTGGCGAGGAGTTGCTTCCATTCGTTTTCACTCATGCTGTCCCCACCTTTGACGAGGCAGATGAAGTCGATGTTTTTCAGTTCGGGCAGTAATGCCTCGCCGTCAAAATAGTTGTGGTAGCAATAGTAGGAGACCGTGGAGTTTTTGACGTTGTGCTGATAGACTGGGAAATAGCATTGGCGGTTCTTTTTTTGGATGGAGATTTCGTTTTCGGGGATGCAGCGGAAAGCCAGGCCCAGGGCGTTGTTGACTTCCCAGACAAATTTATAGTTTTTGTATGTTGAGACCACGCCAAACATACGGACACCTTCGAAAAAATCATCGGTGAGGTCTTCTATGTCCAATACTAGTTTCATGACGGTACAAAAATCCTTAATATTTTGCAAAACTTCCTAGCCAAACACAAAAAATAAGCCCAAATCAACCTTGCGGCGAAAGTCTTCCGCATTTCGTAAACCAAATTTGAACGGAGATAGTAGCTTTGTAGCTTTACATTTCACATGAAGACGGAACAGGACAACACCCATTTGCAGATTGCGCTGGTCGGAAACCCCAATGGAGGCAAGACTTCTCTGTTCAATTCCTTGACGGGATTAAGGCAGCAGGTAGGCAACTTTCCCGGCGTGACCGTGGACAAAAAGACAGGAGGCACCTTGCTCCCCGGCAACATACATGCCACGATGGTTGACCTGCCGGGGACGTACAGCCTGTATCCGCGCCGCGAGGACGAATGGGTCGCCTACCGCGTGTTGATGCGACAGGACAAGGCGGTCCATCCGTCCATCATTTTGCTGGTCGTGGATGCCAGTAACCTCAAGCGCAACCTACTTTTCTGTTCCCAGTTGATAGACCTGAAATATCCCGTCGTCGTTGCGCTGACAATGATGGACATCGCCGCGAAAAAAGGCATACAGATTGACATACCCGGTCTCGAAAGGGAACTCGGTGTCCCTGTCGTGGGTGTCAACCCGAGAAAAGACAAAGGTATTGACGAACTGAAAAAAGTAATGGCGCAAGTGGTAATGCAGAAGCAGAATGCGCCTGTCAAGGATTTCATTCCGATAAAACCGTTGGCTGCCGATGCGATAGGTGCGTTGCAAAAACTGATTCCCGGAACTTGCGACTATGCTTCCCTGCATTACCTGATCAACCATGAACAGTTTCCGTTGAACGATACCTTGCAGGTTGATATTGAAAACGCGGAGCAAAGCAACAACTTTAACCCGACCAAGACACAGGCGGAAGAAATACTCCAACGATACCGACATATCAATGCCATCATACAAAAAAACGTGGTGTTGCCCGATCCCTTGCAGAAAAAACTTTTTACCGAAAAACTGGACAACCTCCTCCTGCACCGTGTATGGGGCTATGTCATCATGCTTTCTGTTCTTTTTCTGCTGTTCCAGGGCGTGTTCTGGATTGCCCAGTATCCGATGGACGGCATCGACTGGCTTTTTACCACGTTTACAAGTTGGCTGGACGGCACACTGCCCGCCGTCTGGTGGAGCGACCTACTGGTCAACGGGCTTCTTGCGGGACTGGGCGCCATCGTCGTCTTTGTGCCGCAGATCATGATACTGTTTGGGTTGATTACCCTTTTGGAAGATACCGGTTATATGGCGCGTATCAGCTTCCTCAGCGACAAGCTCATGCGAAAAGTGGGACTCAATGGCAAAAGCGTGATGCCGATGATCAGTGGATTTGCCTGTGCCGTACCTTCCATCATGAGCACCCGCAACATCGAAAACAAGAAAGAACGGCTGATCACCATACTGGTCACGCCTTTTATGAGCTGTAGCGCAAGACTGCCGATATACGTCGTATTGATTGGCCTGATGGTACCCGAGAACCACAACATCCAGAAAGGACTTATCATGATGGCGATGTACCTGTTGGGTATCGTGATGGCGCTCATAGTGGCGTATGCACTGAAGTTCTGGATAAAAATCAAGGAAAAAAGCTTTTTCATCATGGAACTGCCACTGTACCGCGGGCCGCGCTGGAAAAACATCGGTATTACCATGGTCGAAAAAGCCAAAATCTTCGTAACGGACGCGGGACGTATCATCATCGTCATCAGCCTATGCCTATGGTTTTTGAGCTCGTATGGACCATCCAAGCGGATGAACGCCGTCGAAACCCGATACGAACAGGCTTTTGCGGCAGTTCCGCCTACCGATACCGCTGCCATAGATCAGATCAACCTCGAAAAAGGAACCGCCAAACTGGAAAACTCCTACGCTGGCATCCTTGGGCATGCCATCGAACCTGCCATCCGTCCCTTGGGATTTGACTGGAAAATAGGCATCGCCTTGATTACCTCTTTTACTGCACGTGAGGTTTTCGTCGGCACAATGGCGACATTGTACAGCGTCGAATCCGACAACGACACAACCCTGAAAGAAAAAATGGCTTCCGCAAAACGTGCCGACGGAACACCCGTCTATACCGACGCGACAGCCATCGCCTTGATGGTATTCTACGTGCTGGCAATGCAGTGCATGAGTACGCTCGCCATCGTCAAAAGAGAAACCAAAAGTTGGAAATGGCCCTTTGTACAGTTTACCTATATGACTGCGCTGGCATATATTTTTAGTTGGATTGCTTATACGATATTTAGTTAGGAGCTGCAAAGCACTTTGTTCCGCAAAGCCTTGGGCATTAAACATAATTTCTTTTCCCAAAAATAGCCGAACCCACGCGCACAATGGTGCTGCCTTCCTCAATCGCGGTTTCCAGGTCGTGGCTCATGCCCATCGAGAGTTCGCAAAAGTCGGGGAGCAAACCCGCATCCTGGCCCTTTTCGCGTATGGCAACGAGTGTTCTGAAACAAGGTCTTACTTTTTCCGGATTGTCGCTGGGCAGTCCGATGGTCATCAGGCCTCTGATGTGCAAGGTGTCGTATTGCTTGATTGTCCGCAAAAGTTGGAGTGCGTTTTCCGGTTCGATGCCTGATTTGCTTTCCTCGTGGGAAGTGTTGACTTCCAGATAGATGTCGATAGTCCTGCCTTCGTATTGAAGGCGCTGGTTCAATTTTTCCACGAGTTCGATGCGGTCGATGGATTCGATGCAGGAGACGTATTTGATGACGTCTTTAACCTTGTTGGTTTGCAGGTGGCCGATGAAATGGCGTTCGATTCTGAGGTCTTTCAGTGCTTCCCATTTTTCGGCGTATTCCTGTACCTTGTTTTCGCCGATAAGGTTTTCGCCGAGGCCGAGGGCAAGTTTGATTCTTTCCGCGGTGACGGTTTTGGTCGCCATCAATAGGCGCACGTCGTTGGGGTTTCTGCCGGCTCTGGCACATGCTGCCGACATCCGGGAATGTATATGGGAAAGGTTTTCTTTTATCTGTGATAAGTCGTCCATGGTTGGATAAGTAAAAGGGTAAAAGTAAAAAATGAAAAATGGTTTGAATCGGGTGGCAAAGATAGCGGATTGTTATACTGCGAACTGCGTAAAAATGTCTTTGGAAAAAGTAAGCTCCTCTATCGCTGGGGTGCTTATAGAAATTATGAGACTGTTTGGGTTAAGTTTTGCTGTAGGGTTTTATATGCTTCCAAGACATAAAAACGTGTATTCCTTCCCGCACAGTCTCCCGCCGCGGCGGGGACTTTGCGGGAAGGAAATAAATAACTCAAAAAGCTTCTATAACGACAGCAATAATTTTCCTTCTTTTTTCCCGTATCTTCACGACCTATTTTTCTCCTCTGCAAATAAAATATACTCCATGAAGAAAATGATGTATCTGTTGATGGCTGCTTGTCTGGTCGGAAAGGCGCAGGCGCAGGACATCGACTCCGCTTGGTTCCGTAACCATTATGACAAAATCGAGGTTTCCATACCGATGCGCGATGGCGTTAAGTTGTTTACCTCCATTTACGCGCCAAAGGACTTGTCCGAAAAACATCCGATACTGATGACGCGCACGCCGTATTCCTGTGCCCCTTACGGAGCGGACAAGTACAAACCTTACTATATCGGTTATTACAAAGAATACCTCAAAGAAGGCTACATCATGGTGACGCAGGACGTGCGTGGCCGCTGGATGAGCGAGGGCACGTTTGTGGACGTGCGTCCGTTCATTGAAAACAAAACCGGCAAAACCGTTGACGAGGCGAGCGATACTTACGATGTCATCGACTGGCTGGTCAAAAACGTGCAAGGCAACAACGGCAAGGTCGGCGTTTTTGGTATTTCCTATCCGGGTTTTTATTCGACGATGGCGGCGGTCAGCAAGCATCCGGCACTCGTCGCGGTCAGTCCCCAGGCGCCAGTGACGGACTGGTTTGTGGGCGATGATTTCCACCACAACGGCGCGTTCATGGCAATGGATGGTTTTGCGTTTTATACAGGTTTTGGACAGCCGCGCCCCCAACCAACGACCGTAGGTCCGACCCCTTTTAATTTCTGGACGGAGGACAATTATGCTTTTTATTTGAAAACGGGCGCATTGCCCAACCTTTCCAAGATGATGGGCGACAGCATCGCGTTTTGGAAGGACTTGATGGCGCATCCCAATTATGACCAGTGGTGGCAGGCACGCAATGTCCGCAACCATACGGAAAATATCCTGCCCACGACCAACACGCTCGTCGTCGGCGGTCTGTTTGACGCCGAGGACTGTTTCGGTGCGTGGAGTACCTACAAGGCCATCGAAACCAAAGCCAAGAACAACAACAAAATCGTTATGGGGCCTTGGTTCCACGGCCAGTGGGCGGGTCGTGGCGGCGACGGCGAGTTTCTGGGAAATGTCCAGTATGGCAGCAAGACCGCGAAATGGTATTTTGACAATATCGAACTGCCTTATTTCAACTATTATTTGAAAGGCAAAGGCTCCATCGACAACATAAAAGAAGCCAATATCTATTTCACTGGCGCAAACGAATGGAAAGCTTTTGACAAATGGCCGCCCGTCGACGAGACCGAAACGCCGATATATTTGCAGGCAGATGGTGGCTTGGCTTTTGACGCGCCGACCAATACGGCGGACGCTTTTTCGCAATATACCAGCGACCCGTCCAAACCTGTTCCCTATACCGACGGCGTGCAGGAGCACCGCACACGTGAGTACATGACGGACGACCAGCGGTTTGCGGCTTGGCGCCCCGACGTGCTGGTGTTCCAGACCGATGTTCTGGACAAGGACGTGACTTTGGGAGGTCCGTTGACGGCGGATTTGCAGGTCGCCATCAGCACGACCGACGCGGATTTTGTGGTGAAGCTGATTGACGTGTTTCCCGACGATTTCAAGTACGACAACGACAAGACGGACTATGTGATGAACGGCTACCAGATGCTCGTGCGTGGCGACATCTTCCGTGGACGTTTCCGCAACAGTTTTGAAAAACCCGAACCTTTTGTTCCCGGGAAGATTACGGAAGTGAAATACACGATGCCCGACATTGCCCACACGTTCAAAAAAGGACACCGCATCATGGTGCAGGTCCAGAGCACCTGGTTTCCGCTGGCAGACCGCAATCCCCAGAAATACGTGGACATCTACCATGCCAAGGACAGCGATTTCCAGAAAGCGGACATCAAGGTCTACCACGCCAAAGGACATGAAAGCAAGCTGATATTGCCAATCTTGGAATAAAGACGGATGGTTTCCGTCTCTACGTCCTGGCGGTCGGTGGAGACACCGACCGCCACCATGTTCAATATGCGAAAGTTTGAACTATCCTCACCGACCGCGAAGCGGCCACCGTAGGTGAACAAAGGTAAATGTCCCTTTTTCAACCATTGTCTGGCATTGCCTAAATAAAGAACAGCCCGGCGGATACCTCCGCTGGGCTGTTCTTTATTATACGATTTTGATTTATTTTTAGACCAAAAATCCATTTGTGCTGTTCGGGATTTGCAATCCCGAACGCTTATCCGTGCATTTGCAATGCACTGCTGTTTGCGGATTGCAAATCCGCCGATACGGCTTCAGGATTACAAATCCTGAAGAGCGGCGTAATAAAAATTATTGGTCTATATTGAATTTCATTATCGTATTATTTCTCCGTTCTCCGCAGCTCAAGCATTGGGTTGTTCAAGAGCTGTGGGCTTGCAACAAGACGCACAGCCGTGCGTCTCTAGAAAATTATCTTTTATTGGCGCGCTCTTTGGCTTCCTGCATTTTTTTCTGCATTTCGGTCATCTGTTCCATGCGTTGCTGCCATTTGCTTTTGTCTTTTTTCGGCGCGTTTCTTTTCGCTTGGATGTCGGCCAACAGTTTGTCGTGGTTGATGACTACTTTTTGGATGAAGATTTGAATCAGCAAGGTCATCACGTTGCTGACGGTATAGTACCAAGTCAATGCCGACGGCATGTTGTTCCACCACAAGAGGAACACGACGGGCATGATGAACGGCATATATTTCAACGCGGGATTGTCCTGCGTCTGCGGTGTTGCGTTCATATTGTACAGCGACATGAGCAAACTGGTGATGGCGGACAACAACGTAAACAGACTCAGATGGTCGCCTAATACCGGAATATGCGCGTTCCAATGGAAAAACGTATCGTAAGACGACAAATCATTGGCCCAAAGGAAACTTTTGCCGCGCAGCGCGATATTGGATCCGAAGAAACTGTACAGCGAAAAGAATATCGGAATCTGGAACAGTATCGGGATACAGCCGCCCATCGGATTGACGCCCGCCTCGCGGAAAAACTTCATCTGCTCCATCGCAAATCCCTGCTGGTCGCTGCCGTATTTCTTTTTCAGTGCGTCCAGTTCGGGGCGCAGGACTTTCATCTTTGCGCCGCTCTTGTAGCTGGAATAGGTCAGCGGTGCCAGCAATATACGGATGACCAGTGTCAATATCGCAATCGCCCAACCGTAGTTGGAAACAAATCCTGTGATAAAGTTGAACACGGGAATGACGACGCCACGGTTGATGTATTTGACGAAAGAAAACATACCGGAACCGAGGTCCACGATGTTTTTCATCCCGTTGTCATATTGTTTCAATATGGTGTAGTCGTTCGGCCCGTAATATAGCTGCATCGGGATGGAAACCGTAGCGGAGGTGGGCAGTTTCAACTGCAAGTCGGCACTTGCGTCAAACAACTGGCCTGTCGCTGTGTCGGCAATGCCGACCATCTTGGCGTCGGCACTGGCAAAAGTTTCCTTGTTCAAGGCCAGTGTCGCGTTGAAAAACTGTTGCGAAAAGCCAATCCAACTGACCGGTTTTTCGATTTTCTTGTCCATTTCGGAAGTCGCCTTTGCCGTGGAATAGTCAAAGCTATTGTCGGCATAGTAGACCAGACGCGAACGTTGTTTTTCGTAGTCCGCTGCACGCTGCTGCTGGTGCAGTTGCGTGTTCCAGTGCAGATTCAACTGGTTGTTGGTAAACAAGCCGGAAGCACCAACGAGGTTCAGCGTCCAGTTGATCATGTATTGGTTGGGGCGGATTAGGTATTGGTGTTCTATTTTCTGTCCACCTGCCGATTGCAGCGTAAACGTCAACGTCTGGCTGCCGTCGCTGTTTTTCACGACCGGTGATGCCGCAAACAACAGTTCGTTTGATGGTGTGGAAACCGTATTGGAAGTATTGAGTTTATATCCAAAATAATCGTCCTTGCCGCCGCCGATGACCACGGGCATATTGGCGTTGTTGTAGGAATGGAAATTTTTGAGTTCTACTTTTTTCAACTGGCCGCCTTTGTTGGTAAACGTCGCGCGCATCAGTTCGTTTTCCACGACGATTTCGCTTTCAGCACCGACGGCCGCCTGGGTAAAGCTACCTGCGGCCTGTGTCCTGTTGATGGAGTCGAGACGTAGGGAATCCGCCACATTGACGGGTTTGATTTTCGCAGCTTCAATTCTGGCAATGGAATCCTGCTTCATCTTTTCCTGGTGCGCATGCTGCTCCTGCTGCTTGTTGGTCACCATGAAAAACGCAATAAACAAAATCCCTAAAAGCACGGCTCCGATGATGGGCATCTTATCTTTTTTCATTCGATCTATTTCTTTATTTGTAAGGACATAGTCCTGGTCGATGAGGCGCAAAGGTAACGAACGAAGGCTTATATTGGTCAATTTGGAAAGGGGAAGATTTCTCGGGACATTTCAAATTTTTGCTGGCGGGGGAAGACACCACGCCAGTAGAACTACTAGTGGCCGGTGTCCCCCTATTCATATAACTAATGAGCGAAAATTTGAAATGGCTCCGACTTCTCTTGTATGTGAATGCAGCTTATCGGAAGTTTGGGAATGTGGAAATAGGTTTCGATTGTCCCCGTCTCTCTACTGTAAATAGATAATGGCCTATTTTTTCATGGGTAGAAAAAATGATTCTTCGTCAAAGATAGTGGCTCACAGACGGCACAGGAAACCACAGATGTTTTTATCCGTGCTAATCCGTGTAATCTGTGGGAGAAAATTCACAATCGGTTGTTAAGAAAAAAATTCACAATCGGTTGTGTCGTCTGGCATTCTTGTTTTTCCTTACTTTTAAGCCTCAATCATACCATTTTATTTTATGAAAAGAGTTTTGCTGGCCCTTGGGCTGTTGGCAGCCATCGCAGAAGGAAGGGCGCAACAAGTGAACATTATCCCTAAACCGCAGTTTATCACCACAGAGTCCGGGAAGACATTCAAAATCTCGTCCGCGACCACCATCAATGCAGGAAAGGAAACCGAAAAGTCCGCAACGTTCCTGAAGGACTATCTGCAAAAGTTCTACAATGTACAGTTGAAAAGCAAGTCGTCCGGCAAGACGGACATTGTATTGCAGGTCGTTCCCCGCAAAGGAGCGACGCCCGGTTCCTATACGTTGGTTAGCTCATCCAAAGGAACGATAAAAGTGACCGGAGTGGATGAGGAAGGCGTTTTTTATGGTATCCAAAGTATTATCCAGTTGCTGCCGACCGATTATACAGGTGGCGATCTGACCTTGCCCGTTGTCCAGATTACGGATGCGCCGCGTTTTCAGTACCGCGGTTTGATGCTGGACTGCGGACGGCATTTCATGCCGGCTGACTTTATCAAGAAATATATTGACTTTATCGCTTTGCACAAGATGAACACCTTCCACTGGCACCTGACGGAAGACCAGGGTTGGCGCATCGAAATCAAGAAATATCCCAAGTTGACAGAGGTCGGTGCCTGGCGTAACGGAACTATCATCGGGCCTCATCCGGGCAAGGGCAACGACGAGACCAGATCGGGCGGTTTCTATACACAGGAAGAGGTCAAGGACATCGTGAAATATGCGGCAGACCGCTACATCACCGTCATTCCCGAGATCGAAATGCCCGGCCACTCCTCTGCGGCGATTGCAGCCTATCCGGAATTGAGTGCTTTCCCCGACCAGCCTACACAGGTACTGGAAGGTGTGACTTGGTACGGGCCGCGCGATGGCAAGGAAGTGCAGCAGTCATGGGGCGTTTACCCTGACGTCTTTGTGCCTTCGGAGAATACGTTCAAGTTTTTGGAAGATGTGTTGAATGAAATCATTCCGCTTTTCCCTTCCAAATACATCCATATCGGTGGGGATGAAGCACCTAAGGACTATTGGAAAAAATCCGCCTTCTGCCAGCAGCTCATCAAGGAAAAGGGCTTGAAGGACGAAGAGGGGTTGCAGAGTTATTTCATCCACAGGATAGAGCAGTTCCTCAACAGCAAAGGAAAGTCCATCATCGGTTGGGACGAAATACTGGAAGGTGGCCTTGCGCCCAACGCGACGGTCATGAGCTGGCGCGGCGAAGAAGGCGGCATCGCGGCAGCTAAACTCAAACACAACGTCATCATGACGCCGGGTGCATACGTCTACATCGACCACAACCAAAAGAAAAACGAGGATTCCGTGACCATCGGCGGCTACCTGCCCATACAGAACGTCTACGGCTACGACCCCGTTCCAAAAGAACTAAGTCCCGACGAACGTAAATACGTACTCGGTGCGCAGGGTAATGTATGGACGGAATACATGGCCAGTCCCTCCAAAGTGGAATATATGGTATTCCCAAGGCTTGCGGCGTTGAGCGAAGTCCTATGGACAGAGCCAAGCAAGAAAGATTACACTGATTTTTCCAATAGGCTGGACGACGAGCTGAAACGTTACCAGCAGTGGCACATCAATTACTGTAAGGATTTTGCCAACCAGCCTGACAAGTAAAACTGGTCTTGATGTAAAGGTTGTATGTGTCGGTCGTCTTGCCTAAGGGAAGACGACCGACATTTTTTATATAATACGATTTTAATTTATATTTTAGGCCAAAAATCCATTTGTGCTGTTCGGGATTTGCAATCCCGAACGCTTATCCGTGCATTTGCAATGCACTGCTATTTGCGGATTGCAAATCCGCCGATACGGCTTCAGGATTACAAATCCTGAAGAGC
>JASGDY010000037.1:0-20553 GCA_047606825.1 Chitinophagaceae bacterium
AAAAATCCATTTGTGCTGTTCGGGATTTGCAATCCCGAACGCTTATCCGTGCATTTGCAATGCACTGCTATTTTCGGATTGCAAATCCGCCGATACGGCTTCAGGATTACAAATCCTGAAGAGCGGAATAATAAAAATTATTGGTCTATATTGAATTTCATTATCGTATAACAGGTAAGATTTAAAACAAAACGCCATTTTGTTTGCTGCTGGGCGGCACTTTTTTGAGGTGGTGGTAGGCTTTTAAGGTTGCTTCCCGTCCACGCGGTGTACGCTGCAAAAATCCTTCTTGTATCAGGAAGGGTTCGTACACCTCTTCCAACGTGCCAGATTCTTCACCTACTGCCGTAGCAATGGTCGTGATGCCTACAGGGCCGCCTTTGAACTTTTCAATAATGGCGGAAAGGATACGGTTGTCCATTTCGTCCAGACCGTCTTCGTCCACGTTCAATGCTTTCAAAGCTTGTTGCGTGATTTCTTTATCAACAATGCCGTTGTTCAGTACCTGCGCAAAATCCCGCACACGCCGTAAAAGTCCGTTGGCAATACGGGGTGTGCCACGGCTGCGGCGCGCAATCTCCAAAGCTGCGTCTTCCTTGATGGGCGTGTTGAGGATGGCGGCACTTCTTTGGATGATTTTTTTCAATACTTCAGAATTGTAATACTCCAGCCGGGACTTGATGCCGAAACGGGAGAGGAGCGGTGCGCTCAACAGCCCGCTGCGGGTCGTCGCTCCGACGAGTGTAAACGGGTTGATGTTCAACTGGATGCTGCGTGCGTTGGGGCCTGAGTCGATCATGATGTCAATATGGAAATCTTCCATTGCCGCATACAGGTATTCCTCGACGACGGTACTCAGACGGTGTATCTCGTCGATAAACAGGATATCGTTGGGTTCAAGCGACGTGAGCAAGCCTGCCAGGTCGCCTGGTTTTTCGATGACGGGGCCAGAGGTCTCCTTGATGTTGACGCCCATCTCGTTGGCGACGATTCTGGAAAGGGTGGTTTTGCCCAGTCCGGGAGGGCCGTGGAACAGTGTATGGTCAAGTGCCTCGCCACGCAGTTTGGCCGCTTTGATGAAAATCGTCAGGTTGTCAATCAGTTGCGGTTGCCCTGCAAACTGGTCAATATCCTTGGGGCGGATACTGTTTTCGTATTCGCGCTCCGGATCGGAAAGAGACCGGTCTTGGTTATGGAGGTTAAGTTCGCTCATTATCGATGTAAAGATAGGTTCAGAAATCTACCTATTACATAAAAGCGAAATGAAAAATTTCAATGGGCGCATTTCGATGTGGGAAAAAATGAATAACCGATTGGGTTTGTAAGCCACAAATTTCTAGGGCATAAAATAAATACCATAGATATGCGTTAAGGTAATATCTGGTCCCGATTCCCGATTCAAATCGGTGGGGCGTAAAATTGAGTCAAAAGTAAAAAAAACGAAGTGGAAAAATATACCCCCTTAAAGTATCTATTTTTCTGTTTGGTCTTGCCGATAGTCCTTGCGTTCGTATTTCCATCCTGCTATTCAACGAAGCGTTATCAGTATTTTCAGGATCTGACAGACAGTACGCATGGTTCGGTACCGATCAAGGATTATGATTTTAGCCTGAAATTTTTGCCGTTGGATGATATCAACATCAATGTGGTGAGTGCCGTACCCGCGTTGGCGGCACCGTTCAACATTACGAACACGACATCTCTTTCCGGTTTTTCCGGGAATGCCGTGGCGGCTTCCGGAGGGACTGCCGCCAGTTTGTCCAACCCCATCCCCAATAGTTTCAGGGTCAATCCCTCGGGCGATATCGACTATCCATTTATCGGTGTCCTGCATGTGCAGGGTATGACGGTGCGCCAGTTGAAAGATACGTTGACCCAGATTCTTCGCTCCCGTTTTTTGAAGGATGCTACGGTCGAGGTCAGGCTTGTCAGCCCGAGCGTCACAGTCATGGGCGAGGTGGCAAAATCCGGCAGGGTGCCTCTGTCTTCTGAGAAGACGTCCGTTATCGACGCGGTGTTGGCCGCGGGCGACTTTACCAGCTTTTCCAACAGGGGAGATGTCATCCTTATAAGAGAAAAGGATGGTCAAAAACAAATCCATCACATCGACCTTAGAAATACGGATATTTTCCAATCCGAATATTATTACCTAAGACAAAACGACATTGTTTTTGTCAGGCCCAACAAGGATAAGGGCTTCCTCAACGATCCTTATTCAAGGTCTCTCCGCAATTATCTGTATATGATTGCCGGTGTTTTTAGTTTGTATTTCATATTCAGGCGATAGCGCAACATTTATTTTAAACATTATTTCAATTACTCGTCAATAGCGCGAATGGAACAAGAGGCAACAACATCCAAAGACAACTTAGAGCTAAAGTCCTTATTTTTCAAGTATCTCCACTACTGGTACCTGTTTGTTATTTCACTGATACTGGCATTGGTCGTTTGGCATTACTATATGAAATACAGTGTGCCAGTGTATCAGGTCAAGGCTCGTTTTATGGTAAAGACCGGCAGCAACGTGGACAATTCGTTGGCTGGTACGCAGGATGTGTTTTCCGGTTTAGGATCCGGTATTTCTAATTCAATTAATGTCTCTAATGAATTAGAAATCATTAAGTCCCGTTATGTTGTCGGTATGGTCGTCAAGGCACTGGATCTCAATATCACTTATACGGTCATGGGTAGGATCAAAAACACGGAACTGTATGACAAAAGCCCCATACGCCTACAAATTGTCGCTCCCAAGGATAGCCTGCCGTGGAAACACCTCGTCCTGAAACTGACCCCCAACTCAGACAGCTACCAGCTACAGACGGGTGAAAATACCTACCGTCGCCTTCGGTATTACGATACGGTCTTTTATAGTAATTTTCATTTTGTCATAACTCCCAACCCAAGAGGGCAGTACAACGAGATCATCAACGTCGACATTGCACCTTTTGATGAAACCGTCGTCAACTATCTGGGTGGCATACAGGCACAGAACATCAATGATGGAACCGTCATCCAGTTGAGTACCAATACTACGGTACCCAAGAAAGGAGAGGACATCATCAATGTCCTGTATGATGTATATGCCAACATTAGTCTCGAGGACAAAAACAGGGTCATTGACAGTACTGTCAAGTTCATAGAGCAACGTATGACCATTCTGCACCAAGAGATCATGGAGGCGCAGGACAGCGTTACCAAGTTTCTGATTGCGTATAAAATACTACCACCAGACGCGGCGTCGCTGTCGACATCGATAGGCAAGGTGGTTTCCGAAATGGGAGAGGTGTCCGAGGTGCGGTATCAGCTCAACCTGCTGGACGCATTTGTCGAAAAAGTAAAAGCCGGCGGTTACCCCATCGTGCCCTCGGACATGGAATTGTCGACTCCCGATTTCAAGACTTATGCGACTGCGTACAACACGATGGTATTGTCAAGAGCGCACTACCTGGAATACAGTGGTCCTGAAAATCCTGTCCTAATCGACTTGGAAAACCAGATACGCCGTGCAACAGTCAATATGTTGGCTGCCGCGGGTTCGGAACGTGGCAGGTATATGCAGGAGTTGGCCAAGTCAGAGAAAACATACACCCTGTCCAACGATACCTTGTCCAAGATTCCCGTTTTCCAAAAAATATACCAGCAGCTTACCAATGGGCTGGACGTGGAGCAGGAGCTCTATACCATGCTCCTCAACAAAAAGGAGTCGATGGACATCTACCGTGCGGGTTCCTCCTCTAATTCCAAACTGATAGATCCCGCCAAATGCGATGCCAGCCCGGTGAGTCCCAAGGGTAGCTTGCTACACATCATGGCAATCGGTATTGGACTTGCCGTGCCTGTAACCATTATAGCTTTGATTGGACTTTTTGACAATAAGATCAGAACCAAAAAAGAGGTTCTTGACGTATTGCATGTTCCCGTTGTGGGTGAGATAGGGCACAACAGGACTGCTACCCACTTGGTCGTCAAGGAAAAAGCGCGTTCCGTCTTGGCCGAACAGTTTAGGATACTGAGGACTAATCTCCAGTTCCTTACCAGCGGCAAGACCAATCCTATCGTCGTGTTTACATCCAGTATGAGCGGAGAGGGGAAGTCGTTCAACTCGTTGAACACAGCTCTTTCTCTTGCCATATCCGGAAAAAAGGTGTTGATCATGGAACTCGACTTACGTAAACCCCAGATTTCCCAAATGTTGAAACTCGACAATCACAACGGCTACACCAACTATATGATTTCTGATATACCTGTTGCTTCCATCATCAAATCGTCAGGAATTGATGACCATCTGTTTCTTATCAGCTCTGGTCCCGTACCGCCCAATCCGTCTGAACTGTTGATGCAGGAAAAAACAGCTTCCCTTCTTTCGGAAGTAAAAACCATGTTTGATTATGTGGTGGTTGACACGGCACCGATTGGGTTGGTGACAGATGCGTTTATCATTGCTAAATTTGCAGACGTCATGTTGTATGTAATCAGGCAGAACTATACGCTGAAAGGACAGCTAGGCATTGCTAGGAACATGATAAAAGAGGATAAGATTAGAAATGTGGGAGTGGTCTTAAACGACATACGGTCTGGACAGAGATATGGTTATGGCTACGGCTACGGTTATGGCTATAGCTATAGTTACGGGTATGGTGTCAAAAACGAAGGATACTATGGTGAAGATGTCGGCAAGTCCGCTTTCCTCAGTAATATTGCCAAGAAAATCAGGAAAATTAATCCATTTAAAAAATAAATGACTTGATAAATAAAGTTGCCGTATTGGGTCTTGGTTATGTAGGTCTTCCTTTGGCGTTGGCGTTGTCCCGTCAATACCTGGTGTATGGCGTAGATACAGATAGCATATATCTGGAAAAGCTAAAAAGCAGTCCTGTGTACCTTACAGCCCAACAACAGATACATAATGGCAAATTAGTAGTGGCCGATACGTTGGACGACAAATGCGAAGCAGATGTTTTCATCGTCACGGTTCCTACTCCCGTGGATTCTTTCCATGTTCCCGACCTTTCGGCACTTAAGAGTGCTTCGGCGATGATTGGCAAAGTATTGCACAAGGGAAATGTCGTCGTCTATGAGTCAACCGTTTATCCCGGATGCACACGCGAAATATGCGTGCCCGTATTGGAGGCCGTATCTGGTATGAAACTCAACGATGGCTTTGGCGTGGGCTATTCACCGGAAAGAATCAACCCCGGAGATACGGTACACACGTTGGAAACAATCGACAAAATCGTGAGCGGCTCCGATGCGCCTACTTTGCATATTGTAAAAGAGCTATACCAGTCTATCCTTCCCCATGCGCAAGTGCATAGTGTCAGCTCCATAGAAGTTGCGGAGGCTGCCAAGGTTATCGAGAACGCCCAAAGGGACATCAACATATCGTTTATGAACGAGCTGGCGCTGATATTTGACAGGATGAACATCGACACCAATGAGGTAATAGATGCGGCGTCCACCAAATGGAACTTTTTGCCCTTCCGGCCCGGACTTGTCGGGGGACACTGCATAGGCGTCGACCCATATTACCTTACATACAAGTCACAGCAGTTGGGTTATTCACCAGAGGTGTTGTTGTCCGGCAGACGGGTCAATAATCTTATGCCTATGTTCATCGCCAACAAGGTCGTCAAGCTATTGGTCCAAAGGAACAAATCCATCAACGGCGCAAAAGTGCTCATTCTGGGTTTTGCCTTTAAGGAAAACTGTGACGACTTCAGGAATACCAGGGTCGCCGATATGTACAGGGAATTTGTGGACTTTGGCGCGGATGTCACTATTGTAGACCCGATTGTGGATAAAAGCCTTGTAAAAAAGACCTACCGATTTGACATACTGGATACGATTCCGCAGGAGCAAGACTACGATGCAATCGTATTGGCCGTTGCGCACAGTGCCTTCCACAATATAGACTTGACCAAATACGTTAAAGAAAAGTCTACCGTCCTGTTTGACACGAAGAACTTTTTTCCGAAGGATATGGTAACGGGAAGGCTGTGATGTAGCAATGATAGTGTCTTGAATGCAGAAATAAGAAGCTGTTTGAGTTATTTATTTTCTTCTCCGCACAGTCTCCCGCCGCGGCGGGGACTTTGCGGGAAGGAATACACGTTTTTATGTTTTGGAAGCATATAAAACCGTACAGAAAAACTTAACTCAAACAGTCTCTAATAATCTCAATAATTATTTATACAGTGCACGGTATATATACATCATCCGGACATGGATGGTAAGCATTGTCTTCATATCCTTGATTCAAACGACCATAATCAAAACAATATCCTAGGGAGACTACATGAAAGATATTCTTAATAAATACTTTAGTACGCTTGTTTATTTCTACAGGTATCTGCGTTACAGGATTTTTTTGGTTGTAGGCCTGACGTTTGTCTATGGAGTCATGGACGGTTTTGGTTTGAGCATGTTTTTGCCGTTGTTCCAGATCGCGTCCGACAGGGAAGAGAGAGGCGTATCGTCGACGGCTGGCAGCGACAACGGTATGGTGCAGTTTTTCCGGTCGATGCATATTGATTTTACACTTTCCAATATGCTGTTGATTATGTTTTTGTTCTTTCTGTTCAAAGGGATTTTCTTTTATGTCAAAGGTGTGAACGACGCCAGGGTTTCGCGGTATTTCATCACGCGTGTAAGACGCTCGTTTGTCGGGAAGTTTTCCAAGCTGGACTACAAGCATTTCGTCATGAGCGATATCGGGCGCATCCAGAACCTGATGACAGGTGAGACCAATAACCTTTTTTATGCTTTTAAGGATTACCTGAGTGTGTTGCAAAGTGCTGTCATGGTCCTGGTGTACATGGTTTTTGCCTTTGCCATGAATGCCCAGTTTGCGTTGTTCATCGTCGTTGGCGGTGTGCTATTTAATTTTATTTTCCAGAAAATCTATAAATATACCAAAACCGCCTCAGGGAAACTGGTGAAGGCCGGGAACAACTACCAGGGAATGGTCATACAATTGGTATCCAATTTCAAATATCTCAAAGCGACAGGTACAGTCCCTACCTATGCAAAAAAAATAAACGGCAATATCGACGAGATTGAGCATATCAATTTCAGGATGGGGAAGTTAAGTGCTTTGTCCAACGCCATCCGCGAGCCTATCCTGATAGGCATCGTTGCCTTGGTCATCCTGTTGCAGGTGTATGTCTTGGGCGGCAGGCTGAGTACGATTATCGTCAGCCTTCTTTTCTTTTACCGCGCGTTGGCAAGCGTGTCCAATCTCCAGTCGGCATACAACAGTTTTATAGCAAGGCACGGAACCATGGAAAACGTGGCTGATTTCCAAAAGGAAATGGACGAACATAAAGAGGTGCAAGGCTCGCAGCCATTTACACATCTTGAAAACGTGCTGTCGTTGCGCGATGTGTGCTTTTCGTACGAAAACTACCATATCCTGAAAAAACTGAACCTTGACATCAAGAGGAACACAACCGTCGCTTTTGTCGGCGAATCGGGTAGTGGAAAGACGACCTTAATCAACGTCATAGCCGGGCTGCTCGTCAATACGGACGGCCTTTACCTTGTAGACAAAGTGGACATAAAGGTGCTCGACCGTGAAAGTTTCCAAAAGAAAATCGGTTATATCTCGCAGGATGCGACCATATTCAACGATTCCATATACAACAACGTAACGCTGTGGGCAGACAAAAACGACGAAGCTAACATAGCCAAATTCCAAAAGGCCATCGCCGATGCCCAGTTGGGTGAATTTATCCGCGGACTGGAGAACGCGGAAGACACGCTGTTGGGCAACAACGGCATCAATGTCAGTGGCGGTCAGAAGCAGCGTATCTCCATCGCCAGGGAACTCTTTAAAGACGTGGAAGTACTGATACTGGACGAGGCGACGTCGGCACTTGATTCCGAAACGGAAAAATACATCCAGGAAAGCATCGACTCTCTCAAAGGTTCCTGTACCATATTGATTGTCGCACACAGGCTGGCAACGGTCAAGAACGCCGACGAAATCGTGTTGATGAAGAACGGAACGATACTGGATGTGGATTCCTTTGACAACCTAAAAGAAAAGTCGCCCGTGTTTAAACGGATGGTGGAGTTGCAGGAAGTGTAAGTTGCTGGCGGTTTGAATCACTTATATTTAGTATAAAAAACAGTCAATATGCAGGTCATACAATCCATCCAGAACCGCATTTATGAAATAAGGGGCGAGCGGGTGATCCTCGACAGAGACCTGGCCTCCCTTTACGAAGTGGAAACTAAAAGATTAAAGGAAGCTGTAAAACGAAACATCAAACGCTTCCCTAAAGATTTTATGTTCCAGCTTACCAAAGAGGAATGGGATTCTTTGAGGTCGCAATTTGCGACCTCAAACAACCAAAACACACCTTTAAGGTCACAATCTGTGACCTCAAAGAATGGTAGAGGCGGCACAAGGTATCTGCCCTATGCCTTCACCGAACAGGGCGTTGCCATGCTAAGCGGTGTGCTGAACAGTGACCGGGCCATCAACATGAACATTGCTATTATGCGGGCTTTCGTGGAAGTGCGGCGTGTACTCCTACAGCAGACGGACATAAAAGAGCAACTGAGGCTGATACAGGAACGTATCACGGAACACGACATGCAGTTAAACCAGATTTATGACAGCATCGAAAACCTGCTGGACGAAAACGCTGCACAGCGCAAGTGGGACAACCGTGAGAGGATTGGTTTCAACAGTCGGCAATCGTAACAAAAAGGGACGGCTTTTAATTTTCAAAAACATACGCGTCTATGGATAAAACGGCTACAAAGATTTCCGTAGTTGTATGCACATATAATGGTGCTGGATTTTTGGACGAGCAGTTGGCGTCTATCCTACAACAGGACTACCCTGCAATGCAGGTTGTCATCAGCGACGACTGCTCGACCGACAACACATGGGACGGGCTTGTGGCGTGGCAGGCACAATACCCTGGCGTCATCGAAATGTACCGCCAACCCGAAAACCTCGGATACAACAAGAATTTTGCCTTTGCCTTGTCAAAGGTAAAAGGCGACTATGTTGCCCTTTGCGACCAGGACGATATATGGTATCCACACAAGCTTGCCACGCTGGTGCGGTATGCTGTGAATAACCCGGACATGGACATGTTGCACCATGACGAGAGTGAATTGGGAAAAGATACATCCCTGTCGGTCGTGGACGGTAACCGTTGGCTGCCCTACGAAGGTTCCGGATGCGGGATATTGTTTGTTTACAATCGGTTGACGGGCCATAAAATGTTTTTCAAAAAGCGGCTGTTGGAACATATACTGCCTATCCCCGACGGCATCGTCTATGACTGGTGGATCAACGTTGTCGTCGGCATCAACGGCAAGACGCTGCACGTCCCTGAAGCATTGATGGCTTATCGGCTGCATGCCGGGAGTGCCTATTTTTCGGATGTGAAAAAGCAGATTGCCAATGTGACCGTGCCGCTTCGCCATGCACTGAGGCATTTCGACGTACTTCCCAACATGTCGGCACGCGACCGGTATTTTGTTTCCCATTTTTTGAAATACTATGAACGGCATACACCACAGCGGTTTGACGCCAGGCTTTTCCTGTTTTTGTTGAGGAACAGGTATTTTCTGTACCGTGACTATTACGTCAAGGGAGGAAAGCTGCAAAGGGAAATATTCATAATCCGCCTGTGCAGGGCTTTTTCAAAATGGTAAGACTATGTTCATCAGCATCATCGCGCCCATATACAAAGTTGAAGATTACATTGAAAGGTTTATCCGTTCGATAGTGGCACAGTCAGACAAAGATTTTGAGTTGATACTGGTGGACGACTGCTCCCCCGACCAGTCCATCGATAAGGCAGTTGCTATCCTTGACGGTGACGCAGGTGTCCGTTACCGAGTGGTTAAGCATCCCGAAAATAAAGGCGTCTCCGCCGCCCGCAATTCAGGTCTGGCTCATGTGTCCACGGCGTATGTCTATTTTGTGGACGGAGACGACGAGTTGGCCACGGATGCGGTTGCTGCCATAAAAAATGCCATCGTAATGCATCCGGACAGTGACATCATGTACTTCAACGCAAGATATTTCAACCAGGAGCGTAATGTTTTTCTCGACTTTTTTGAGGAAAAGGTCTGCGAAACAGGAACTCAGGCATTCATGGAGCAGTTCTTGTCCGGAAACCACCTGGCTTATCTATGGACCTATGTATGTCGTTACGAGCTTTTCGAAAATGTTGCCTTCCCGGACCAGGTAGGAGTGTTTGAAGACGCGATGACGCTTCCGTTCCTCATCGGCAAGGCAGCGCGGATACATATAGACACCACTAGGTACATTTACCGTTATTACCCACGGGACGGGTCAAGCAGCCGCTCCCTTAATCCACATATCATGGCGTTCGTGGCTGCGTTTAACCAAACAGAAAAAGCGCTCTTTCCGCCTAGTCATGCACTGTACTATCAGTTTATACTTTTCCGCACCACATATCTTATGCGGTTGAGCCGGGAGGTCTTCTTTCGGGCGCAGGACAAAGAACAGGCGCTTGCCATTCATCGGCATTGGTCAAAAGACTTACCGAGTACCAATTACATCGCATTGTGGAAAATGAAAAAAAGAAAAAGTGCCTTATTTCTGTACCTTCTAAAACGAAAACCGGCATTTATTGCGTTGTTATACGGATGCAGGGTTTTGAAGTAGTCGCAATAGGTTATTTATATTTCGCAAGGGGGTAAAAAATGTGTATTAAAGAGTTGAAAAGAGACATTCCATGTGCCGTTCCTACGGAACTCTGTCCACCGCAATCCATTACAACGGAATTTATTCCGTTGTGGAAGGCAAAGAATCAAATTGAGTTCCGTAGGAACGAAACATATAAAAACGCTTTTCGACTAACATATTGAATAAAACATGTCATCTTATGGATAGCTTGAGCGAAAATCCGCTGGTGTCGATAGTGGTATCGACCTACAACGGGGAAAAATACATAGACGAGCAGTTGGTGTCGTTGGTAGAGCAGGATTATCCCCATCTTGAAATCATCATCTGTGACGATGCAAGCAAGGATAATACATGGAACATCCTGACGGAATGGCAACAACGCTACCCGTCCAAAATCCATATCCATCCTGCCGCGGAAAACGTGGGTTGGAGTTTAAATTTTGGAAAGGCGGTTGCGCTTGCCAAAGGTCAATACATCGCCTGGTGCGACCAGGACGACAGGTGGATGGCCGATAAGGTATCCTCCATCGTAAAGGTTTTTGGGCAACATCCCGATGCAACTTTGGTGTACCATGATGCTTATGAATTTAAAGGCGAAAACGAAGTGGTGCCAAAACCGCCACAACGGTTTTCATGGGCTATGTTCGAGGGTGATGACCCGGTAACTTTGTTCTGGCATTGCCGGATTTTAGGGCATAGGATGGTGTTTCCCGCTAGAATCAAGCAGTATATATTGCCAGCGACAGACCTGTCCTATGACTGGTGGATACAGGTATTGGCGGCATCCATTGGAAAAGTCTACTATATAGACAAAAAATTTGTCGCCCAAAGAATCCATGCCGACAATGCGACAGGTGCAAATGACCCTAACATGGGTGCCAACTATATGCGGAGGCGATTGCAGCACCTGAAAAGCTTTCATGCATTTAGGGGTTATATGAAAGACGGGGATGGTAAGATTCTGGATAAGATGACAACATTGATGGAAAAACATGTCCATGGCAAGTTTGACTGGCCACTTTTTTTCTTTGGCGTTAAATATCGATATCGCCTATACAATTTTTTGCAGGGTGGGAACGTATTTACTAGGGAAATATTTCGTTGGCGGACGGCAAGGTCCTGGGCGAAAAACTGGTAAAACAATGCAGGAAAGATTCGGAGACATATTGAAAAGCGTGGCTTGGTACAAGCGGCTGATACTGTGGATGTTGGTCTTTTTCCAGTTCTATCCCGTGTTCTTTACGTTCATGCCTGTGTCGATGCGGGTGGTTATCTCCTTTTTGGGAATGGGGCTCTGGTTGTTGAAAGTGCTCAGCTATTACCTGCCCAGCCAGCATACTGTTATTGCGAAGAAGCGTTTCTTGGCTTTGTTCGTCCCGCTGTTGGGCATGACGGTGTTGTCGATTGTCAGTATGAACTTTAATGGTACCGGCGACACGCAGTTTTTGTATTATTTCTCGACGCCGCTGCTGATGCTGAGCAGCGGCTATTTCACGGTATGGGTATTCCGTAGGTTTTATGGAGAGCGGCTTTCCTTTCAGGTCATCGCCTATTATTGCGTGGGTGTCGTCTTTTTTCAGTTATGCCTAGGGCTTGCGATGTATCTCAATGGCGGTTTTAGGAATTTCTTGTTAAGCAAGACACAGGAGGGGATTGTCCAGCTAAACAACCGGGGAACGGTTGGTCGTTTTATGGGGTTCGGTGCCTTTTTTATGAACCTGGGTGTAGCCAACGGCGTGGGGCTGCTGCTTGCCAGTATCATACTGAAGAACCATCGTGTGTACAGTCTCGGCGGCTGGGATAAGATTAAGATATCTTTTATGTTGATATTTATCGGTATTCTTGGCATGTTTCAGGCGAGGACAACCTTGTTCTGCGACCTGTTTATGTTGGCATTCATGTCTGTATCGTCTTTGCGGCTGGACTATGCCATGATGAAAAACGGCATCTTGCGGGTATTTAACATCATGCTGGTCGCTGCATTGTTTTTGTTGTCGATAGTGGCATTGTTCCCAGAATTTATAGCTTCCAACAATATCGCGTTCCAATATGGTTTTGAGATGTTTGAGTCGGTTTCGCAAGGTAACGGATTAAAGACCCATTCCTCCGACCTGCTGAGTTGGATGCTGACCATCTGGCCCAAGTCCAGCAAGACCTGGCTGATTGGCGATGCGTGGTATATTGACCCTAACGGTGGTTTTTATATGCGTACAGATGTCGGTTATGCACGGTTGATTTTTTATTTTGGTATATTTGGGATGTTGCTGTTTTATATCTATGAGATTGCTGTGGTGTGGTGCAGTTTTTACAAAATCGCGCGGTTGAGCGTTGCGTTCCTTATTTATTTTACCCTGATGGTGCTGTTGATAAACCTCAAGTCGTTTACCGAATATACGCACTATGTAGCACTTTTTTTCATGTTCAAACTGATGTATCCCGAGCTTGTCCATGAAAGTAAACCGACCGCACCCACACCAACGATTATAAATAACAAAATCACCTTGACCAGTAACCAGGAAGTATCCACCTTACCGACAATATAACGCTATGCAATCCTCTTGTTTTGTTACCGTCTTGATGCCCGTGTATAATGGCGAAGCATTCATGAAAGAGGCAATTGGTTCTATTTTGGGACAGTCGTTCCGTGATTTTGAGTTGTTGGTGGTCGATGACGGCAGTACCGACAATACGGCCTCGGTTGTACAATCGTTTGCCGATTCCCGTATCCGTTACGAGAAAAACGAGACAAACCTAAAAATCATCCAAACCCTCAACAAAGGTCTTTCGCTCGCCAAAGGGAAATATATCGTGCGTATGGACGCCGACGACATCGCCCTGCCTGACAGGCTGGAAAAGCAAGTGCAGTTTATGGAACAAAACCCGGACGTTGTGCTGTGTGGTTCCAGCATCAACCGTTTTTCCGAAACGTACAGCATCATAGACCAGCGCGGTGGCGGCGATGACATTGTCAGGGCCAAACTTTTGTTTGACACGGCGGTCAACCACCCAAGTGCCATCATCAGACGGAGTGTGTTGTTGGAGCATCATCTGACCTATCCCTACGAATACCTGCATACGGAAGACTATGCGCTTTGGTATGACCTTAGTCAGTACGGTAAGCTGGTCAACCTTGGCGCGGTATTACTGCGATACCGGATGCACGGCAACAACTTGTCCATGCAGCACAGCCAGCTCCAATACCAGAACATGAACCGCATGCGCCTACGTATCATGGCCGATTTCTTGGAAAAATCCGACATCGGACAAAAGGCAAAACGCATGGAGCAATACTGCCGCTTGCTCGCGTTGGACAAGGTTTCAATCAAAGAGATGAAGGCTATGGACCAGTTGCTGATGCAGGTCATCCTCCTTAACAAAACAAGCAAGGTCTATGACGAGCGGGGACTGCAACAGTCCGCCGCATGGTTTTGGTATGTTGTGTTCACCCACGAAAACTGTCAACGGTATTCCTGGAAGATGCTCCCGGCTTTCCTGTGGAACAAACATTCCGTAGTGCGTTTTCTGGATGCGCCGTACAGGAAAAAGCTGTTGGTCAAGTCGCTTCTAAGGTGGAGGAAGAAGTGATTCCTGCTTACGCAGGAATCTCAATGGAATTGATTAAAATATTAGGTATTTATTACTTCACAAGGTGTAAAAAGGCTTATAAAACCTCACCCCCGACCCCTCTCCCAAGTGAGAGGGGAGACTCGAAGTATTAGGTTTCGCCACACCCCTCTCACTTGGGAGAGGGGTCGGGGGTGAGGTTTTATAAGTATGGTTTCAAAACATATCCACATCAAAAAACGACATAAATGACAACAAACATTTACATAAAATCATTCAACCGTCCCTATTTCCTGGACCGTTGCCTGTACAGCATATACAGATATATGACGGGAAATTACAGGGTAATCATATTGGACGATGGCACACCCTTGAAATACATCGACAGAGTCAAGGAAAAATATCCCCAAGTGATTTTTCAGTTCTCCGACGATGCCGTGAAAAAACGGACTGAAATAGAACAGGCTATACGCACGGGAGAGGAGCATTACACCAGGTCCATCCCATTGCAGTTTTGGCACGATACGGTGGAACAGGGTAGTGGTTACTTCCTATTGACGGAGGACGATATCTGGGTGACGGCACCAGTGGACGTGGACGCCTATGTGCAACTGATGAAAGCAAAAAAAATGAATACCATCAAATTGCGCTGGTGGGGCAATGAAAATACCAATGTTGGCGAAAGGGTGCTGTTGAGCGGTGAGGTCGAAGCCGTCATCCCCAAGATACATTTTGCCGCAGAATGGATTGTCAAGAACCGTTTTTACATCCACGCTGTCCTGAGTAGGTTGAAGCTTATCAAGGGTACTTTTTTCCAGCAATTATATACTTATTACGAGGTTGGCGGCGTTTTTTTTGACAAGCGGTATTGGCTGTTTCTATATTCCGGAAGGTTGGATTCCCGGGTAGAGGAAATGGTTCAGTTGGGAAAGGCTGCCGAATGGGCAAGGAAACACCCCGAGACCATGTTTGGAAAATGTATCACAGAGGCGGGTCGCTCCACATACCTGACCTCTGCGGCCGGAGGATACAATGGACAGACAGGCTTTAGTATGACGATGGTCAACCACTACCTCAACGACGAATGGTATCGGGGAAAATTTGACAGCATGCAAAATTTTCCGGAGGATTATGCGTTAGATACCGTGTACGACATACTCCAAAAGTCCGGCGACCCGAAATGCGACCCCGAAAAATGGAAGAAATGGAGCCGCGATTTCCAAGCGCATTTTGTCCGCATCGGTGCATCGCCCAAAGGGTAAAATGGTACCAAAAGAATCAGGAACGTGAAAACCTGTAATAAAAACAATTGCAATCAAAAAAATGCAGGAAACCCAACTCACCGTCGTCATGCCGGCATACAATGCTTCTAGGTATATATACCAAACCCTTGAAGCGATAGTGGCGCAGACTTTTCCCGCATGGCAATTAGTCGTCGTCAACGATTGCAGCAACGACGATACGGCATCCACTGTCGAAGGGTGGAGCGGCAGGGATGACCGCATCCAACTGGTAAACAACCAACAAAACCTTAAAGTCGCAAAGTCCATGAACAAAGGCATTGCACTCGTCGACACAAAATATTTTGCACGTATTGATTCCGACGACGTGCCGCTGCCGACGCATTTTGAAAAGCTCGTGGCATTCCTGGAGGCGCATCCCGACATAGACATCTGTGGCAGCCAGGTCCTCACGATTGACAGCCAGGGCGCGTTTCGCCGTAAGTGGAACTATGAGACCGACAGCGATTGGATTAAGATGTCCGCCATATTTGCTTGCCCTTTTTTGCAGTCGTCCGTTGTCATGAACACCAATGTCATCAAGGAACTTGGCGGCTATAGCCCGGAGATGGAACTGGTCGAGGACTATGAGCTCTGGATACGCGCATTGACCAGGTACAAAGCCGCCAATATCCCTGACTATACCATGCAGTACAGAATCCACGACAGCAATATGAGCGAGACCAACAAATTAAAAATCATGTCGATGCTGGAAGGTCTGTTCCTGTCGTACCAGCAGTATTATCCAATAGCTGAGCAGCACCTAGGCTTGCATGCAAGGATGGAGTTTGGCGATTGGTCGGGCATGTCCGTATCGGATAATCGGGCTTTGGGCAAGTGGAGAAACGCGCTTGAAAGCCTAAATGAAAAGCAACGATTTTATCCCAAGGAACGATACAGCGAAGTCCTCTCCAAATATTTTACCAATGCCTACCTTAAAATTGCCACCCAAAATAGCGGTGCAGTTCATTTCTGCGCATTGGCAAAGGCGTTCCGGACATCGCCGAGGTATTTTAAGGAGATATGGAAACGTAAACGAGAGAACTTAATCAGTCCAAATAATGCTTAAAGATGCGTGCATTTATCTCGCTGTTCGGGATGTTAGCGAAGCGTATCCCGAACGTTTGATAATAACGGATTTAAAATCCGTTTCATCTGGGCTTCGGAATGCCCTACGGAACATTCCGAAGCGCGGACAATACGATTCACAATGTCGTACCATGTCAGCATCGTTGTGGTTCAGGTCACTATTTTATTTTATAAAAAAATTTGAAAAACACCCAAGATAAATATAGGCATGTTTAATATCATCTACCAGACCACCAAAGGGCCACAGACCGATTTTGAAAACCAATATTGGAACGATTGGCTTTTGGAAAATATAGCCAAGGATGTTTACTATGACAATGGCAGTTGCCAAACTATTCTACCCAACTCGGTTGTAGTCTATTCAACGAACCACTATAGGCTAAAGCAGCCGCTCCTCGACTATATTGGTTCGTTGGATAATCCCGTACTCGTCCATCTGTCCAATGAAGGACAAAACCATCATGCCCAATACTATAAAAAGGCCAGGGCTGTTTTCCGTACCGCAAGCTGGAATCCCGCCTCTGCATACGCGAATGTCTTTACCTTGCCGTTAGGTTTTCAGTCGGGATACATGAACGATAGGATGGGCGACGTGGCATTGTATAAAAGAGACTTTGCATGGGTATTTGCAGGTGCCATCAAACAGAACCGGCAGGTCATGCTTTCGGCATTGGAGAGCATCCACCCGCACTGGTATTTCAAAAGTACAGACTGGGGCAGTGCGGATGCCAAGACGACCGAGGAACTTGTTGCCTATTACAAGAACGCCGTTTTTGCACCTTCCCCTTTCGGTAATATCAATCATGAATGTTTTCGCACGATGGAAGCATTGGAGTGGGGCTGCATTCCCGTCACGACGTATTTTCTTGGAGAGGATTGTTATAGGTACATCTATGGCGACCATCCGTTTCTCGTCGGAAAAGACTGGAAGGACGCCGCCGACCAGATGAAACAACTGTTGGCTGACAGAGACACGCTTCAAAAAAAGCAAAAAGAAGTCTGGGACTGGTACCAAAATTTTAAAAAAGAACTCCAGGCCGACATCGCCCATGTCCTCGACGGTGATTTTGACAAAGTAACGGGTAGGCAGTTCCGATACCAACGGCAGTCTAGGAACGAATGGAAACTGCGATGGCGTTTTTTTAGGCATTTCACCTTGGATGTCTATTGGAAAAGAATATTGGGCAAGGTTATAAAAAGTAAAGAAGTATGATGTACTATTCCATTGTCCTTTTCGTTGCCGAGATTACCAAACCCGGCGGTACCGAGCGCGTCGTTGCCAACCTTGCCAACAGCTTTCAGGAGCATGGCCATCGTGTACAGGTTGTCAGCGTCAATACCATTGGTGGGCAATCCTTCTATCCCTTGTCGGCTGGCGTGGAATTGTTGCATCTCGGTGTCGTACTGGAACCAAATGTTTTCAAAAGAATGACTAGCGGTTTCCGCAATACGGTAAAAGGCATCCGTTCTATACTGCCCATCGAAACGACTATTCTGATGGCAACCGACCCGATGACCTGTTATGCCTTGGCATTCATCCAGCCGCGGTTTCCCCAACACAAGTATATTGCCAGTGAACACATGGGACTGGCAATTGCCAAAAGCTATTCGTTGCTGGCACGGAAATGTCTGTATGGCCGTATGGACGCCATTGTCACGCTGACCCAACGGGACAGAGAAGCGCTGGTAGATGTGGGAATCCCACATAAAAGAATAGCCGTCATCCCCAACCAACTCTCCTTCCTGCCCGATGAAAGCTGCGATTATGCCGCCAAACAGATATTGACTATCGGGAAATACAATCCACAGAAAGGCTACGACTTGTTGTTGGACTATGTGCTGCCCGTCATGCCACAATATCCCGACTGGAAACTGGTACTGGTGGGACAGGGAGAGTGGAAGGAATTGTTGCAAAAAAGAATCGACGTCGCCCGCCTTTCCCGACAGATAGTGTTGTATCCGCCGACAAGGGACATCCAGTCCCACTACCTTGCTTCATCCATCTATCTGATGACTTCCCGCTATGAGGGCTTTCCAATGGTGCTGTTGGAGGCGCGGGCTTGCGGATTGCCTGTGCTGTCCGTCGATTGTCCATCCGGACCAGCGGAAATACTACATGAAGATGACGGTATATTGGTTTCGATGGACGATGCAGAAGCTTTTAGGGGCGCGTTGCAGCGATTGATGGAAGATGAGGAACTCCGACAATCGTTGGGGCAAAACGCCAAAAAGGACGCACAAAAATATGATGCTGAATCAATATACAGCCGATGGTTGGCGTTGTTGGAGGAGTTGTAAAACGAAAGAATGAATGAAAATGAAAAAAGTTTTACTGGTCAACGATTTTGAAAGCGGTGGAGGTGCGGAGGGTGTTTTCTGGTTGACGGCAAGGTTGTTGACTGGTCTACATGAGGTCTACACTTATACGGCATACTGTGGGTTTGAGGAATCGGGCAGTAACCCGTTGGGTTATATTTATTCCCGAAAACACTTTTGCAATATCAGAAAAATCATCCTCGACAAGGATATAGGCATTGTCCATGTCCACAATTTCCGTTGGATAAGCCCGTCGGTTTTCGGCGTTGCCCGTTGGCTAAGAAAACATCACGACAAAGAAGTAAAATTTTTCTTGACGGCACATGACTACTTGTTGGCATGTCCCAATGTTGCTTATGGCTATTATGACAGAAAAAAGGTGTTCGTCCGGTACGCACCCGACCGTTTGCCTGGTTTGTTCCTGTTCCGACAGATGGACCAGCACGGGTGGAAACACAGCCTGTTGAAGAAAGTGCAATGGTATCTGGCTTTCCGTTTTTTGAAACTGCAAAAAGAAATAGACCTGGTCATAGCACCGTCCGTCTTTTTGAAAAACGTATTGCAACTGAACAATCCCGGTCTTCCCGCCACAGTCATCAGGAATCCGGTCTCCTCGGACCGTCATTATAATTTAGAAGCTTTGTCGATAAAAAAGCGATTCGACGATGTTGTCAGGCTTGTCTATTTCGGAAGGATTGCCTCCGAAAAAGGGACGGACAAGCTGCTGGAAATGCTTTCGAAAATCAAAAACCGCATCACATTCCATTTGGATATTTACGGAACTGGCTCCTTTCGTGAATACATTCCTTCGATGATTCAAAATCTGGGCTTGGGCGGCAAGGTCGATTACCACGGCTTCAAACCATTTGATGAGATACGGGCGGCATTGCCTAATTATGATGCTTTTGTCATGTCGTCGATATGGTATGAAAATGCACCTCTTTCCATTGTAGAAGCGGCAATGGCTGGCCTTGCAATCATAACGCCTGACATGGGAGGGATGAAGGAACTGGCCGAGCTTTGCGGCGATTGTTGGTTCTACGACTTACATGACTGTAAAAGTCTGATGGCATGTATTCAAAATATCTCAACTACCGTCATTGCGGCCAGTCATAACAGAGCGGCAAAAACATTGCATGAGCTGTTTTCCGAAGAAAAATATATCGCCGCGTTGCAAGAGGTGTACGAAGAAAACTTAGCAGTCAAGGCTTAACTCCCCTTAACTCCTTAATGTTGAAAAAAATCAAACATTAAGGCATTAAGGGTGACATTGAGCCTTAACTGTCCTTAACTCCTTAATGTTGAAAAAAATAAAATATGACAAAGAAACAAGTAACACAACTTTCTTACGAAATAACTGGCTGTGCCATTAAAGTACATAAAGCATTGGGGCCAGGGCTGCTGGAAAGCGTCTATCAAAAATGTTTAACGCATGAATTAATCCAAAATGGGTTTGAAATCGTCCAGCAACTTGCAGTTCCGGTGACCTATGGA
This sequence comes from Chitinophagaceae bacterium, assembly GCA_047606825.1. GTDB lineage: Bacteria > Bacteroidota > Bacteroidia > Chitinophagales > Chitinophagaceae > Rhizosphaericola. The sequence continues at coordinate 20,425 of JASGDY010000037.1, forward strand.
AATATTATTTTAGGGTATTGTTAAGTAAATATACTTTTTGTATATTTGCATCATGAAATGTGTGAAATGTAATTCAGAAAACAAGGTAAAACGCGGTTTTGTAAAGGGTAAGCAACGTTTTACGTGTAA
>JASGDY010000038.1:0-47747 GCA_047606825.1 Chitinophagaceae bacterium
ACGCAGCGATCTTATGGTGGCGATGCCGGGGGTGCCCACCTCTTACCGTTCCGAACAGAGCAGTTAAGCCCCCCATGGCCGATGGTACTCGGGCAGAGTCCCCGGGAGAGTAGGTAGCCGCCGTATTTATCCGCCAGGGAAGCCCCGCGTCAAACGACGAGGGGCTTCCCTTTTTGTTTGTATTAGTGCTATCGAATGAAAATACTTGACTGTTGAAAGAAAAATACTTTTTTACTGCTTATTTCGACAAAATGGTTTGCATATCACGGTGCTGCCGAAGCTATTGCTTATATTCGCGTTATGTTTTTGAAAAAAATAGTGACCTGTTTGCTGATGGCAGGTTGTTCGATAATAGTGGAGCGTAGTGCAGGGCAGTCATTGTTGGACACTACCGACCTTCCTCCTAAATACGAAATGCGTGGCGTATGGGTTTCTACAGTGATTAATCTCGACTGGCCCAGTAAAAAAGGTTTACCCGTTGAGCAGCAGAAACAGGAATTTATTCGTATTGCTTCCGCGCAGAAAGCTTTGGGTACCAATGCTTTGTTTGTACAGGTTCGACCTGCGGGCGATGCTTTTTATCCATCCCAGTACGACCCTTGGAGCGAATATCTGACAGGAACGCAGGGGCAGGCTCCGACACCTTTTTACGATCCCCTGAAGTTCATGATCGAGGAGACGCACAAACTCGGAATGGAGTTCCATGCCTGGATTAATCCTTATCGGATGGTCTTTGACATCAATCGTTCGTCCGTTGCAGATAATCATGTGACGCGGCAGCATCCTGAATGGTTTGTGACTTATGGTAAGCAGAAAATATTCAACCCTGGCATTCCGGAGGCTGTTAAGTATATCACGGGCGTGGTGAGCGACATTGTCAACCGCTACGACGTGGACGGCATACACATGGACGATTATTTTTATCCGTATGCCGAGTATGGCACTTTCCACGACGAGGCGGCGTACCAGCAATATGGACGCGGTATGTCGTTGGCGGATTGGCGTCGCTCCAACTGCAATAACCTGGTCAAGTCTATCCATGACGCCATTCTGCGCAACAATGCGATGGTTAAGTTTGGCGTCAGCCCTTTCGGTATCTACCAAAATCGGACTGCGGCAACGCCCGACGGCAGTATGACTTCAGGAACACAGGCGTATTCAGATTTATATGCTGATGTGTTGCTGTGGTTGCGTGAGGGTTGGATCGATTATGTGACGCCGCAGTTGTATTGGGAAATCGGCAATCGACGCGCCGATTTTACCACGTTGATCAACTGGTGGGCACAGCATACTTATGGAAAACATTTGTATATTGGAGAAGGTGTGTATCGCGCGGACGAATCGCCGAGTGCCGCATGGCGCGACAAGATGGAATTTCCAAGGCACTTGCAATTGGACAGGGCTTTCCCGGGGAAAGTGCAGGGGCAAGTGTTGTTTACCAGCAAAAATATACTGAACAACCCCAACGGTTGGGCGGATTCCCTAAGTGAACATTACTACCGCAAACCTGCCATCGTCCCGCCAATGTCGTGGATTAACGACGTTGTGCCCGACGCTCCCGAAACTTGGGCAGAAATCAAGGACAACAATCTTGTCGTCAACAGTTATTTGGCAAAATCCAAAAACGAGGAAGACGTGAAAGGTTATGTGTATTATTTTTCCATAAATCCCGGGACGATGGGCAGTTCCCCGGATTATATTGCACCGACCACGGACAATTTTTCGGCTTATACCGTTCCGTTGTCGATGATTCCGGCGGGTTGCAGCCAGTTTTATATTGGCGTGACGACCTTGGACCGGGACAACAACGAAAGCGACATGAGCAACATGATTGTTTTCACGCGTGTCGCCAAAGGCTGGAAAGTGAAGATGGGGCATTAGGGCGTTGAAAGTGGTCGGTCGTCAGAGGATAGCATCAGTGTATAGTGTATTATAACGTAGTTGGAAAATTAGGAAGCCTTGAATAGTCCGCTAATGTAGCTTAGGGAAAAGGTATTGGGGATAGAAATAGAAAAACTGTTTCAGTTTTTCTTTGGTCTTTCCGTCTATATTCAAAAATCTAAAATAAAAAATGAAGCATTATTTTTTCTCCTTATTGGTTGCTGTTTCCTTTGTCTGTGCTGTTGCGGCGCAGTCCGACCGTTGGCAGCAAAAAGTGCAGTATAGTATTGACGCCGACGTGGACGTGCAGACCAACAAAATAAAAGGTGTAGAAAAAATCGTCTATACCAATAATTCGCCGGATACCTTGGACGAACTCTTTGTACACTTGTATTGGAACGCCTTCCAGCCGGGCAGCATGATGGACGTGCGCAGCCAGGAATTGGGCAAGACCATTGTTGGTAAAGATCGCAAGACTGGCGGCGATGTCCGCGACTGGGACAGTCGTGTCACGGACAGAATCAGCAAGCTCAAACCCGACGAGATTGGCTACCAAAAAATCGCCTACGTCAAGGTCAACGGCATCGAACAACCTTTGACGCTGCATGAAACCATATTGCAGGTCAATTTGAAAAAAAATATCTTGCCGCATACTTCCGTTCCTGTTGACATCGCGTTTGAAGCGCAAGTGCCTGTGCAGATTAGGCGTAGCGGCCGTGACAATGCCGAAGGTGTGCGGTACAGCATGAGCCAGTGGTATCCCAAAATCGCGGAATACGACTACCAAGGCTGGAATGCCAATCCTTATATAGCGCGCGAGTTTTACGGCGTGTGGGGTAGCTACGACGTGAATATTTCTATTGACAAAAACTATCTGGTGGCAGGAACCGGGACCATACAGAATCCAGATGAGGTTGGTTTTGGGTACGGAAAAGGAGAGGGAAAGTCCGTCAACGGAAAGAAACTCTGGAAATTCTCTGCCGACAACATACATGATTTTGTCTGGGCTGCCGACCCCGAATACAAACTTATCAAAAGGCACCCCCCCAACGGCCCGTTGCTCTACATCGTTTACAAACAAAAAAATGATTCCGTCGAAAAGGCTTGGAACATCATGGCGGACACGGTTGCCTACGCCTATCCGTTTATTGCCCAAACTTTTGGCCGTTATCCGTACAAAAATTATTCGTTTATCCAAGGCGGTGACGGCGGTATGGAATATCCTATGGCGACCTTGATCAAAGATGCCAGCATCGGAACTGCCCTACATGAATGGATGCACACCTGGTACCAGATGTTGATGGGCAGCAACGAAAGCCTGTATCCGTTTATGGACGAGGGTGGCGCGACATATTCCCAGCTGAGGATAAGTGGCTGGATGCACAACACTCCGATGTGGTACGGTGCGGCTTACAAAGGCTATTACGGACTTGTAAAAAGTGGTTTTGAAGAGCCGATGACGACACATTCCGACCATTACAACACCAATTACGGCTATAGCCAGGCGGCATACAGCAAAGGCGCGGTTTGGTACGAGCAGTTGTCCTACATCATCGGCAACGCCAATATGGACAAGTTCCTTTTGGAATATTACAAAGATTGGCATTTCAAACATCCCAATCCCAACGACTTCATCCTCGTAGCCGAAAAAGTCAGCGGTCTCCAACTCAAATGGTACAACCAATATTGGATCGGCACGACCAAGACTATTGACTATGCTATCGGCAATGTCGGACAGCAAAATGATTCGGCAGTCGTGACGCTGAAACGTATTGGACAAATGCCGATGCCTATCGACCTTTTGGTAACGTACAAAGATGGAACGAAAGAATGGCATTATATCCCGACGGGATTGACTTTTGGCAACAAACCAGCCGAAGATGACATCAAAAGATATGTCCACGAAGAATGGCCTTGGGTCAATCCAGAATATGCCGTTACGTTGTCCAAACCCGTCAACGAAATCCGCGAAATAGAAATTGACCCGTCCAAACGCATGGCGGACGTTGACCAGTCCAACAATAAATTGACCGTGCCGAATCCGTAGGGGCGAATTGCATTCGCCCCTACGACATGATCAAATACGAAAAAATCCCTAATTTCCTCAAAAATTAGACCAAACAATATTTTTGGCCGCTACAATGCCATTTGGAACCTAAGAATTTCCTATTTTTACCTGCAAGATTAATCAAGGAATGTTATGGCATTAAGTCAAAGTTTGCAGCAAAAACAATTACAAAAACTGTCTCCTCAGCAGATTCAGTTGATGAAGCTGTTGCAAATACCTACCGCCAATCTGGAAGAGAGGATAAAGGAAGAAATGGAGGAAAATCCAGCGTTGGAAACGAATGAAGATACATACGAAGATGATTTTGGCAACGAGGAAAATTATCAGGATGACGACGATTATGAGATGGACGGAAGCGAGGAGCAATACGACAATATCGACATCAGCGAATACGTCCATGAAGGCGATGACGAGGTAGGCGACTATAAGACCCGGGACGACAATTACGGCCAGGCGGAGGAAAAGCAAAGTATGCCTTTCAAGGTCGAGGACAGTTTCCACGAGACGCTGAAAGACCAGTTGGGCTTGCTTTCCCTGACGGGCGACGATTATATCATTGCCGAACAGATTGTGGGCAGCATGGACGACGACGGCTATCTCAGGCGTGAAGATTCGGCGATTGTGGACGATTTGGCTTTTCGGCAAAATATCATCACGACCGAAGAGCATGTGGAAAAAATCATCAAACGTATCCAGCGCTTCGACCCGCCGGGCATCTGCGCGCGCAACCTGAAAGAATGCCTTCTGTTGCAGTTGGAAAGGCTCGAAAAGGAAACCGGTAACGGAAAAGTCCATTTGGCATTGGTCATTTTGGAAAAATATTTTGACGAGTTTACCAAGAAGCACTACGAAAAAATCCAGCGCAGCCTTGACATTACGGACGAAGAACTGAAAGAGGCTATCAATGTCATATTGCACCTCAATCCCAAGCCAGGCGGCAATATCGGCAGTATCAACAAAGCAGAAACCTATATCGTACCCGACTTTTTCATATACAACAACAACGGTACTTTGGAACTTACCCTCAACTCCCGAAACGCCCCGGCTTTGAAAGTCAGCGAGGGATACCGTGAAATGCTCAAAGACTATGAAAAAGGCAGCAAGAGCGACAGGCGGCAGAAAGATGCCGTCCTCTTCATCAAGCAAAAAATAGATTCCGCTAAATGGTTTATCGACATGATCAAGCAGCGTCAGCACACGTTGTATGCGACCATGACCGCAATAATGAACTACCAGAAAGATTTTTTCCTGTCGGGCGACGAGACCATGCTCAGACCCATGATTTTAAAGGATATTGCGGAGATTACAGGTTTGGACATATCGACGGTGAGCCGGGTCGCCAACAGCAAGTTTGTACAGACGGAGTTTGGTACTTACCGTCTCAAGTTTTTCTTTAGCGAATCCTTGAGTACCGATTCCGGCGAGGAGGTGAGTACGCGCGAGGTGAAGAAAATCCTTAGCGACGTCATCGGAGAGGAAAGCAAGAAAAAGCCACTGAGCGACGAGCGCCTTACGTCCATTTTACAGGAAAAAGGTTACAACATCGCGCGCCGCACCGTGGCCAAATACCGCGAACAGCTCAATATCCCCGTGGCGCGCCTGAGGAAAGAGTTGTAGTTGTTTCAAGTTACAGGTTACATTTTTTAGGTTGCAAATCAATGTCATTGCGGGCAGCGCGAAGCAATCTCGTTCTAATCTTACTTCTCCGCTGGCGCGCGCGTGCTTTGACATGCCAAGGCACACTACACGTGTGCGCCAGCGGAGAACGTGTCAATGACTTTATGGTCTTTTTCCCTATTCCCTATTATTTATTCACTATTCACTACCCCATGTTCGTTGTAAAAGAAAAAGAACGTTTTGAAATTCCTGTCACGCCGGCATTGCCGGCCGTACAGTCCCCGCTATTGAAAGCAATCGCAAAGGTCTTGTCTTTTGTGTTTCATCCGTTGTTTATACCGATTTATGTGTTTGTTTGGATACATGCACGTTTTCCGGCGGCGTTTCCGGGGATGGACGCGCATACGTTTCAAGTGCGGGCGTTTGGCGTATTTTGGACGACGGCGTTTTTTCCCGCGTTTGTGGTGTTTATTTTGTGGCGGTTGAAGATGGTCAGCAGTATCCGCATGGAGAGCAGCAAAGAACGCATCATTCCTTATGTGGCGACGATGTTTTTTTATTGGTGGATGTGGTACCTGAGCCGCAACTTTACAGACCAAGCCTTGGGGTTGAAGTTTTTTTATTTTGGTATTTTCCTGGCGACGGTGCCGGGGTTGATATTCAACAATTTTTTCAAAATCAGTATGCACGGCATGGGAATGGGTGGACTGTTGGCCGCCGTGTTGCTGACGACGTATTATTATCGTTTGTATCTCGGTGCGGACATTGTTGTCGTGACGTTGATTGTGGGACTGGTGTTGTCGGCGCGGTTGTCGTTGGGAGCGCACAATTCTTTTGAGGTGTACAGTGGATTTTTTGTCGGGTTGTTGTCGCAGTGTATAGCGTATTGGGTAATGATGTAAGCCAAAAGTAAAAAGTCAGAAACAAAAAGTCAAAAGAGCGAATAGTCGCCGCAGATGTGCAGATTATGGCAGTTTAACGACTTTTTGTTTTTTTGCCTTCAATTTTTATTATATTGCTGCCTATGGAGCTTTACTATTCCCTTTCGATATTGATTGTGCTGGCTGCGTTGTTTTCTTATGTCAATGTACGTTTTTTGAAACTGCCGCCGTCCATCGGTGTGATGATTATCGCGTTGGTGCTCTCGCTTGTGTTGGTGTTATGGGGCATTGAGTTTCCCAAAACGACGGAACGTCTGACCAAGATTGTGACAACGGTGGATCTACCGGAAGTGCTGATGAACGTGATGTTGAATTTCCTGTTGTTTGCCGGAGGCATCCATATCCGGTTCAAGGATCTGCGCGTACAGAAAGGACCCGTAATCATTATGTCGACAGTCGGCGTGATTATATCCACGGCGATTGTGGGCTATGTCTTGTTTGCGCTGTCCAATGCTTTGCGGTTGGGTTTTCCGTTGATTGAGTGCATGCTGTTCGGCGCGTTGATTTCGCCTACCGACCCGATTGCGGTTATGGGTATCTTGAAGCAGGCTGGCGTACCGAAATCTTTGGAAACCAAAGTGACGGGCGAGTCGCTGTTCAATGACGGCGTGGCGGTCGTGCTGTTCATGACGCTCAACACGATTGCAAGTGGCGAGGAGATGGATACGTCGTTCAAGGGTATTTCGCTGTTGCTGGTAGAGGAGATTGTCGGCGGTGTTGGTTTGGGGTTGTTGTTGGGGTTGGGAGCTACGGTACTTATTAAGAGGGTCAATGAATATATGGTGGAAGTGTTGATAACGTTGGCTGTCGTCATGGGTGGTTCTCTGATAGCAAGTTCGCTGCATTTTTCGGCACCGTTGACGATGGTCACAGCAGGATTGTTTGTGGGCAATATCAGTGCAAAATTTACTTCCATGGTTACGAAGGATTATCTCGCAAAATTTTGGCATATCATCGATGAGATGTTGAATTATATCTTGTTTATATTGATTGGCTTTGAACTGTTGATTATTTCGGATGTCGGGCAATACCTGCAGGTTGGGTTGATTGTGGTCGTGGTAGTATTGCTGGGACGTTTTTTTTCCATTTATATTCCGTCGCGGATCGGTTCGTTCAGGAAAATTTTTGACCGCAAAACTGTGCTTTTGTTGACTTGGGGTGGACTACGTGGCGGTGTTTCCATTGCGTTGGCGTTGTCGATGTATGAGTCGGCACACAAGTCCGCTTATGTGGCGATAACCTATATTGTCGTGTTGTTTTCGATTATTGTCCAAGGATTGACCGTCGGTAGATTTGCGAAGAAACTGGCGGGTTGATTTGGGGGGTGAAAGTTTGCGGATTTGAAGATTCTTCTCCGCACGGCCTATCGAAGAGGATTTTGCGGAGAAATGTTAGTTCGTTTGAAATAATTTTTTGAAAATATCGTTTTTAGAATCGTTATAGCCAAACTTTATGCAAAATGCGTTTATTCTGCAAGGTATAAAAGGTGTAATTTTTTCCGCAAAGCCCTGCTTGTCTCTACTATGGCAAGAAGAGACTTTACGGAGAAAAAGTTTTTCCACCGATACCAATACACTGATTTATCCCTGTGAAGGATAGTGCTGCTTTTGGCGTTAAGCATTGGGCTTTTTTACTTTTGCTTTTTAACTTATGTTATGCTGACTAAGACATACGGAAGTGCTGTTTATGGCGTGGAGGCGATTACGATTACGGTGGAGGTCAATGTCGGGGAAGGACAGGGCTATTTTATCGTCGGTCTACCGGACAATGCTGTAAAAGAAAGTCTGCAACGTATCGAAACCGCGATTAAGAGTAACCACTACTATATGCCTAGGACAAAGATTGTCATAAACCTTGCGCCGGCTGACATTAAGAAAACGGGATCCGCATTTGACTTGCCAATAGCGATGGGTGTCATAGGCTCCAGCGGCCAGTTGGCAGACCCTGACAAACTTGCCCAATATGTCATCATGGGCGAGCTGAGCCTGGACGGCTCTATCCAGCCCATCAAGGGTGCCTTGCCTATCGCCATACAAGCCCGGAAAGAGGGTTTCAAAGGATTGATTGTACCCACTCAGAATGCACGTGAGGCAGGAATGGTCAACAACCTGAAAGTATATGGTGTTTCACATATCCGTGAAGTGGTCAATTTTATGAATGACGAAAGTTCCCTGCAACCCCAGGATGTCGACACGCGGGAAGATTTTTTCCAGTCGCAATACCATTTTGACATTGATTTCAGTGATGTAAAAGGGCAGGAAAACATTAAGCGCGCCTTGGAAATAGCGGCTGCCGGCGGTCACAATGCCATTTTGGTCGGTCCTCCCGGCGCGGGCAAAACCATGTTGGCCAAAAGAATCCCGACCATACTGCCGCCGTTGAGTTTGCAGGAAGCACTCGAAACAACCAAAATCCACAGTGTTGCTGGAAAACTGCCTGAAAATGCCTCGCTTGTGAGCACGAGGCCTTTCAGGTCTCCACACCATACGGTCAGCGATGTTGCCTTGGTCGGCGGCGGTGGTATTCCCCAGCCAGGTGAGATATCCTTGGCGCACAATGGTGTCTTGTTTTTGGATGAATTGCCGGAATTTAAGAGGACGGCACTTGAGGTCATGCGCCAGCCCATGGAAGAGCGGCGTGTGACGATTTCGCGAGCCAAGATTAGTTTGGATTTCCCTGCCAACTTTATGCTGATCGCGTCCATGAACCCTTGTCCCTGCGGCTTCCACAACCATCCCGAAAAGGAATGTACCTGCCCGGCCGGTTCCGTACAGAAATACCTCAACAAGATTTCCGGGCCGTTGCTTGACAGGATCGACCTGCATGTAGAAGTGACGCCCGTGCCTTTCAGTTCCCTGACCGAAAAGAAAGAAGGCGAACCATCGGACGCCATACGCGAACGGGTAATCAAGGCTCGCGCCATCCAACAGGAACGTTACAAGGAGACGGAAGCTGTGTTTGTCAATGCGCAGGTAAGCAGTAAACTTTTGCGTGAAGTATGTCAGTTGACGCAGCCCGGAGAGGCACTTTTAAAGAAAGCGATGGAACGGCTGCAACTAAGTGCACGGGCTTATGACCGTATATTGAAAGTGAGCCGCACGATTGCCGACTTGGATAGCTCACCTGACGTAAAAATAGAACATCTGGCCGAGGCTATACAGTTCAGAAGCCTAGACAGGGCATCTTGGGCTGGGTAGCACAAAAAATAAATGTATATTTTCGGGGTTGTTGTTGGAAATATTGTGAAAATTACTATTTTCACATTCTGTTGTCAATTTTCATCATCATAAAACAAATTTTAGAAAAAACCAGAGGAAAATACACCGTCTAACAAACAATGTGTCATTCTTCTTTCGGAGCGGGCAAGACTACCTAGAAATTAATCTTGACATCCTATAATATTATTGCGCCCCAAATAGCCAGCTCCAAGGAAACATAGATGCAATCACAGTAAAAACACTAGACATACACCTTTAAACAGAATAGCAATGAGCAGTTGATATAGTCGGGATTTGACATCTTCTCCATTTACGCTTTTTCAGCAGCACCATACCATACTTGTGGTGTTCGCCAGAGAAATATACCTATGCGTCGTGGACATCGAAGGTGCGTGCGCATTTCACCACATTAATGTTTAAATAGTAACATCTATGCATAACCTGTCGGCAATACCACATCTTTTAATATCAGACGCTCCGTTTCCCATGCATCAGCAAACAGAACGAGAGTCCGGAAACGATATTATATCCATCCGCCCTATCCCCATTTTTTGGGTTGTCAGGGCGATGCCAATAGTCTTGTGTCTATTATTGACACTATTTTTCCCAAAAGAACACAATATTAGTGCAGTATTGCGTTTGGTTGTTCTTGTGTACGGATTCATAGTGGTGCATCATATATTGGTCTCTTATGCCCGCTCGTGCCGTAGGGAAGGAGATTGGTTGGTTTTTCGGTATGGGCTACTGCGCGCGCATGAGAAGCGGATTCGTTCTGGACATGTAAGGGCAGTTATAAAGCGAAGGTCGCTCATGGGAAAGATTTTTGGATATATGTCTGTGTCCATCGTCGACATTGGCGGTCATGTGTATGTCTCTTTTTTAGGACTAAAGGAGTCTGATTTGCCATTACAGATAAGCAGACAATTAAACAGTTCCTCTTCATAGGTCGGATTGTTTCCAAATAAAAAAATGCCTCCGCTGGTCCAAGCATGGATAGTCGCGTGTGCAAAGATAAAAGATAGATATAGATATAGCCGGCTTCTGTTTCTACAGAGGCTTTTTTTATGCTTGCCTCTAAGCCAGTTTGGGTGCATTTCAAATTTTCGCTTTTGAGAGAATACGATGGTCGGTGTCTCCACCTGCCAGCGGAAATTTGAAATGTACCCGCCGGTTTTAAGATGTTTTAGAAACCAAAAAAATCATGTAGGTTTGTCTAAAAATTTAGAAAATGAAACGAATGAAGTTATTTCTGCTGATAGTGGGCATCGTTTGTTCCGGGTCTTTGTTGGCCCAGACGACGACAGAGACAATAAAGGTTGCCGGGAATTGCGGTACGTGCAAAAAGAAAATAGAGACCGCCGCAAAGATTCCGGGCGTTAATTCTGCTGTCTGGAACAAGAAGACAAAAGAATTGGCACTTGTATATGACGCGTCCAAAACGACCAGTGAAAAGGTACAGGCAAGCATTGCCAATGCGGGCTATGATACTGAAAAGGTGAAAGCCTCCGATGCAGCTTACAACAAACTGGACGAATGCTGCCAGTACGACCGCAAAAAGGATTGAGCCATAACAAAGAGACGCGACAGATTCCGTCTCTTTGTTTTATCTGCTCTTTTTTTCGCCTAACCACCATAATGGTTTGTGTCTCGCGACGAGCTGATAGTTTCTGTTGACGTATTTCTGGATGTGGTCCATAGCTTCGTCCACACTGTCGGTAAGGAGTACCAGTTTGAGGTCTTCCTTGGCGATGGTTCCCTGCTCTGCCATGTCGTTGATAGTGACTAGGAGGTTTTTGTAATATTCCGTACCGAAAATAACTACGGGGAACGCACTTATGTTTTTGGTCTGTATCAATGTCAGTGTTTCAAAAAATTCGTCCATCGTGCCAAACCCTCCCGGCATGATGATGAATGCATAGGAGTACTTGACCAGCAATACCTTCCGTGTGAAAAAATGGGAAAACGTGATTGAATCTGTCAAATACGGATTAAGGTGCTGTTCGTGCGGAAGCACGATATTGATGCCAATGGATTTGCCACCTGCTTGGTAAGCACCTTTGTTGGCAGCTTCCATGATGCCGGGTCCGCCGCCGGTTATGGTTGTAAAGTTGATGCCTGCGATGCGTTTCCCAAATTCCACGGCGGTTCGGTAATAGGGATGTTCCGGCGCAAACCGTGCAGACCCAAATACCGTGATGCCCGGCCCTACGAAATACAGTTTCCGGAAACCCATGATCATCTCCTTGAATGCCGTCCATGCAAATTGGAACTCGGTTCTCCTGTTTTGGTTGCCGTCCAGGTACAGTATTTTCTTGGCCTTGACGACTTTTTTATTTTCCCCCATATATTTTTTTTGTCGGTCACGAATGTAGGTTATTCGTATAATATGTCTTTTGCCATGTTTGTTTTTTTATATTTGGCAAAAAATAATATGCGTATTGTCTCCTACAATGTCAATGGTATCAGGGCTGCCCTGAAAAAAGGATTACTTGACTGGTTGAAGACGGATCCTGCCGATATTGTGTGTTTCCAAGAGTTGAAAGCCTTGGAGACGGATATAGACCTGTCGCATTTTACGGAACTGGGCTACCATGTATATTGGTACGCTGCCGAAAAGAAGGGTTACAGCGGCGTTGCGATACTGACCAAGGTAAAACCTGAATATGTGCAGAAAGGGAACGGTACCTTGCAGAGTGACGCGGAAGGTCGTGTCATACGGGCAGACTTTGAACATTTCACGTTGATTAACGCTTACTTCCCGTCGGGTACGAGTGGCGATATTCGCCAAACCTATAAATACCAATGGCTCGACGAGTTCCAATCGTATATTGACACACTCAAAAAAGAACACCCTAACATTGTCATCACGGGAGACTATAATATCGCGCATACGGAAATTGATATCCACGACCCCAAGGGCAACAAAAACTCCTCTGGTTTCCTACCCGATGAGCGGGCTTGGATGGATCGTTTCCTGGCATCCGGTTTCGTAGATACTTTTAGGTATCTGCATCCCGACGAAAGAGGGAGGTATAGCTGGTGGAGCCAACGTTTCCCGACCGTCCGTCTCAACAACAAAGGCTGGCGCATCGATTATATATCGGTGACGACCCCGTTGGCTAAGGACATCGTAAGGTCCGACATCTACCCCGACGTGAAACAGAGCGACCATTGTCCGATATATCTGGAGTTGAAGGCATGAGGTGTCAAGTTGAAAGTTTCAAGTTGCATGTAACATGTAACTTGCATTTATACTTTGAAGAATGGATACATTATTTATAAGCAACGAGACTTTTAAGTTGGATTGGAGCATCCACGAGGAATGGCTGGAATGGGTGGATGGCATCTTGTTGCCTGAGGTAAGGAACAGTGCCCATACCCAATGGGTACGGTTCGTCAAACTGCATGGCTTAGAGGAGGATGACGGGCCTACCTATGCCTTGCAGACGGGCTTTGCCGCGAAGGCAGATTATAACCGTTTTGTGGAAATCGAAGTGCCTCCGTTGATGCAGCAGGCCTACAGCCGCTGGCAGGAACAGTTTTTCAGTTTCCGGACATTGATGGAGGTCTTACATGATGGACAATAGCGGTAAACTATACCCGTCAGGTGTTTGATATTAGTGGATTTGGAGGTTATGGCAACAGTAGATTCCTTGATACCATTAGTTTTTTGGCAAAATATTTTGAATATTTTTTAAATAAATAGCAACCAATATAAAAAAGAAAAATATATTTGTCTCAACATTCATAACCGTAAAACAATTACCATGAACAAAGCTGAACTTATAGCTGCGGTTGCTGAGGGAGCGGGAATCTCCAAAACTCAGGCCAATGCTGCCATCGATTCTTTTACTTCCACGGTGCAAAAAACGTTGAAAAAAGGTGACAAACTGACGCTGGTCGGCTTTGGTACTTTCTCCGTTTCCAAAAGGAAAGCACGCAAGGGACGTAATCCTAAAACCGGTGAGGCGATCAAGATCAAGGCCAAGAAAGTGGCTCACTTTAAGGCAGGTAAGGCATTGTCCGAAAAGATCTAGTTGAAACGTTTTGTATGGAAGGCAGAAGAAAGCTTCTGCCTTTTCCCGTCTAAGTCAATTAATTTTTGCATTTTTGCGGATATATTTTTATTTATTTTTAAAAAAAAGTCAATGGGAAGAGGTGATAAAAAGACGAAAAAAGGAAAAATCTTTTTGGGTTCTTACGGCAAAAGCCGTCCGAGAAAGACAGTGAAAGCAAACGCCGCCACTGCTAGTGAAAAGAAAGAAGCGTAAGTATTTACAGATGCTTCATTGTTAGGATAGATAGGATACAGGTTTTTCCCGATATGGCAATATAGGTAAACCTTATTCTATCTTCTTTTTTGGGGTACGTCGTCTCTCGCCGAAAGCAGTTGCGCTTTAACTGGACATTTTTTAGAAGCTGTTTGAGTTATTTATTTTCTTCTCCGCACAGTCTCCCGCCGCGGCGGGGACTTTGCGGGAAGGAACACACGTTTTTATGTCTTGGAAGCATATAAAACCGTACAGAAAAACTAAACTCAAACAGTCTCTTAATTTTAGCTTTTTATTTTTAACTTCCCTGCAATGAATAAAATGTTTTTGTCATTGATGGTATCGTTGGCTTTTTGCATACATGCACAGGCGTACAAGGCCGATACGATTGTCGTGCGCAGCAACGTCATGCGTAAAGACATCAAGTGCGTGGTCGTGCTGCCTGACACATACGCCAGGGAAAACAACAAACGCTTTCCGGTTGTCTACCTGTTGCATGGCTATGGAGACAACTACGCTGGCTGGCTGAGGCACACCGCACATACTGGCGAGCAAGCCGATGCAACCGGTGCAATCATTGTCTGTCCTGACGGCAATATCGGTAGTTGGTATTTTGACAGTCCTGTCGATACGACGTACAAGTACGAAACTTATGTCGCAACGGAAGTCCCCCACTATATCGACGCGCATTACCGCACGGTCAACAAGCGGAGCGGCAGGGCGATTGGAGGCCTAAGTATGGGTGGTCATGGTGCGTTGTTCCTTGCGATAAGGCATCTGGACACGTTTGGCGCGGCGGTGAGCATGAGCGGCGGTGTCGACTTCACGCCCTTCCCCCAAAACTGGGATATTGCCAAAAGGCTCGGCAACTACGAGGACAATAAAGAACGCTGGGAAGCCAATACCGCTTATACATTGGTCAATAATTTGGAGAATGGACAACTGGCGATTAGCTTTGAATGTGGCGTCAACGATTTTTTTATCGGCGTCAACCGTAGGCTGCACCAGCGACTAGTCGATTTGAAGATTGACCACGACTATACAGAACGTCCCGGCGAGCATAACTGGGTGTATTGGGACAATGCCATACAGTTCCAGATGTTGTTTTTGAAACATTTTTTTGGAAGACAAACGGAGAAAGCTTAATGTTTGAGTTTCACGGCGACAGGAAACGTTATTTTGAGATACAGATAGCCAATACGGAACAATATGTCATTCCCTTCATGGAAACGGTGATGCCCATCAAGGCGGGTCAGCGTATATTGGAAATTGGTTGTGGAGAAGGCGGCGTACTGAAGCCGTTTCTCGACAGAGGATGCCAGTGCGTAGGAGTGGAGTTTGATACGACGCGTACCGACAATGCCGCTATTTGGCTAAAGGACGAGATTGAGGCGGGTAGGCTGTCCGTCATCCCTAAGGATATCTATCTGACGAGTGCCGAGGAATTGGGCGGCAAATTTGACCTTGTCATTTTAAAGGATGTCATCGAGCACATACATGACCAGGCCAGGCTGATGGAGCGGATGCGACATTTCTTGAAACCCGGCGCGTTTATCTTTTTCGGTTTTCCGCCTTGGCAGATGCCTTTTGGCGGGCACCAGCAGATTGTCAAAAACAAATGGCTATCCCGCCTGCCTTATTACCATTTGCTGCCGACGCCGATATACAGGCGGCTGTTGCGGCACTACAACGAAAATGTGGACGAAATGCTGGAAATCAAGGAGACGGGTATCTCCATCGAGCGTTTTGAGCGCATTGCGAAACAGACCCACTACACGATTGCCAAGCGTACCTTGTTCCTCATCAACCCCATCTACCAATGGAAATTTGGGTGGAACGCTAGGGTACAGTTTCCCGTTGTGCGTTCCGTCCCTTGGGTGCGCAATTTTGTCACGACCTGTGTGTATTATATGATTTCATAGACGGGACGCTTAGGAAGGACGGAAAAGACCGAAAGTTAGGAAGGCGGTGGTTGGTCGTCAGCGAGTTTCCGGCTTGCTTTCGGACTTCCCGACTTCGGACTATTCCACAATATTTCAATAAAATGACAATTGTCATTTAGTCCTACCCTTAAAAGCGTTATCTTTGGCACTCCAAATGGAAAACATTATTTTCCGAAGGATTCCAATGCATTTACATTTACATGGGTAGTTTTCAGGTGGATATATTGGCGATAGGTGCGCATCCGGACGATGTGGAGCTGGGTTGTGGCGGTATGCTTATTGCGTCGGTCAAGCAGGATAAGAAAGTCGCTATCGTCGACCTGACGAAGGGAGAACTGGGGACAAGAGGTACGCCCGAGATCAGGTCTGAAGAGGCGGCCGCAGCCGCAGCGTCAATGGGCATCCATTTCCGTGAGAACCTAGGAATGGAGGATGGCTTCTTTGAAATAACGCAAGAAAACATCCTGAAGGTCATACAGGCCATACGCAAATACCAACCTACAATCGTCGTCTGCAATGCGCCGCACGACCGTCATCCCGACCATCAACGTGCATCGGACTTGGTTGTGCGCGCTTGTTTCCTGTCCGGGTTACATCGGGTAAAAACAGAACTGGACAATGTGCCGCAGATGCATTGGCGTCCAGCCAACGTCTACCACTACCTTCAGGACAATTATTTGGAACCAGATTTGCTTTTTGACATCTCCGGTGTCATCAGGGAAAAGATGGACGCAGTTGCGGCATACAAAACGCAGTTCAACTCTCCGGACAGGTCTGAGCCCCAGACGTATATCTCCACACCCGATTTTGTGGATAAGGTAAAAGCCAGGAACCTGTCTTTTGGGAAAATCATTGGTGTAACGTATGCAGAAGGCCTGCTCAGCGAAAAGAAAATAGGGATCCGGAATATGGATGCCCTTATCCACCAGACAACATAAATTTATTATTTCGTCCGCGTGACGGGCTTGATGGGAACATACCAAGCCGCCACGCCATAAACATTACTATGCAGTCAGCTAAATTTGCACACCCCAATCCTTCTTTTTACGTAGAGTTGAAAAAGAGGATCAACGAATATTTTAAAACGACCGGGAAAGAAACGACCGGTGGTGTCCGGCTTTTGGTTAAGGCCTGCATCCTGCTGGCATTGCTGGCAGCAACATACATTACGGTTGTCTTTTTTACGCCGGGATCCGCGATTGTGGACTTGTTGTTGTGCGCCTTTCTGGGCATGCTGACGGCGGCTGTCGGCTTCAATGTGATGCACGATGGCGCACATGGCAGTTTCAGCAAGTTTTCGATTATCAACAAGATTGCGTCCAATGCCGCAGAGTTTGTCGGGGCCAGCCAGTTCATGTGGAACATGAAGCACAATGTAATCCACCATGCGTATACCAACATAGACGGTATTGACGACGACATCGATGCAGAACCGTTCCTGAGGATGGCGCCTACGCAGAAAAAATACGCCTTTCAGCGCTTCCAGCATTATTATTTTTGGGTCTTTTATGCGCTGTTGCATTTTTTCTGGACGTTCTTCAGCGATTTCATCAAATATTTTTCCGGGAAAATCGGCGATATTCCCTTGAAGAAAATGGCGGTCAAGGACCATGTTATGTTCTGGACGTTCAAGGTTGCTTATTTCTGTCTGTTTGTCGTGATTCCGATTGTACGTCTCGGCTGGTTTGACTGGCTGATGGGGTTTTTGACCTTCACCTTGACGGCGGGATTTATTTTAAGCATCGTGTTCCAGTTGGCGCATACGGTCAAACATACGCATTTCCCCGTACCGCAAAAACCAATGAACAGTTTGGAAGACGAGTGGGCTGTGCACCAGTTGAAGAGCACTGCCAATTTTGCCGTCAACAACAGATTGATTTCCTGGTATGTCGGCGGCCTTAACTTTCAAGTAGAGCATCATCTGTTTCCACGTATTTCACATATCCATTACCCTGCGATCAACAAGATCATCAAGCAGGCTTGTAAGGAATATGACGTTACCTACATAGAATACGACAAAATGTATCAGGCCGTATCATCCCATATTGGTTTCTTGAAGCAAATGGCAAAAGCGGACCAAGTGGCGGCGTAACGGGACGTGGCAAATAAGGATTCATCCAAATATCTTTGTGTAAAAGTTGATCATTCTGCAATCAACAATATTTCCTCGTCTCGGATGTCTGGTGCATATCATTCGAAAAGAGTCAACTCCCTTGCATTGGCCAATGCAGCCTCCGAAGGGTTTTCGCCGCCAATCATCTGGGCGATGGCGTTGATACGTTCTTCCTTGTTCAATAGGCGCACGCCCGTCTTGACAGAGCCGTCGTTTTGTCTTTGTTTATAGACAAAATAATGCGCGTCTGCCATGCCGGCAATCTGCGGTTGGTGGGTAATGGAAATGACTTGGATATTGGCTGCCAAAAGTTTCAACAGCAAGCCGACCTGCTTGGCGGCCTCACCCGAAATACCCGTGTCGATTTCGTCAAAGATTAAGGTCGGTAACTGCACGGAACGCGCGACAAGCGACTTCACGCTCAACATCAGACGGCTCAGTTCGCCGCCGCTCGCCACTCTCTGCACGAGTTCGAAACGTCCGCTGCTATTGGCATCGAAAAGAAAAAAGACTTCTTCCAAGCCAAAAACATTCATCTCTTTCAAAGGTTGCAGCTCGATTTTGAGTCGGGCGTTGGGCATGCCCATTTGTTTTAATAAAGCCGCGATTTCTTTTTCTATCGTTGGGATGGCTTTTTTTCTTTTTTCAGTCAATTGGTTGCCGAGTGCCAAAGCTTCTTTTTTGGCGGTTTCCATGGTGTGCAGCAGTAGGTTTTCGTCGTCTTGGATATGTTGGAAACCTTGCAGCCGTTGCGCCAGCTTGTCTTGTATCGCCCGCAAATCGTTGGTCGTATTGACACCGTGCTTTTTCAATAATTTATAACCGGCGGACAGGCGTTCGTTGACAAAGTCAATCCTGCCTGCGTCCAGATGGGTATTGTCCGCCAATGCCGCCGCCTCGTTGCCGATGTCGTCCAGCTCAATCTGCACACTGTGCAGACGCTCGGCCAGCACTGCAATAGCAGGTTGTATATCCGCAAAACGCGACAACCGATTCGCATTGGATTTTATTTCAGAAACGATAGGCTGTTCTCCTTCGACGAGGAGGTTGGCGGTTTCGGACAACAACGTTTTTATTTCTTCCGAATGTGTCAGCGTCTTTAATTCATTGTCCAAATCTTCCAGTTCGTTTTCCTGTAAGTTGGCTTCCGACAATTCATCGTATTGGAACTGCAAATAGTCCAACTCCTTGGAAAGACGGGCTTTTTGTTCCAGCAGCGCATGATAATCTTTATGTGCTTTTTGCCAAAGGCGGTATTGTGTCTGGTATTGGGACAACAGGTTTTCGGTGTTGGCAACCGTGTCCACGACGACACGCTGGAATCCGGCATCGCCGATTTCCAATGTGTCAAATTGCTGGTGCAAATCGACAATCGCCGATGCCAGCACACGCAGTTGCTGCATGGAGACAGGTGTATCGTTGACAAAACCGCGTGATTTTCCGGCTGCCGTGATTTCGCGGCGCAATACGAGTTCGGGTTCTATGTCGAGTTCATTTTCCGTCAGGAATTGGGTAACCGCCTGGTTGTTTTCCACGGAAAAAATGCCCTCGACGACACATTTCTTTTCTTTTTGTTTGAGTGCCGCCGTTTCCGCACGCGCCCCTAGAAGCAAAGACAATGCCCCGACCAGAATACTTTTCCCGGCGCCCGTCTCTCCGGTAATGATATTCAGACCTTTGTTGAAGTCTATCGCGACCTCGTCGATGATGGCATAATTCTGTATAAACAACCTGTTAATCACCTTCTACAAACTTAATTTTTGTAAAGATAGAAGTTGGCTGGGTAATTAGGGAATTTGATGGTTTGAAATTAATCCATCTAGGGATGTTTTTTGGAGAAAATAAGCCACGAATGCACGTCATGCGTTCATGGCTTATTTTTTAAAATCACGAAAGTTCCTTGCTTGAACCTATCCTTTCAACGTGATTTCCAGCTCGTCCAACTGTTTCTGGTCGATATGCGAAGGAGCGTCCAGCATCACGTCGCGGCCGCTGTTGTTTTTAGGGAAAGCGATGAAGTCACGGATGCTTTCCGCGCCACCCAAAATGGAACACAGGCGGTCCAGGCCAAATGCCAAGCCTCCATGCGGCGGCGCACCGTATTCAAACGCGCCCAACAGAAACCCAAATTTTTCGTTCGCTTCCTCCTGGCTTAGTCCCAGTGCTTCAAACATCTTGGACTGCAAGTCTTTCTGGAAAATTCGGATGGAACCGCCACCGATTTCGTTGCCGTTCAATACCATATCGTAGGCATTGGCCTTAATGCTGGCATAAGGATGTTCGAGGTATTTTTCGGAATTGTCGATAACCGGACTGTTGTTGACCATCTTGTCGATATCTTCCGGTTTGGGAGCGGTGAACGGATGGTGTTTGGCATACCAGCGGTTGTCTTCCTCGCCGTATTCAAACTGCGGGAAATCCAATACCCACAGGAGTTTGAACTCCTCGGGATTGCGCAAGCCCAGGCGTTTCCCCATTTCCAGACGCAATTCGCTGATGGCTTTGCGCGTTTTTTCCTCGCGTCCCGCCAATATCAAAACCAAGTCGCCCGCCTTGGCATCGGCAGCCTGCGCTATCAACGCCAGTTTTTCCGGTGAGAAGAACTTATCGACCGAACTCTTGAAAGTCCCGTCCGCATTACATTTCACGTTGACCAGACCCATCATGCCGATTTGGGGACGTTTTACCCATTCGGTCAGTTCGTCGATTTGTTTGCGTGTATATTCGGCAGCACCTGGAACGGCAATCGCGACAACGGTTTCCGCCTCGTCAAAGACCTTGAAGTCAATGCCGTCAAAGATTTCGGGATGCCCTTCCTTGGTCGGAAATACGGCTTTTGGATATTTCAGGTTGGCAATCGGCATCCCAAAACGGATATCCGGCTTGTCGTTGCCATACGTCCACATCGCATCTTCCCAAGTCATTCTGGGAACGGCATCGCTGTAATCAATCTGTTTTACGTCCTTGAAAATACGCTTGACCAGCCCTTCAAACATCTGCAAAACGTCTTCCTGTTCGACAAAGCTCATCTCGCAGTCTATCTGCGTAAATTCGGGTTGTCTATCGGCACGCAGATCCTCGTCGCGAAAGCATTTCACAATCTGGAAATAACGGTCGTAACCGCTCACCATCAACAGTTGCTTAAATGTCTGTGGAGACTGCGGCAAAGCATAAAATTCGCCCGGATTCATCCGCGAAGGCACCACAAAATCGCGCGCACCTTCCGGCGTGGACTTGATCAGGAACGGTGTCTCGATGTCCCAAAAACCATTTTCATGCAGGTATTCGCGTGTAACACGGTTGACGTTGTAGCGCAGTTCGAGGTTTTTCTTGACGGGATTGCGGCGCAGGTCGAGGTAGCGGTATTTCATCCGCAGGTCCTCGCCGCCGTCGGTATCGTCCTGTATCGTAAACGGCGGCACGGCAGACTTGTTCAAAATCGTGAACGAAGCGACTTCAATCTCGATGTCGCCCGTCGGGATATTGGGGTTTTTGCTGGTACGCTCCGTCACTTTTCCGGAAACCTGCAACACATATTCGCGTCCAAGCGGATTGTTGTCCAACTCCTTTACCAACGCTTCTCCAAACAATAACTGCGTGATTCCATATCTGTCGCGCAGGTCAACAAACGTGATGGCGCCAAACTTACGGACGGTCTGCACCCAGCCCGACAAGGTTACTTCCCTGCCGGCATCGGTGATCCGCAATGTACCACAAGTGTGTGAACGATACATAACTTACATTCTATTTTAGGTCGGCAAAGATAGCCTGTCGCGCATTAAGTAAAAAGCCTAAAACGGAACGCCTGTCGGCATAACCTGTTTTCGGCTCCATACCAGACAGAAGATGTACTGCCTTACAAATCAATACTAAAATTAACCAGTTGGATAAATTCGTCCACACGTTTGTGCAACGCGGCGGTCGTGACTTCCTTCAAGCGTTGCGTCCCGAACCTTTCACAGCAAAAGCTGGCCAAGGCCGAACCAACGATGATGGCACATTTCATATTTTCGAAAGAGATATCGCCTGTTTTGGCGAGATAGCCGATAAAGCCACCCGCAAAAGTGTCGCCCGCCCCCGTCGGGTCAAATACCTCGTCCAAAGGCAACGCCGGTGCAAAGAAAACCTTGTCTTCCTGGAACAGCAAGGCACCGTTTTCCCCTTTCTTGATAATCAGCGTAGAAGGACCCAATTGCAGGATTCTCTTCGCTGCTTTCACCAAGGAGTATTCTTTGCTCAACTGGCGCGCTTCGCTGTCGTTGATGACCAATACGTCCACTAGTTTCAACACGTCCATCAGTTCGTCCCAAGCCGTGTCCATCCAGAAGTTCATAGTGTCCAACATGATAAGTTTTGGTCTGTTTTTCATCTGTTGGATGACGCTTTTCTGCGCAGGCGGATACAGATTGCCCAGCATCAGGAACTCCGCGTCCTGGTAACTTTCAGGAACGACTGGGTTGAAGTCCGCCAATACGTTCAGGTCTGTCACCAGCGAATCCCTCGAGTTCATGTCCAGGTGGTAACGACCTTTCCAGAAAAAAGATTTCTGATCCTGAACGATCTGCACGCCTTCGACGGAGACACCCCGGTTTTTCAGTGCGTCCAGTTCCTGCGCGGGGAAATCATTGCCCACAATGGAGATCTGCCTGATGTCATTGCCCAGGATGCTAGCCGCATAAGCGATATAAGTAGCTGAACCGCCAATGACTTTTCCGGATTGTCCAAACGGTGTTTCGAGCTCGTCGAAAGCCATCGTGCCAAGAGAGATAAGTGACATAAAAATGGAAAGAATATGTGGTGAAAAATAAAAATATTGCGGGCGCAAAGGTATTGTTTTCTAGGTAATTCTTAGGAGTCCATAATGCGGGTAGGTATAAGCCAAATCTTCCAATTTTGGAATCTTCCAATTTCCAAATCAAAAAATTATCATTTCTCTGTCATTTTTTACCAACATTTCCCTAGTTTTGAACCAATTGTCTCATTTCATTAATAGATTGATTGTGAAAAAGAATACTTTGTTCGCGATGGTTTTGTTCCTGTCGCTTGCCGCCGTCATGGGATCGAGCTGTAAAAGCCCTTCATCCGACAAGGCTGGGGACAAAACAGCCACGACTTCCGGGAAAGACGATATCTCACAGAATCCCGACTACCAGAAAGGACTGGATTTGCTGCAAAAAAGCGACTGCCAGACCTGCCATACCATATCCACAACGGCGACGGGACCTTCTTTTGTCGATATTGCAAAAAAATATAGTGCTGCCGATATCCCTACATTGGCAGACAAAATCATCAAAGGCGGCAGTGGTGTATGGGGACAGGTGCCGATGACACCACACCCAGACCTACCCAAACCGGACGCCGAGCAGATCGTGAAGTACATCCTCCTGCTCAAAGACCAGGAATAAACTTTAGACTTCTGACGGAACAATCCCCAAAAGCTGCCCTTTTATTTCTCCAACCGACCATGACGGACGAACAATACATGCGCCTGGCACTCAAGGAAGCACAGAAAGCTTTTGACGCAGACGAAGTGCCTATCGGAGCCATCATCGTGCTGCGCGACAAGGTTATCGCCAAGGCGCACAACCAGGTTGAGCTTTTGCATGATCCGACGGCACACGCTGAAGTATTGGCCATCACGACCGCATGCAGCCATCTCGGTGCCAAATACCTGCCCGATGCGACATTGTACGTGACCGTCGAACCCTGCCTGATGTGCAGCGGCGCGCTCCACTGGAGCAAGATTGGGCGCATCGTTTTCGGTGCGCATGACGACAAAAACGGCTACCGCAAATATACCGATCAGCCTTTCCATCCCAAGACCCTATTGGCGGGCGGCATATTGGCGGAGGAATGTGCAGCGTTGTTAAAGTTATTTTTTCGTCAAAAAAGACAGTGAACATTGAGGCAACCTATTTGTTAATTATTTTTACGCAAATCATTTTTTAACCTTAAAATAAATTCAAACAATGGCTTTTACATTACCGGAACTTCCCTACGCATACAACGCATTGGAACCGCACATAGATGAAGAAACAATGAAAATACATCACGACAAGCACCACCAGGCTTACGTGACCAACCTCAATAATGCTATCGACGGTAAACCCGAAGCGGACAAAACCTTGGAAGAGCTTGTTGCCGTTGCTGGTACGCTTCCCAAAGTTGTACGTAACAACGCGGGCGGGCACTGGAACCACTCCTTTTTCTGGGAAATCCTTGCCGCCGAAGGTGGAGCTCCTTCCGGCGCGTTATTGGATGACATCAACGCTACATTTGGTTCGCTCGACACGCTGAAAGAGCAACTGAACGCCAAAGCGGCCGGCCAGTTCGGTTCGGGTTGGGGTTGGCTGATTGTCAACAAGGACGGTAAGCTCGAAATCACTTCCACGCCCAACCAGGACAATCCGCTGATGGATGTCGCTGAAGTAAAAGGTGCCCCCATCATTGGCATCGACGTGTGGGAACATGCCTACTACCTTAAATATCAGAACAAACGTCCAGATTACCTCAAAGCTATCTGGAATGTCATCAACTGGAAAAAGGTCGAAGAACATTACGCAAAAGCAAAAGGTTAATCAATAGACCAACGCTTTTAAAATTTGTTACCATTCTGGCAGCCCTGACCTATCTAAAAGTAGTATCAGGGCTTTTTTGAAAAGTTCACCTCTATTTCATCACACTAAAAGGAAAAATTATGGGTAAGTTCGTTTTAAAAAAAGGGAAGGATGGCCAGTTCTATTTCAACCTGAAGGCAGGCAATGGGCAGATAATCCTTTCGAGTGAGGGTTATCCGGTCGAGAGTGCCGCCGTCAATGGGATCGAATCTGTCCGGAAAAACGCATCTGACGAAGGTCATTTTGAACGTTTCGTCTCTTCCAACGGCAAACCTTATTTCAACCTGAAGGCAGGTAATGGACAGATTATTGGTAAAAGCGAACTATACGAAAGTACCGCCGCCATGGAAAAGGGTATCGCCTCCGTGAGGACAAATGCACCGGAAGCATCTATTGACAAAGAATATTAGCTCAAGGCCGAAAGTGGGAAGGCAACAGAAAGCCGGTGTCTGCACAAAGGATAATTGAGTGTATGGGCAAAAAGGTACACATACGCGGAAATGACGTGCGGGCGTTGCCACTGTCCCATAGCCGTCATCGTTGCTGCATGCCGAGTGTCGTTAGAGTTGGGAGAGTTGCGGGTGATGACACATCTGCAACGGTGATCGCCATTGTTGGTGTTGTCTCCTAACAGCTTATCTTAATGTCAGCGGCTTAACGACACAAGGACTTTTACAGCAAAAGGGCAGCCGGAAATGAAATTAATTTCATTTCCGGCTGCCCTTTTGCTGTTTCTATAAAAATAGCCGACAGCCATAGGCTAAGATTTATCACGCCACCTTCAAATGGTTGAGTTTGCTCTTGTCAAACTTGTTTTTGGCGTATGTCAAATCGATGTGCAGTTTTTTGACGTTCGTTCCGGGCAGTTCAAACATGGCGTCCGTCAATATGTTTTCACAGATACTGCGTAAGCCACGTGCTCCCAGTTTAAATTCCAAAGCCTTGTGCGTGATGAAGTCCAGTGCGTCTGTATCGACGGTCAGCTTGACACCTTCCAGTTCAAAAAGACGGGTGAACTGCTTGATAAGGCTGTTTTTGGGCTCGGTCAATATGGCGTTCAGCGTTTCCGCATCCAAAGGGTCGAGGTGCGTCACGACGGGCAGGCGGCCCAACAGTTCGGGAATCAGACCAAAAGATTTCAAGTCTTGCGCGTTGACAAACTGTAAGAGGTTTTTCTTTTGTTCTTCTTCCAATTGCTTGTTGACATTGAAGCCAATGGAATTGGTGTTGATACGTCTAGCAATGATTTTGTCGACGCCGTCAAATGCGCCACCGCAGATGAACAGGATATTTTGCGTGTTGATTTTGATCATTTTTTGTTCCGGGTGCTTGCGTCCACCTTGTGGCGGTACCAATGCTTCCGTCCCTTCCAGCATTTTCAGCAAACCTTGTTGTACGCCTTCCCCACTGACGTCGCGTGTGATGGACGGGTTGTCGCCTTTACGGGCGATTTTGTCTATTTCGTCCACGTAGACAATGCCGTGTTCCGCCGCCGCCACGTCATAGTTGCAGGATTGCAACAGGCGCGTCAACATGCTTTCTACGTCTTCGCCCACATAGCCTGCTTCCGTAAAGACGGTTGCGTCCACGATGGCAAAAGGAACGTTGAGCAGCCTGGCGATACTTTTGGCGAGCAAGGTCTTGCCCGTGCCTGTTTCGCCGACCATGATGATATTGGACTTTTCGATTTCTATTTCGTTGTCCGTTTTTTTCTGTGTAATCCTTTTGAAATGGTTGTACACTGCGACGGACAACACTTTTTTGGCATCGTCCTGTCCGATGACATATTGGTCTAGGAAAGTCTTGATTTCTGTTGGTCTGCGTATGGTCAGCTTATTGGAAGTTCCGGTAGGGGATGCCATGGTCGTGGTAAATTCCTCGGCGATTATCTGTTGGGCATGCTCCACACAACTTTCGCAGATATGACCTTCCAGTCCTGCAATCAGGATCTTCACCTCCTCACGGGAACGGCCACAAAACGAACAATGTAACGGTGACTGCTTTGCCATAATATTTTTTTATTTTAATAAGCGTTTTTGCGCTGCAAAGATACGGTAAAAACGCGTAATGCTGAATGTCACACCGGTGTTTGCCCTGTGGGATTCAGCATTACGTGTTAGGTTAGGTGTTGCGCTTTTTACAGCTTGTCCAATACATGGTCAACGATACCGTATTCCACGGCTCCCTGCGCGTCCATCCAATAGTCGCGGTCAAAGTCCTTCAATATCTGTTCGACCGATTTTCCACAGTTTTTGGCGAGGATTTCTGCGCCGAGCTGTTTGGTTTTTTCGATTTGGATGGCCTGTATCTCAATGTCGGCGGAAGTCGCCTGAAAATAACCGCCAATGCTTGGCTGGTGTATCATCACTTCGCCGTGCGGATAGATGAAACGTCTTCCTTTTTCGCCGACACTCAACAGGATGGAGCCCATGCTTGCCGCCAAACCCATACAGATGGTGCTGACGGGCGACTGTATCATCTGTATCGTGTCATAGATGACCATGCCACTTGTCACGACACCACCTGGACTGTTGATGTAAAACTTGATTTCCTCGCCGGGCTTGTCCGCATCCAGAAGTATCAGTTTGGAGACGACTTCCCTGGCTGTTTTGTCGTCAACCGCGCCCCAGAGGTAGACAGCACGTTTTTCCAGGAAGATTTTTTCCATCTTTTTTGCCAAAAGCGGCGTCATGTCTTGCTTGGGGTCTTCTTTTTCTTGAGGTTCGTCTTCTTGTTCATCGTCCTCGCTTACCAGAAATGGAGACTTATATAGTAAACTCATGTTTTTTTATTTGAAAATTTGATGATTTGAAAATGTTGCGGCGTTAAGCATTTCGTTTTAAGCTTTTCTCGCTTTCCTTGGGTTTGTGACCAGCACTTCGTCCACCAGTCCATATTCTTTTGCCTCGTTGGCGGTCATCCAAAAATCACGGTCGCGGTCGATGGCGACCTGTTCGGGTGTCTTGCCGCTGTTCTGGGCAATGATTTCGTCCAGTTCGTTCTTGATTTTTCGGATTTCCTTGGCGGTGATGGCAATGTCGGAAGCTTGTCCGCCAATCGCGCCGCTCGGCTGGTGTATCATGATGCGGCTGTGTTTCAAAGCACTTCTTTTGCCTTGTACGCCGGAGCTCATCAACACTGCGCCCATGCTCGCCGCCATACCGGTGCAGATGGTCGCCACGTCCGGGCTGACAAACTGCATCGTGTCGTAAATGCCCAACCCGGCATACACGCTGCCGCCCGGACAGTTGATATACATCTGGATGTCCCTCGTGCGGTCCACGCTGTCCAAAAACAACAACTGCGCCGTGACGATATTGGCGACGTAATCGTTGATACCCTCGCCCAAAAAGATGATGCGGTCCATCATCAGGCGGCTGAATACGTCCATGCTCGCCACGTTGAGCGGGCGTTCCTCGATGATGTACGGCGTGAGGTTAGTAAATGACTGGCCATAGTTGTGTAAGGCGGCTCCACTTATACCCCGGTCTTTTATTGCAAACTTTTCAAATTCCTTTCCTAAATCCATATTATACATTATTTTATGGGGTTGAAGATATGATTTTTTACATTCCAAACCCCTACTTCCAAATATTGTGCGAACCCTACACACTGACCTTTTGGCAGGACGCATCAGGTCCTGCCAACAATAAAGACGGACGATTGTCCGTCTCTTTACGATATTTATTGACCTATTGGCAGATGTTGATTGTTTTCGTCGCTATCGCGGGAAATGCTATTTGGCTTGTAGGTTGATGTGGTCGCCCAGCAAGCCCGTTACTTTGTAGGATACATAAGCGGCGGCGGCATTGTCCGCAACAGGTATCGTTACGCTGTTGCCAATGGTAATATTGGGAGCGATGATGTCACTCTTCTTGATGATATTGCCATTGTTGTCAAAATACATCACGTTGATATGCACTTTGGCAAGGTTGCGGTTGTTGATATTGTGTACGACCAGCTTGACACCGGAGACACCGGCAGTCTGCGCCTTGGGCTGTACGACGCCGATGCGTACATATTTACCGATATCCTCGGTTGTCCTTATTTTGTTGACTTTGGCGGCTTTCGCCGTGTCGGTTGCCGGATTTGGTTTCTCGGGAGGACTGTCGGAATGCGTTGGCTGCGGGGTCGTCTCGGGAGCGTTGTTTTGGGTTGCTAAGGCATTTTGGATACTGTCGGCTTTCGCTTTTTCCCTTGCCGCCAGTCTTGCCTTCGCGATTTCCAGTCGTTTGAGGGAATCCTGTATTTTGCGTTGTTGTCGACGGTCGTATTGGCCCAGCGTGTCATCGTTGATGGCCATGGCGCGGCTATTGGCAAATCCGTCGTTGGGTGTTCCTTTGCTTTCGTCTGTCTTGGCAGCGGAAGAGTCTGTGTTAGACAGGTCGGCTGTGGCGCTTGTCTTGGAAGGATTGTTTTGGTCATGGTACCATTTATATCCAAAAAATCCAATCGCCACCAAAAACAAAAGTCCCGTCAATGCAAACGCACCCGTATTGCCGGACATGCCATTGTTGTTGCCCATGTCGTCATCGTCTTTATTGTTCGGTTCAAGATCCACGAAATTATCTACCGAGGCCTCATTTTTGTTTTTCGAAGTAAGCTTGGGTTCCAACGGCAGGCTGGTATCGTCTATAGGTGCCGGATTTTTTTTGCGGAAAGCCTCGTCTTGGAAAGGAGCGACCGAATCCTGTTCCTTTTTGTTTTTTTTCAGTTCGGGTTCCAGCGGTAAGTCGTTGGACGTAGTTGCTGGTTTCTTGCTGAACGGTGCATCCTGAAAAGGTACTCGTCCGTCATCACCGGACGCTTTTCCCTTGGCATTGGAGAGCGGGGGAGCCGTTTTGGGAACAGGTGGCTGTTCCTCGATACGCGGGAGATCTGAAGACCTTGCCTCCTCTTCCGTAATCTCGACCATGCGATGGTCGGCAGTAAGCCTGTATCTTTTTTTAGGTTTGCCATGTACCGCACCCTGCTGGGAGAAATTGCTGTCGTTGCTATTGGAATCGGCACTTTCGATCAGGCCCAGCAGGCCAGGCACTTCATCAGGAAAACGCCATGCTGCGCTCTGGCTGTCAATCCAGATAAGATCCGACGACCGCAGCCCCATCTTTTTGAGATCATCCAAAGAAAACGGTCCCAGTTCCTTATTGTCACGTAATATGCGGTAAAAATTCATGGTCAACAAACCTAATTTGAAATCAAAAATAGAAAAATATCGTGTAATCCAATGCTGTTTATTATGAAATGGATGTATTTGCCTTTGGTGAGAATAGTTCAAAGCCGGATGGCGAGTCCCCGTCAGTAGAACCACTAATGGCCTGCGACCTTACTGAGGGGTAGGCAATTTTTATCCAATGGGAAGTGTATGTTTATGATAACGCCTTTTCCTTTATATTGCACCCGACAAATTGCGTTGGGCGTTCCGCTTTTGTCATTCGGCTTTTTTTCCTTTTACCTTTTCACTTTTTATTACCTTTGAAGCCCTTGCGTTGTATCGCGCAGTTGGATGTAATTTAGAACATTATTCATGGACGAAAATTTAATACCGGAAGAAACAGGCGACCACGATCGCCTTATTCAGGTCAACATCGAAGAAGAGATGAAGACCGCATACATCGACTATTCGATGAGCGTTATTGTAGGACGTGCGCTGCCCGATGCGCGCGACGGGTTCAAGCCTGTACACCGTAGGGTATTGTACGGGATGAACGAACTGGGCAACAACAGCAACAAGCCGACCAAGAAATCGGCGCGTATCGTTGGGGAAGTCATGGGTAAATACCATCCCCACGGCGACTCTTCCATATATGACACGCTGGTGCGCCTTGCCCAGCCCTTTACCATGCGCTATCCGTTGGTCGAAGGTCAGGGCAACATGGGTACGCAGGACGGTGATCCGCCCGCGGCGATGCGTTATACCGAAGTAAGACTAGACAAAAAGGCGGAATCCATGCTGGAGGACATCGACAAGGAAACGGTCGATTTCCAAAACAACTTCGACGACTCCTTGCAGGAACCGACGGTTTTGCCTACGCGTATCCCGCAGCTTCTTGTCAACGGTTCCAGCGGTATCGCCGTAGGTATGGCGACCAATATGATGCCGCACAACCTCTCGGAAGCCATCGATGGATGTATCGCTTATATTGACAACAGGGATATCTCCATCGAAGAACTGATGGACTATGTCAAGGCACCGGATTTCCCGACAGGCGGTATTATCTTTGGCATGGAAGGTGTGCGTCAGGGAATGCTCACTGGCAGAGGCCGCGTCGTTGTCCGAGGCAAATACCATATCGAAACAAAAGAATCGTCCGGACGTGAAAAAATCATCATCACGGAAGTGCCTTATCAGGTAAGCCTTGATGCATTGACGGACAAAATCGGTCAGTTGGCAAACGACAAAATCGTTGAAGGCATCGCTTATGTCAACAACGAAAGCAGCCAACGTGACGGTACACGCATCGTCGTCGATTTGAAAAAAGACGCTGTCGCCGAGGTCGTCGTCAACAAACTGTTCAAATATTCCGAACTGCAAACCAGTTTCGGTATCAACAATATCGCGATTTCCAAAGGGCGTCCCAAACAGATGAACCTCAAAGACCTCATCAGTGAGTTCATCGAGTTCCGCATGGACGTGGTCGCGCGCCGTACCGCATACGAACTGCGCAAAGCCAAGGAACGTGCCCACATCCTGGAAGGCTACATGAAGGTCATCGGCACGCAGCCCGACCTCGACCGTGCCATCCGCATCATCCGCGAAAGCCCGACACCGGACGATGCACGAAACGGATTGATGGAAGCTTTTGAACTGTCAGAAATCCAGGCCCGCGCTATATTGGAGCTCCGCCTACGGACATTGACCGGACTGGAGATCGACAAGATTAGAAGCGAATACGAAGAACTACTCAAGACCATCAACCATTTGGAAGAGTTGCTCGCCAATGAATCGATGCGCTACGACCTCATCAAGACGGAACTCGCAGAGATAAAGGAAAAATTTGGGGACGAACGCCGTTCCGCCATCCAATATTTGGCCGATGAAATCAGTATCGAGGACTTGATAGAAAAAGAAGATGTCATCATCACGATTTCCAACCTTGGCTATATCAAGCGAACTTCCGCGACCGAATACCGTGCCCAGAGCCGTGGCGGCAAGGGAAGCAAAGGTGTCAAGACCCGCCAAGAAGATTTTGTCGTGCATCTTTTTGTCGCATCGACACATGACACCATGCTGTTCTTCACCGAACAAGGCCGGTGTTACTGGCTCAAAGTCTATCAAATCCCGGAAGGTGACAAGACCAGTAAAGGACGTGTTCTGCAAAACCTCATGCAGGTACCCTCCGATGATAAAGTGCGTGCCATCGTCAACGTCAAGGACTTAAAGGACAAGGAATTTGTGGACAGCCACAACATCGTACTCTGTACCAAAAAAGGCATCATCAAGAAAACTTCGCTGGCAGACTTCAGCCGTCCGCGTGCCAACGGTGTCAACGCCATCACCATCGTCGAAGGCGACCAGTTGTTGGAAGCCCGCATCACCAATGGCAATAATGAAATCATGCTCGCCGTCAAGAGCGGGCGCGCTATCCGTTTCCCTGAATCGAAAGTGCGTACAACAGGGCGCGGCGCCATCGGCGTCACCGGAATCGAAGTAGACGATGAAAACGATGAAGTAATTGGCATGATATGTGTCACTAAAGAAGATACCGAAAAAACGGTGTTGGTCATCAGTGAGAAGGGGTTTGGCAAACGTACCAGGATTACGGACGAAAACGGAGAAGACGTCTACAGGATTACCAACAGAGGTGGTAAAGGTGTCAAGACCATCAACATCACCGAGAAGACAGGAAGCCTCGTTGGCATCCTCGACGTAACGGAAAAAGAAGACCTCATCGTTACCTGCAAATCCGGAATTACCCTACGCACAGCGGTATCCAATATCAAAGAGGCCGGCAGGAATACACAAGGCGTCATTGTCATACGCCTGGACGATGACGATGCCATTGCCGCTATCTCCAAGATTGAGGAAAAAGAAGAACCGGAAGAACTGACCTCCACAGAGGAGCAACCATCTACCGATTTTTCCGAAAACAATACGGATCCAGATATATCCCAAGAGGATAATAACGAACCAGAAGCGTAAAATTGAAAGGAAATAAAAAAAACTTTTTAATCATGTGACGGTGCATTAAAATTTTCGGCTATCTTTAGCCCTACACAGATTTTGATGCAAAACACGTTTCACAACCAAGAAAAAATACACAGAGATGAAAAGAAGATTTATTGTACCAGCTCTTTTATTGTCGTTGGCAAGCGTAGGCGCTAATGCCCAGAAGTATGACAAGCAAAAAATGAGTGACCTATTGGTAGCAAAAAAATTTGAGGAAGCAAAAACAGAGTTAGACAAGATTCTGGCAAATCCAGAAGAAGCAAGCAAGCCTGAAATCAAGACCCTGAAAACCAGAATCTACGGTGAAATTGTGGTCAGCCCCGAACTGTTGAAGAAATACCCGGATGCAGCCGACCAGGCATACGGTTCTTTTCAGGAGTTCCTCAAGGATGTGCCAGATACCGCCGCTCAGATGAAAGTGCTGAAAGACCCATACATCGGTGGTCTTAACGGTGTCAGCAATGTTTATGGATATGAGTTCAATCAAGGGAAAGACGGATTCAACAACAAAAATTTCGACGAGGCCTTCGCGGGATTCAAGAAAGCACAGGCGTTGGGTACTTATTTCTCCGAAAATGGACTTTTGGCAGGAGGTAATAGGAACGGTATCGACACATTGACCACGTTATACGCCGGTTTCGCTGCGCAGAATCTTGCCAGCACCAAGCCAGCGTATAAAGACTCCGCTGTCTATTACTACAAAATCATCGTGGACCACAAGATTACAACGCCGGACGCAGAAAATGCTTACAAATTCCTTGCGTTGCAATACTACAACAACAAGCAGAACGACGAGTTGTCTGCCCTGTTGTCCGTCGCAAAAGAAAAATATCCGGATGCCAAAGATTACTGGGACCAACTTGGTGCGTCTTTGTTGACGGCAGGCGCGACACCGCAACAGTTGCTTGACAAATACAGTGCCGCCAGCAATCCTTCCGAGACGGAATTGCAGACCTATGCCGAAGCATTTGGAAAAGAAAAAAATGCCGCTACCGACACGGCTTTGAAAGCCAAACTGGCCGACGCTGAGATAGATGCTTACAAAAAACTGTACGCGGGCAATCCCAATCCCCTGTATGCATACAACGTGGGCAACCTGACCAATGCTAAGTTTGACGCTTTGGAAGACCAGTTCCGTGCCGCTGCCGGACAGAGTGCCGCGTTGAAGGCCAAAAGAACTTCCATCGAGGCAAAGCAACAGACTGTGTCTGACACTGCCGCCGATTGGTTCACAAAGTCCTATACGGCTCTGAAAGACAAAACCGACAAAACAAGACAAGAACAACAGGTTGTAAAAGCCTGCACAGCTTTGCTGGCCAACATATATGCCTGGAAAGTCGACAAGGCGCGTGGTAAAGACGCGCAAGCTTACGACAAATACGAAGCACTGTACAAACAGTACGACGCCGAATATTCCAAATTGAGCGCAGCTCCTGCTCCAGCAGCAAAATAGTTGCTAAAAAAACAAGTCCAACAAAAAACGCGGTGAAAGATTTTTTCACCGCGTTTTTTGTTGGACTTGTTGAGGTTAATCAAGAGAAATAAGAAAGAAAGCTAACCAACCGGCTTTATTGGAAATAGCCGCATATATAATGGCTACTCTATATATAAAGTTATGGTTTTGGAAGAATCAGTATTGCCGTCAGAACAAACAAAAACCGTCGTCTCACCTTAGGCGAGACGGCAGTTCCCCAAAGCCAACCGTCAACTAAGAGGCTTTCTTGACCGTGGATTTTTTGTTTTCCTTGTACCTTTTGTCGGGCGTGCCGTCTTTTTTTAGGTGTTTTACTGAGTCGGCAGCGGCTTTTTTGTTTTCCTTGTACCTTTTGTCAGGTGTGCCGTCTTTTTTGACGTGCTCTGTTGTGGCTTTTGCCTTTGTTGTCGTGGTTTTTACGGTCTGGGCAAAACTGGTGCCGGCAAAAAGCATGATGGCCATGATGGTAGTGAGAATCTGTTTCATTTTTTTTGTTTTTGTGAATGCCAATCCATTTACAAAAAATTAGGACGTTGGCGTTGTTGATTTTGGACGATACAAAATAACAAAAGATTAATTGCCCATACGTTTGTCAAAAAAAAATTATTTGGCGGCATTGTGTTACTTTTAGCCTTTGATATTCGGTAATTGAAAAATATACACATGAAAAGGAATAAATGGTTTCTCTGGGCATTTGTTGCAGTCGTTATTGGCAGTGCGGGTTGCGTTCCTAAAAGGAGATTGCTCGACAGCCAGATTGCATACCGATATTTGCAAAACGACAGTGCAAGGCTCGCGGACAAGGTAGCCCAACAGCAAGACGAAATCGCGCGTCTCCAACAGAAAATCGACGCGCTCAACCACGAAAACGAAAATCTCGCCAAGGACGCGAACAGTACGCAGTCCCAACTCGACGAAAATCGTCGTGCGCTACTGAGCCAACAGGCCAAGGCCAAGCAGTTGCAGGACCTGTTGGATGCCCAAAAAGCAAAATCCAACCAACTGCGCCAGAAAATGGTCGAGGCATTGAAAGGTTTCAGCTCCGACCAGTTGACCGTGACGCAGAAAAACGGAAAAGTATATGTTTCTTTGCAGGAATCGCTCTTGTTCCCGTCGGGTAGTGCCGTGCTGAACCAACAGGGTGTCGAAGCACTCGGCAAGCTCGCCGAAGTGCTGAACCAAAATCCGGGAATCAGCATCGATGTCGAGGGACATACCGATTCCGTGCCTATCCGTATCCGTTTCAAGGACAATTGGCAGCTATCGACCGAGCGCGCATTGTCCATCGTGCGTGTGCTGGTGGACAACTATCATGTCAATCCGCTCAACTTGATTGCTTCGGGTCATAGCGAATACGAACCTGTCGAGTCCAATTCCACACCGGAAGGCCGCGCCAAGAATCGTAGGACGGAAATCATCCTTTCGCCTAACCTGGACGAGATGTACAAGTTGTTGGAATAAAATTTTTTGTTTGGAAATCGTAGGGCGGGCCTTGTGCCCGCCCTACCTATTTTTCCACGCACACGTAAAAAATCATAACGTAATTTTGCCCGACAATTCAATTGAATGACGAGCATACCTTTTTTTTCCCTGTATATTCCGTGTTATAAGAACGTGTTGTTTCTGCAACGGTTGTTGGAATCCATTGGTATGCAGACGTTTAGGGATTTTGAACTGATTGTCACGGATGACAGTCCCGACAATGGCGTGGAGGGGTTGGTAGCGCAATTCAAAACTGAAAATGCGGATATCGCTTTGCACTACCACCGCAACCAACCGGCGTTGGGGATGCCCCAGAACTGGAATTTTGGGCTTTCGCTTTGCAGAGGACAATGGATTAAAATCATGCATGACGACGACTGGTTTTCAGGTACTGACAGCTTGAAGACATATCGCCGCCATGCCGATGCCGACCGTTCAAAATTTATCGTTGCCGCCTATACCAACATTTACGAAGACGGCAAAGCCTCCGAACTGAAACGTATGTCCCCCACGCAGCTCAACCGGATACAGAAAGAACCGTTGGCATTGGTCAGCGACAATGTCGTCGGGCCGCCGAGCGTCGTGTGCGTACATCATTCGGTAAAGGAAAGCTACGACAGTCGGCTTCGCTGGCGTGTCGATATTGACTATTACATAAGTATCTTACAACAAAACCCCACCATACAATATATCGACCAGCCGTTGGTCAATGTCGGTATAGGCGCACTGCAAGTGACGCAGGAAGTCAAAAACGTCAAGGCGGTTGAGCTGCCAGAAGCCGATATTCTCTGGTCCAAATACGGGATGGCAAGCCTGAGGTCCATTTACGTGTATGACGGTTGGTGGCGTTTTGTCCGAAACCTTCGCGTAACGTTGTCCGACAACGCCTATTTTGGCGGAAAGACCTGGCCAAAGGAAATCGCACATACCATCCGTTGGCAGCAGAAAATCCCGTCGTCCGTTTTGAAAATCGGCGTGTTCTCTAAAATCTTGATGGCTTTTTCTTTTTTTGCCCTTAGGCTATACTTTGACAAGGTTGATGCAGTCACTAATTTATCCCTTGCTCCGTCTCAAAAAGCAATGCTCAGTATCGTCATTGTCAATTACCATAGCGCGGCACTGATTGCCGACTGCCTTGCGCGTATCTACCAATATACGTCAGGCCTTACGTTTGAAATCATCGTGGTCAGCAACAGCCATACGAAGGACGAACAGGATAAAAACACTGTCCTGCAACGTTTTTCAGACGTGATGTGGCTTGAAACAGGTTACAATGCAGGATTTGCAAGGGCGAACAACAAAGGTATTGCCGTTGCCAAGGGTGACGCTATACTGCTGCTCAATCCCGACACGCTGGTGCAGGACAATGTATTGGCAAATACCTACCGTCAACTGATGCAGTCCGACAACGTGGCGTGTGGCGTACAGTTGCTCAACGAGGACGGCAGTCCGCAGATTTCGGGGAATTATGCCATGAAAGGCGGGCTAAATTACTTGCTGCCGCTCCCTTATATGGGTACTTGTGTCAAGTGGCTGGGCGAGGTCGCCAAAGTCAAGAAACCCAGCGACAAAAATATCTCCGGCGACAAAAAAGTGGACTGGGTCAACGGCGCGTTCCTGATGGTAAAACGCGCTGCGGTTGACAAGGCAGGTCTCTTGGACGAGGATTTCTTTTTGTATGCCGAGGAGGCCGAGTGGTGTTCGCGCCTGAAAAAACAGGGCGACCTGATTGTCTATGGCAGTGAACACGTCGTACACCTGCAAGGCGAAACCGCCAACGCATCTTTCCAGTCGGAGGGCAAAGGCTACTATAACCTGTACGACAAAAAGGGCCGCCAGATTATGGTGTCCAATTTTGTGCGGATAAGAAAGGAGTTTGGCGTCTTTTGGTTTTTGTTCATGTTGGCATTATATACGTTGGACATTCCGGTGTTTCTGGTCGGAGGGTTTGTCTCTGTACTTCTGGGGAACGTAAAAGTCCATGTGTATTGGAAAAACTGGCTTGGCTTTATGTGCAACGTTGCTTTTTTGTACCGCCTGATGTTTAGGATTATAGCTAACCGCCCTTATTTTTATAAGGTGTAGCTTTTTAGTTGAAAGCGGAATGTTTGCTATCCGCTAACAGCTACAAAAGTTGGAAGGTTTGTTGTACGTTTGCTACCTGTAAACAACAAGAATCGTTTTGGAAAATAATCTGCGTGTCGCCGGAATGGTCATTTTGTACAACCCCGACTGGGCGGAGGTTTGCGGCAACATCAAGTCGTACCTGCCTTACCTGCGACAGTTGTACGTCTTCAACAACACGGAGCAGACGGACATTCCCTTGCCGCCGGAGTTGTCGGTGCATCCGCAGATTCGTTATTTCAACGACGGTGTTAACGAGGGCATTGCCAAACGGCTTAACCAGGGCTGCGACCTGGCTATTGATGATGGATATGGATGGCTGTTGACGATGGATCAGGATAGTGAATTTGCTCTGGGTGATTTGTCGCACTATTATAAAGCAATAGAGAGCTATCCTGAAAAGGAGAAGGTTGCTATGTTCGGAGTGGAGACGGACAAGACAATCGTCAATGAAGAAAATGCTGCTCGTGTATTGTATTTAATAACGTCTGGGAGTATTATTAATCTGACGCTATATCATTCCATTGGCGGTTTTGACGAGAACTTGTTTATAGACGAAGTAGATTTGGATTATTGTTACAATGCTATTGTACATGGCTACAATATTGTAAAATTCGGAAAAATAGTTCTTGAACATCAGCTTGGCAAGTCTGAACAAAAACGCTCTATTCTTACTGGGAAGAAAACGCATAGAACATTCCATTCGCCTGAAAGAATCTATTATATCGTCAGGAACAATCTTTATTTGCGGAAGAAATATGGAAACGAATTTCGGGAGTTGGACAAGAAGAGAATGATAACAACTTTTCACAGAATTAAAAATAGGTTTCTGTATAAAAAAGGTAAGTTCCATTTGATAGCAACTATTATAGATGCCTATAACGATTTTCGAAGGGGGCAGATGGGCAGAAAAATAACGACTCAATAGATATTCTTTATTTTATACCAACTTATATACTGATTATGATAAGCCATAAGGTTGAATTAAGATTATTGCTGAATTATGCGAATCAAGGGTTGAAATGTGATGCACATGTTCCTTTCCTACGGAACTCAGTCTCTCCCAATCCATTACAACGGAAATTATTCCTTTGCTACAAAATGTATTCGAGCCTATGGTTCTGTACCACGCGCAATAGACCCGTAGGGTCGAACAATTTTGTAGGACTGGAATTTATTCCAGTTTAATGTTATCAGAATACAATAGAGAGCCATAGGCTCGGTGCATTTTGTCGCAACTATTGATTGGTATTAATCGTATTTTATGAGATTTATTTTTTTCTTATTATTGTTTTGGTCAATATGTACCAATGCGCAATCTGTTACGGACTGTGATAGCTGGATTAATTTTACGACCCGGACTCTAAATGGGGTCTCAATAGGCAACATTGCTATTACAGGTCAGCATCTAACCATCGAGGCTGAAATTAATCCAAGTGTACAATATACATTGGACGCTTCAGGCGATATCATATCAAAACACGCATGGCCCAGCGATTGCAATTATCTATTGCGACCAGACAGGGGGCAGATTACGCTGACTAATGGGGTTCATTATCAAACACCTGCAATTTGCGCCACTCCTCAAGGAAAAACCTATCATGTCGCGATGACTTATGATGGAAAAGAACTGGTCTTTTATCGTAATGGAGTCAGAGTGAGTTCTGTCGAATGTTCGGGTGATTTGGTTCAAAACGATAGGAATACTGTTATAGGTACGATAGCTACACAAAATGAACCCAATGAGTCGTTTGCTGGATATATCAATGAGGTACGCTTTTGGAATATAACCAGAACGCCAAGTCAAATTCAGGAGTACATGAATAAGCCATTGGCAAACCCTACGTCGGAAAATGGTCTCCTGGCATATTATCGGTTTAATTCATTAAAGAATCTGCAAGGCAACAGCAGTTTTGATGGGGTGTTATCCGAAAATACTATTGTCTACCCCGCAACTGTTCCGTCCTGCCAATTCGCTTCTGACCCTTGTCCTAAATGCACCCTTACAGCATCCTTTGACGTTTTGTCCGACAAATGCAATCCGGCGCATTTTGATTTTTCCAATATGTCGCAAGGTGCGACCACATATCTTTGGCAGTTTGGAGACAACACAACACCAAATGCGACGACAAAAGATGCCGCAGTTACATACAAGTCGGCTGGCGATTACGATGTTACGTTGGAAGCTTCCGACGGCAATGGTTGTAGTGACAAGGTTTCGCAAACTGTGGCAGCGGCTCTATTGCCTAAAATCATCACAACAGAACCAACGACCGTCTGCAAAGGAGCATCCATTCAGTTGGAATCTTCCATTACCGATGCGGATGCGCAGTATGCGTGGACACCTGCGCTTCCCCCGGTTTACAATCCTACGGCAACGATGGAAGAGACGACGACATTTGCGTTGAGCGTGACCAAGTCCAATGGATGCGTCTATGGGGATGCCGTAACGATTACGGTCCCCGATCCGGTAACTTTTTCCATAACGCCTGAGGAAACCTCCGTGTGTCCCCATAGTACCGTTGTCTTGACTGCAACAGGTGGCGACACCTATCAATGGACGGACGGCAAAGGCGCGGTAGTCGGTACGGCGTCCACCTTGTCCGTATCGCCGGAGACCTCCGAAACATACACGTTGTCGGCATCCAGCACGCAATGTGGCGAAAGCGAGACGCTTAGTTCGCAGGTCAATGTGTTTCCGTTGTCCACTTTTGCCATACAGGCATCCAATGACATCAATTGTGGCAATACTTCCGCCGTTTTGCATATTGAAGGGGATGTTTTTAGGAGCGTACAGTGGACACCTGCGACAGGGCTGACTGACAAAGGGCAGACAGCAGTCATTACGCCTAAGACGACCTCGACCTATTCCGCAAAAATCGAAGACCAGAACGGTTGTATGTATGACGCTACCTATACCCAAACGTTGTATTTTGACCCGTCGGGTGTCCATTTTTTCGCTCCCAGTGCGTTTACCCCGAACGGTGACGGGAAAAACGATATTTTTAAAATCCAGACCGATGTTGCGGTCAGTAGCTATATATTACGTATTTTTAATCGGTATGGTCAACTGGTGTTCCAGACCCAGCGTTCCGACCAAGGGTGGGACGGTCGCATGGGCAAGGAGGTCCAACCAACAGGAACTTATGCGTATGAAATCGTAGCCAAAAGCAATTTTTGCGGAGAATTTTATAAAAAAGGGATCATTGTCCTGATACGTTAATTGTGGAATATGGAACATAGAATTGCAACGATAGAAGACCTGCCGGCGATTGTAGACATCTACAACTCTACGGTCGGTAGTAGAATGGTAACCGCAGATCTGGAAGAAGTAACAGCGGAAGAGAGGATTCAATGGTTTATCCAGCATGACCCTGTAATACGGCCGTTATGGGTCTTTGAGAAGAAAAGCCACCAGGAAATTGTCGGGTGGCTGAGTTTCCAGTCATTCTATGGAAGGGCAGCATACGACGCTACCGTAGAGGTGAGCGTCTATATTGCTCCGGCGGCAAGAGGCATGGGCCTTGGCTCCCAGATACTGCAATTTGCCTTGGATGTCGCTCCTCAATACAAGATCGATACGTTGCTGGGTTTTATTTTTTCCCACAACGGACCGAGTGTCAAGCTTTTCGAGAAAAAAGGATTTAAGGTGTGGGGTGTCCTTCCCGAGGTCGCCAACCTCAACGGAGACAAAAAAGACCTGTCCATATACGGTCGGAAAATCTGATGCCTAAGCAGCATCCACTTCAAGTCGTTAGATGAGGTATACTGCGTTTTGGGGCAGGAACTTTCATAAAAAAATACATGGCATACGACGCGTTGTCAAGTAGAGAACAAGTATTTTTATGCCGTCACGAGCGACGTCACTAATTTAGACAATAAGCTAAGCCGCGAATGCACGGATGATTTCTACATTCGCGGCTTGGTCATCCATGTCATAATAAGTTGTGGGCATTGCCATTAGAACTTAATATACATTTTTAAATGCCGTTAGAAGAAAACCAGGGGAGAAGTAAGGTCGTGCAGTTGATTTTTGCCGTCTTGTTTCTTGTTATCATAGTGCAGCTTTTGCATTTGCAGATATTTTCCAACGACTATCGTCTGCAGGCGGAAAACAACGCGATTTACCGGAAAGTCATCTACCCGGACAGGGGGATTATCTTTGACCGGAAAGGCAAGCCCATCCTTGAAAATGCCGTCATGTACGACCTTATGGTCACGCCCTACGATGCGCGCAAAGGCATGGACACGCTCACGCTCTGCAAGATACTGGACATCGATACCGCCGAATACCACAAGCGCATCGTTACCGCCATCATTAAAAACGGCAACTACAAAGCCTATCCTTTTGAATCCCTGCTTTCCCCTGAGAAGTATGCAAGGCTCAACGAGGCTTTGTACAAGTTTCCGGGCTTTGTGTTGCAAGAGCGTTCCGTAAGGACTTACCCTTTCCCCGCCGCGTCCAATATATTGGGGCGTCTCGGCGAGGTTGATTCTGCATTCTTGGCCAAAAATGCAGACAAGGGCTACCAGCCCGGCGATTTCACGGGTGTTACCGGACTCGAACGTACCTACGAATCTGTACTGATGGGGAGACGTGGTGTGGAACGATACCTCCGTGACAACCGTGGACGTATGCAGGGACACTGGGAAAAAGGAATGTACGACACTGCGGCCATTGCGGGGAAAAACCTGTATTCAACCATGGATATGGAACTGCAACAGTTGGGAGAAAAACTGTTCCAGCACAAAATAGGCGCAGCCGTTGCACTTAACCCCAAGACTGGCGGCATCCTCGCGATGATTACCGCGCCGACCTATGACCCCAACCTGCTTTCGCCTGCCAACCGACGTCAGAACTATGGCAAATTGATATTGGACACGGCAAGGCCGATGTGGAACCGTGCCATCCAGGGACAATATCCTCCCGGTTCGACTTTCAAGCCATTGAATGCACTTGTGGCATTGGACGAGGGACTGATTACACCGAGTTTTGGTGTGAGCTGCTATGGTGGCTATTCAGGATGTGGACGTTATATCCGTTGTACGCACAATGGTGGCGGGCACGCAGACAACCTCCGTTCGGCATTGGCCAATTCTTGCAATACCTATTTCAGCGTTACCTACCGTATGGAGGTGGACAATCCCAAATATGGTAGTGTCAAGAAAGGTTACATGGCATGGAAAAAGTACATGAATGCTTTTGGTCTCGGTGTTAAACTGGGTGTGGACCTGCCAAGCGAACAAACGGGCAATATTCCTGATACCAATGGCTACAACAAGGATTTTGCGGGGCGGTGGAACAGTTGCAACAATGTGACACTCGGTATCGGGCAGGATCGTATGACCGCGACACCATTGCAGCTTGCCAACGAAGCCGCGTTGATTGCCAATGGCGGTTACTATTACACACCGCACCTGATCGACCATATACAGGATGAGGACGAGGACGACAAAGAAATGATGAAACCGTACCGTCTCAAGCACAATACCTTGAATATCGACCAAAAATCTTTTGACGCTGTCCACAATGGTATGGCGGACGTCGCGACGGAAGGTACTGCTGACATGATCCATATTCCCGGTGTAAAATTTGCCGCCAAAACCGGTACGGCACAGAATCCGCACGGTAAGAACCACGCGGTGTTCATCGCTTATGCGCCAGTCAACAATCCCAGGATTGCCATCGCGGTCATCGTCGAAAATTCTGGTTACGGCGCCACCTGGGCAGGCCCTATCGCTGGTTACATGATTGAAAAATATATCAACGATTCGCTTACGGAAGAAAGCAAGGAAGCTGTCGAAAGATTTTCAAAAGTGGATCTGGTGCCGGATGCCATCAAGCACTGGTATTACATGAAAGACTCTTTGCGCCAGGTCAAGCTCAACCAGGCCAACAAAAGTGTGGATTCCATCCCCCCGGCCAACCTCTTCCGTCAGCCGGAACAGCCTAAGACACTCTTTGATCCAGAAGCTGAACCTAACCGGAGGGATGCCGGCGGTGACGGCAACCCCTATTCGCCCAATGCAAGCAACAAAAATGCGATTGTATTGCCCGATGAAAGAAGGCACAGGGACAAAAAACATAATACGAACCAACAATAGCGCATAGAACTATGGCGGAACGCGGCAAAGAATTGGCAAAAGGCTTGGACGGGGTGGTCATCCTGTTGTACGCACTGTTGATATCCACAGGTATCCTCTGCATCTTCATGGTCGAATACAAAAGCGACATCAATGTATTTGAATCCTTTGTCTCCGGAAAGACCGATTACAGCAAGCAATTGATATTTACCGGTATCTGCGCTGTGGTGGCGACTTTCATATTGCTGAGCGACAGTAAGCTGTACACGGCAATGGCCAACCTTTCGTATCTGATGGGTATATTGCTCATGCTGCTGACGTTTGTCATCGGGAAAAATGTCAACGGCTCCAGAAGCTGGATTCCATTGGGCGGCGGCTTTAACCTGCAACCTGCCGAGCTTTGTAAAATATTCACGTCCCTTGCCTTGGCCAAATATCTTTCCATGCAGGATCTGGACTTTACCAAACTCAAGTCGCAGTTGATTGCCTGTGCGATTGCGCTTGGCCCTGCCGCGCTTTCCATTTTACAGAATGAAACGGGGTTAGCGTTGGTGTATTTCAGTTTTTTCATCGTGATGTTCCGGGAAGGGCTGCCCGGATGGATTTTGATATTGGGATTTTCCTTTGCGGCACTGGTCGTGGCGACACTGCTTGTGGAGCCCAATACGCTCGCGATTATATTGACGCTGGTTGCGGCAGTGGCTGTGTATATCCTGCGCAAACAAATAAAACGTAGCAGCGCGTTGCTTGTTTTCATTATTGCGATATGGGTGGGCTGTGTAGGCATCCAGCGTTTCGTGG
The DNA here is from genome assembly GCA_047606825.1 of Chitinophagaceae bacterium. Taxonomy (GTDB): domain Bacteria; phylum Bacteroidota; class Bacteroidia; order Chitinophagales; family Chitinophagaceae; genus Rhizosphaericola. Next base: position 44,805 of record JASGDY010000038.1, read on the forward strand.
TGCCTTATATTTTCAACAATGTATTCCAGTGTTACCAGTCAACGCGTATCTATGCGATGGTCGGGAAGGAGTACGACTGTAGCCATAACAGAAGTACACAAAAGCGTGAATCTGAGGACAAAAAAGTTGCCAAGCCCGACGACTACAACGTGCGCCAGAGCAAGATAGCCATCGGGTCGGGTAGGTGGTTCGGGCGTGGTTTCCTCAAAGGGACGCAGACGCGCGGGAAATATGTGCCCGAGCAACAGACGGATTTTATCTTTACCTCCATCGGCGAAGCGTTTGGCTTTGTCGGTAGCTTTGGTTTTCTGTTGCTGTACATTGCGCTTCTGTATCGCATCATCTGGATAGCGGAACGGCAACGCAGCACTTTCAGCCGTGTATATGCCTATTGTGTCGCCTCGATCATCTTTTTCCATGTCATGGTCAATGTGTGCATGACCATTGGTCTGTTTCCGATTGTTGGCATCCCATTGCCGTTGGTCAGCTACGGCGGTTCATCCCTGTTGACGTTTACCGTTTTGATTTTCATATTGGTACGCTTGGACATGGATCGCAACAAGATTTTGAGGTAAAAAATGGCAAATCTTTATTTCTTACGCAATTCAACAGATTGGTCGCTGGCGCACCCGTTTCGCGTGCGCCAGTGGCTTGCCAATTCGGATCCTACGCCGTTTGACTTGTTCCGGAGGGCAGGTCGGACTACAGATGAAAAGGATGTATAAATCCTTATTTATCAAACCTTCCGAATGTTGGCCGAGCACATCCCGAAGCGCGTAAAATGTACACAACTTCCAAAAAATAAAAATATTAGGACAGAAAGAATGCAAGGCTATCTTTGCACCTCACAATTTTTTTTGCATGTTTAATCTGATACTGTTCGGACCTCCAGGAAGTGGGAAGGGAACCCAAAGTGAAAATATTATAGCCAAATATGGTCTGGTGCATATCAGTACCGGAGATTTGCTGCGTGTGCAGATTTCGGCAGGAACGCCGTTGGGTTTGGAAGCCAAATCCATTATGGAAAAAGGACAGTTAGTTCCCGACAACGTCGTCATCGGTATGATCAACGACGTGATGTCCTACAACAAAGATGCGAAAGGATTCCTTTTTGACGGGTTTCCCCGCACCGTTGCACAGGCCGAAGCGCTGGACCAACTATTGTCGGAAAACGGCGAAAAAGTCAACTTGATGATTTCGCTGAAAGTCGATGAAGATGAATTGGTCAAGAGATTGCTCAACCGCGGTTTGACAAGTGGCCGCGCCGACGACCGCAACGAAGAAGTGGTACGCGCCCGTATCCAGGAATACAACAATAAAACGACTGCCGTCGCCGACTATTACAAAAAACACGACAAAGTGGACGAGATTGCCGGTGTCGGCACCATCGAGGATATTTTCCAAAATATCAGCAAGTCCATCGATGCACACCAATAGACGCTCCCTCCTACATATTTTCAAACGCGGCAATATACGGTTCGATCTCCAGGACGTCCACCGGTCTTGCGTCGTCTGAAAGATTGATGACATACAAAAGCCCGCGCCGCTCGGCAGTGCGGTTAAACGTGTTGACCAGGCCCAACTGGTCGCTTTTGGAGAGGGAACCGTCTTCGGGGTTCCAGGATTCATTGGCACACAGGCATCCGTCCGTCGGTGCGAGCGGATAGAATTTTTCCTTGTCAAAATATTTGCTTTCGATGGTTGTGCCGTGCATGATGATGGCCGATCGTCCGCATTTTCCTGCATAGAACGCTTCCATCATGGGCATATAGTTGCGCCAGCTAGCCGGCAGTAACTGTACATAGTTGTACAATGGTGGCTGCATGGAGTCATAGCCCATGAACCAGTACACGTACTCCCGTTCAAAAGGAAGGATGGTTTGGATATTGGGTGTGGGGCCAATCAGCAGGTTTCTGGAAATATCCGTCCCGTTGATACTGAACACGCCCTGCGGTGTATTGCCGTTGGTCAGAAAATAAGGAAGGTTGGTCGCCGCCCTGGCCAATTGGTGGAATACCAGTAGCTTTCCATTGGGGTCACGGGCAAATGTGCCGTCTTCCAGTTGCACGACTGCCAACCCTGCATAGTCGCGGCTCCACCTTTGGAAAGAGTAGACCGTCTTGATATGTCGGCTCTTCTCCCATACGAAAAGGTCGATTAGATTGGGTGTCTGCCTGTTTTTTTGGACGTTGTGGCTGGCAATGTATTTGCGTAGCTCAACTAATACAGGCAAGGTGTCCGCACCGGGAATCCGGTTGGCATTTTGCGTAATTTTTCTTTGGAGGGCATAGTCCGGTTGGATGCGGAACAGGTATGCTGCCGTGATGGCAAACAGCTTGGGGTCGCGTTCCGTCTGGAAGATTACCGTCACCGCCGCCTTGTACTCCGTCGGGTAAAGACTGTATATGGCCGCCAGCATGGCTCTCTTGGCAGAAAAGGAGAGTGTGTTGTAACCCGCGACCATTTTGTTCAAGCCACTTTTTACATATTCGTTGCGGATCATGAACTGGGTCGCCGAAAGGCAGGAAGATTCAAAAGCATCCTCCGAATCCTCGTCCAAATCAGACGAAAATATTTCGGCAATGGTATTTTCCTGCAAATATTTGTCAAATCTGTCTCGTCTTTCCTGCTTGGCAAAATCAGTGCGGATGACCGCGATATTGTCCTGCTGCGCATACAGTGGGTTCACCAGTGCAGCGACAGTCCCTGCAAGTACAAAAGGACAACAGCTTTTTAACCATTTCATGTCGCAAAGTAACAAGAAAAATAATAAGTGGGGGAGCGGCAACAAAACCATACAGGGCAAACGCATCTAAATTTTCCTATTGTGAAAAAACATCATGAATGCGGTGAACCGTTCGACTACGGCTGCGGGAACGTCTCTTGCTGGCTGTTGAAACTATTATAGGATTCCAACTGCTCCGCAGAAAACACCGCTCCCCC
>JASGDY010000039.1:0-19162 GCA_047606825.1 Chitinophagaceae bacterium
AAAAAGTCAAGTCCGCAAAAGGCGAACGCTGCGCGCCAGTCGTGTTGGCGCTTCGGAACATTTCCGGCGGCTGTTGCAGCTTTGTGGCTGTTTTCAAACCGCGCCGGAAACACCTCCCGCGCCAACGCTCCTTTTTGCTGTTTGCGGACGGGGACATTGGTGTATTGAGAAGGTCTATAGCGTTCCCTGTTGAATAATATAAACACAGGTTTGAACTCCGGGGAATCGCCGTCCGACCGCGGAAGTGAGGCAGGGAGAGCGGTGTTTTCTGCGGAGCAGTTGGAATCCTATAATAGTTTCAACAGCCAGCAAGAGACCTTCCCGAAGCCGTAGCCGAACGGTTCAGCGCATTCATGATGTTTTTTCACAATAGGAAAATTTAGATGCGTTTGCCCTGATGTGCACTCGCGCTTTTCAGATTTTCGCTAGCGCGTGGAGACGCCACGCCAGTAGAGCCACTATTGGTCGGTGTCCTTACCGGCCGTTCTAATGCCTTACCCTGTTGTACCGTGCCAATATGTCTACGACGCGGCTGTTTTGCATGATGGCGGGGTTGAGTTCCAGTACTTTTCTGAACAGGCGCGGAGCGTGGCGCATACCAAGTTCCAGTTGCAGCAGCGCTTCCTTGTTCTTGGTCTGTGCAAATGCCGCCATGGCAGCGTAGAAGTAGAAAACAGGTTTGCCGGAGGTTGCATCCAGTGCCAGTAGGCTTTGGTTTTCTGCCTCTTCGTAGAACCCGGAGACGTAAAGGCCTTTGATTAAGGCTTCCCAGCCCGGGATGTTTTTAGGTTTTTGTTTGACGGCGATGCCGAAGTGGTAAATGGCTTCATTGTATTGGGACTGGTTCAGAAGGCATTCGCCCAAAGCCAAGTGGCATTCCGGAAAGGAGGCAATCCCCAGCGCGGTTTCCAGGGATTTGATGGCATTCGGCCAGTTGTGCTCGTCCATGTAGGTGAGCGCGATTTTGTAGTATAGCTTTTGGTCTTCGGGTTGCAGGTGGGATGCTTTGCGGTAGTTGAGCCGTGCCTGTGCAAATTGTTGCAATCTATGATAACAGTGGCCGATGGCTTCGTAGAGCAAGTCTTCGGGCCTTGTCAGACCGATGACCGTGTCGAGCACTTCGATAGCTTGTTTGTATTTGCGCATACGGATGTAGATGTCGCCGAGGTTGCGATAGGCGATGTCAAACTTTTCGTTGATGGCGATGGCGTATTGATAAGCATCGATGGCTTTTTCGTAGAGTTTGAGTCCTTGGTACGCTGCTGCAAGGTTGAACCAAGCAAGCTCGTTGTAGGGGTTTTCGTCAATGATATTTTGGTGGATGCGTATGGATTCCTCAAAACGACCGGAGAAGTCCGTCCAGTAACAGATTTTGTACAGCGCCACCTCGTCGTTGGGTGCCATTTCCAATATCATTTTCAGACAGTCAAATACCATGTCGAAAAGTTCATAATCGTCAAATACGTCCACGTATTCAAACAAAAGGTCGAGCTTCTCGTCCTCTTCAAACAATGCCAGCGATTGCCAGAAGATATGGTATGCCGCGTCTGGCTCGTTGAGTGCCAGCAGCGCATCGACTTTCAGTATGTAGATGTTGATGTCGTCGCTGTTGAGCAACTGTGCCTGTTCCAATATGTCGAGTGACAGATTGTATTTCCTGTCAGCGATGAGGAGGTCTGCGTGCTTAACCATCAACTCTGCGGAAAAAGGATAGTACTCCCGTGCGGAGGCGGCAACTTCCAGTGCTTTATTGAGGTTTTGTAGTTCGTCAAAATAGTCAATAAGCAACTCAAAGGACATCTCGCTAGGTATGCTGCCCGTTTTCTGCGCTGACAGGTCGTCGTACTGTTTGATAATATCCGTAATGGATTGCATTTCCTGTTCATCGTCGAAATCCAAGAATTCTTCCTCCATAGAAATATTTTTTGCGGTTAGATGTCGTGTGTTCCAAAATACAAGCTAAAGTAAAGTAGAATAAAGAACTCTGCCAAGTTTTTTGCGCGATAATTTTAAAATTGTTGGCTAGTATGCTGTTAGTAAGTCTCGCATCTTATACCTTAAATACGTTACGTCCCCGGGCCTTATGCCTCTTTATATGCCATTGACCGACAAAAATCCAGTTTTTACCACATTTTTACAATTTCGATAACATTTTTTGCTGTTATTATGTTTTATTTCTATAGTTTTGCAGTCAGATATGCGCAGAAATAGTTACATATTGTCGTTTTTGGTTCTTTTGAGTGCCGTATTTGGCATCCAAAGGGCTTCTGCTGCATTTATCATAGATGACGATGGAGGTGCCAAGAAAGAAAACAAATTTTCGTTGAGGCAGTTGCGCCATACAGAATCGCCTTTCTCCCTTTCGTCTTTAAGCCGGAGAAGAGACTTCGTAGATTACAACAATAATATGATGTATGCGCTCCCGCCTTTGGGGGCTCTTCCAATGAACTCCGTGGAGGTGCAGTCTCCTGTGTTGCTCCAAAAAGGACATACCATGTATATCTACAATTATAAATACAAGGTAAAGTCGAGCAATCCTCTACCTATGTTTAGGATACCGACACCGGCTGACAATCGTTTAAAATAATTTTTCCAGTTTCGTTTTTTGTCTTACCTTTGCACTCCTTTCACCAGGTGGCAGTAATGGTAGCTGTTTCCCTACATTTGAAAATTAACTTAAACAAAAGGTTTTATAAATTATTAAAAAATGAAGCGTACATACCAACCGCATAATCGTCGTCGCAAAACAGTCCATGGTTTCCGTGAACGCATGTCTACTGCCAATGGTCGCAAAGTATTGGCCCGTCGCCGTGCCAAAGGACGTAAGAAATTGACCGTTTCCAGCGAAAAGAAAGGTCTGAAATAATTGATGTCATTGTCAATAGCAATTGCATACAAAAGCCCCACGACAAGTGGGGCTTTTTTGTTTATATGGTGCATTGTTTGGAAATGTGCATAGAAAATACGTACCACACCCTACGGGTCTGTGTCTTCAATTAACAACTTTCCGCATCCTTATGCGGCGTACTTGTATCATTGCAATAAAAATTAAAACGATGAAACAGCAAGAACCTGTCAAAATCAGTTTCAAAAACGATTACAGTGAAGGTTGCCACCCTGCCATCTTGCAACAGTTGGTGGAAGCCAATATGCGGCAGGAAGAAGGCTACGGCGATGATAGTTATTGCCGTGAAGCGCGGTCGCTTATCTCAGGGAAAACGGGTGTGCCGGAAGCGCAAATCCATTTTGTCCCAATCGGTACGCAGACCAATCTTTTGGCTTTTGGCACACTGTTGAAACCTTACGAATATGCCATCGCTGCGGAGTCCGGACACGTTGTCTATGTGGAAGCCGGTGCCATTGAGGCGACCGGACACAAAATAATTCCGCTCCATACGCAGATGGACGGCAAGGTGCACATCGATGATTTGGAAGTGTTTTTTGAGAAAATGGTCGACATACACAATATGCTGGTTCCGAGGCTGTTGTATATTTCCAATACAACGGAAATGGGTGGGGTGTATTCCAAGGACGAACTACAGTCCCTCTCTGGATATTGCCGTCAAAAAAACCTGTTGCTCTATCTGGACGGTGCTCGCTTGGCATCGGCGATGGCAGCCAATGGCTTGACATTCGAGGATTTGGCACGATATACGGATGCGTTTTATATCGGTGCGACCAAGGTGGGGGGCATGATGGGAGAGGCGTTGGTATTGGTACGTCCGGAGTTGAACGAGGGCTTCCCCATTGTCCAAAAACAGCGCGGCGCGACCTTGGCGAAAAGCCGTTTTTTGGGTGTCCAGTTTGTCGAATTGCTCCGCGGCAATCTGTATGTCGAGCTCGGTCGCCATGCCAACAGGATGGCCGCCAAACTCGCCCATGCGATTGCCCGGGCGGGACTTGACTTCTTGACCCCGCCGGTTTCCAACCAGATATTTCCCATATTGCCCAATCTGCTTATTGGACATCTGTCCGCGAAATATGGGTTTTACACCTGGAAAAAAATCGACGCCGATTTCACGGCAATCCGTTTGGTTACGTCCTGGGCGACAAAAGAAGAAAACGTGGATGCGTTTATCGCGGATTTCCAGTCTTTTTCCTAAAAATACGTCAGCTTGTGGACCGCAAACTTGGTGCGTGAAAAATTTAATGTACGTTTGACCTCGTATATCTTTGCAGTACGTCATAAAATGCGAAAATGCTGAAGGAAAAAATCAAGTCAAAAGCAAGCGCTTATAAAGACGAATACATTGCTGTCCGACGACACTTGCACCGTCATCCTGAACTAAGCTACAAGGAACGGGAAACTTCCCTTTTTGTCCAAAAACAATTGTCCCAATACGGCATTCCGTTTGCCGTAATGGCGGAAACCGGCGTAGTAGGTCTTATTGAAGGGGTAAATCCCGCTTCCAGAATCATTGCCCTGCGAGCGGACATGGACGCACTGCCGATTGAGGAACTGAACGATATTGATTTCAAATCGGAAAATAAAGGTGTCATGCACGCCTGTGGCCACGACGTACACACGACTTGTCTGTTGGGCGCCGCGCGTATCCTGTCTGAACTGAAAGAGGAATGGGAAGGTACCGTCAAGCTGATTTTCCAGCCAGGTGAGGAAAAAAATCCCGGAGGTGCGAGCCTGATGATTAAGGCAGGTGTATTGGGCAATCCCAAGCCCCAAGGTATTTTTGGGCTGCACGTCCATCCGCTGTTGCCTGTTGGGCGGCTGAGTTTCCGTGAAGGCAAATGTATGGCAAGTGCCGATGAACTTTATTTTACCATTAAAGGAAAAGGCGGCCACGCAGCGCAGCCCAACCTCACGGTTGATACGATATTGGCGGCATCGCAGCTTGTGGTCAACCTCCAGCAGGTTATCAGCCGCAACAGAAACCCTTTTTCGCCGTCCGTGTTGTCGATTTGTAGTTTTCAGGGTGGTTATACGACCAACGTCATCCCGAGCGAAGTGCAGCTCAAAGGGACTTTTCGCGCGATGGACGAGGCTTGGCGTTTCCGTGCGCACGAGCTTATCGCCAACGAAGCCGACGGAACGGCTTTGGCTACGGGTGCGACGATTGATACATTGGTCGATGTGGGTTATCCTTCCGTGGACAACAACGCTGACTTCACAAAAGTAGGACGTGCGATTGCGGAAGATTTTCTCGGTGCGGACAATGTGGAAGAAACAGAGTTGCGGATGGGGGCGGAGGATTTTGGGTATTATACCCAGGCGATTCCTGGCTGTTTTTTTCGGCTGGGTGTCCGGAACGAGGAAAAAGGATATGTCAACAATGTACATACGCCGCATTTCATGGTGGACGAAAACGCTATCGAAATCGGCATGGGCGTGATGGCGTTTTTGGGGGCGACGGCCGTTCTAATCCAATAGTTGTTAAGCTATTGCCCATTTCTTCTCCCACCGTTCCCCGGAGCGAACTTTGCCGGGAGAATACCGTTTCCCATTTGCATCAGGGGACCAGCACTTTTTACTTTTTAATTATTTTAGATTGTTATGTCCAATAAATTACAGAACGAACAGGCATTGGAATACCATGCTTCCGGACGACCGGGAAAGATAGCGGTCGTACCGACTAAAGAAACCAAGACGCAGCGCGACTTGTCCTTGGCATACAGCCCGGGTGTCGCCGTACCTTGCCGCGCCATTGCGCAAAACAAGGAAGACGTGTATAAATACACCGCAAAAGGCAACCTTGTCGCGGTCATCAGCAACGGAACCGCGGTTTTAGGTCTGGGCGATATCGGTCCGGAGGCCGGCAAACCAGTCATGGAAGGCAAAGGCGTCCTGTTCAAGATATTTGCGGATATCGACGTGTTCGACATCGAGATTGCCGAGAAAGACCCGGAAAAATTTGTCCAAATCGTAAAGGCACTCGAACCGACTTTTGGTGGTATCAATCTTGAAGACATCAAGGCGCCCGAATGTTTTTATATTGAAAGACATTTGAAAGAACAGTTGAATATTCCGGTGATGCACGATGACCAGCACGGTACGGCAATCATCAGTGCCGCGGCACTCGTCAACGCTCTGGAAATACAGGGCAAAAGAATTGAGGATGTCCGTTTCGTTGTGAGCGGTGCCGGCGCGGCGGCGATGGCGTGTGTGCAGATGTACGTGGCCATGGGTGCCAATCCAACGCATTTTACCATGTTTGACATTGACGGCGTTTTGCATAAAGGGCGGGACCTGGACGAACTCAAACAAAAATTTGCCATTGACAACCCCGACGTGAAACTGGCAGACGCAATGAAAGGCGCAGATGTCTTTTTGGGACTGAGTGCGGGAAATCTTTTGAGCCAGGACATGGTACGGTCGATGGCTTCCAAACCGATTGTGTTTGCGATGGCGAATCCGGACCCGGAGATAACTTATGATGCGGCGACCGAAGTACGCGACGACATCATCATGGCAACGGGACGCACCGACTACCCCAACCAGGTCAACAATGTATTGGGCTTTCCGTATATTTTCCGTGGTGCGCTGGACGTGCGGGCAACCGCAATCAACGAAGAAATGAAGAAGGCCGCGGCGCGTGCGTTGGCGGATTTGACCAAAACGCCTGTCCCTGACATCGTTACCATGGCCTACGAAAAGAAACAAATGTCTTTCGGACCGGAATATATCATCCCCAAACCTTTGGATCCGCGCCTGTTGGCAACTGTCGCTCCCGCCGTGGCAAAGGCGGCAATCGAAAGCGGTGTTGCTCAAGCACCGATTACGGACTGGGACGCCTACACTATCGAGCTGAACAAACGTCTTGGCTTGGACAACCAATTGATACGCATCATCGGTGCCAAAGCACGTAAAGACCCGAAACGCATCGTATTTGTCGAAGCGGACAATATCAAAATCCTGAAAGCGGCAAGCATTTCCTACGAGGAAGGTATTTGTTTCCCGATCCTGCTCGGTCCTGTGGACAAGATCAAACGCATGGCAGAGGAAGAAGGCATCGACATTTCCGAATTTCTCATTATCAACCCTGCCGACGACGACCAGGAAGCAACGAGAATCCGTTACGGTATGCGTTACTATGAAAAACGCCAACGTAAGGGTTCCAATAAATACGAGAGTATCAAGGCGATGCGCGACCGCAACGCTTACGGGGCGATGATGGTCGAAATGGGTGATGCTGATAGCATGATTTCCGGGTTGACGCGCAAATATGCGGCTGCCATCCGCCCTGCGCTGACGATCATCGGTACCAAACCCGGTGTGAAGCGCATCGCAGGTATGTATATCGTATTGACACCCAAAGGCCCGTTGTTCATGGCGGACACGACTATCAACCTCGACCCGACGGCCGAAGAACTGGCGGACATTACTTTGCTCGTGGCGAAAGAAATCCAGAGTTTCAACATTACCCCAAAGATTGCAATGGTCAGCCACAGTAATTTTGGTAGCACCGATTCTCCGGAAGCGAAAAAAATGGCAAAAGCAACACAGTTAGTCAAGGAGCGCGCCCCCGAACTGACTGTTGACGGCGAAATGCAGGCTTGGCTGCCGTTTGACCAGGAAGTCATGCATGAAAATTATGATTTCAGTTCTCTTGTCGGTCAAGATGTCAATACCTTGATTTTCCCCAATCTCACGGCGGGCAACGCTGCGTACAACTTGCTCAACAAGGTTGGTGGTGCCGACCTGATTGGTCCTATATTGGTCGGTCTGGACAAGCCCGTCCATGTATTGCAGTTGGGAAGCGACGTGCGGAGCATCATCAACACCGCCAATATCGCGGTCATCGATGCACAGTTGGAAGACCAACAGCATAACCGTACTTGCCAAGATGGCATCAAAGGTGTTCTTTACTGGAGTCGTTTGAAAGAAAAAATGGGCTATTAAGGAAAAAAAGGACGATGATGTTTTGAGGTGTTGGTAGTTGGTATGTTGCATATAAAAAAGTGCAATGGAGATAGCGTGGACACGTTGCGTGGCAGTGGCGTGCTAATGTATTCTTTCTCTAATGGCATCGTCCATTTTCATGCGGCGCATATAAAATGAAACAATTTACCCATTTTAGGGAATTTGTCTGTTTCTTTGCGGAGATATAATTTTAATATAGAACCAAGGGCATTAAGCATTCCGCTTTTTTTACTTTTTATTTTTGCCTTTTTACTTTATACATGTTTACAGAATTTCTTACGCAGTTGGGCAAGTACTTGTTGATGCTGAAATCCATGTTCAACAAACCTGAAAATGCAAGAATGTATTGGAAGGAATATATGCTGCAATGTGTGGAAATCGGCGTAGGTTCTTTGGCGATTGTCGTCATCATCTCTTTTTTCCTGGGTGCTGTAACGACCGTGCAGACCGCGTACCAACTTGTGAGTCCGTTGGTGCCGGCGCAGACGATAGCGCAGATTGTGCGCGACAGTATCCTGCTGGAACTCTCGCCGACGGTCCTGAGCATCGTGTTGGCGGGTGTGGTCGGCAGTAAGATTGCCAGCGAACTCGGCAATATGCGCGCAACCGAACAGATTGATGCACTCGAGATTATGGGTATCAATCCGGCGGCGTACATGGTCTGGCCCAAGATTGCTGCTGCCTTGACCATTATCCCTTGTCTGATTGTTTTGTCTTGTGTAATCGGGATTGTCGGCGGTCGCGTGGCGGGTTCAGCATCGCACATCTTGTCGGGCAATATATTTGACCAAGGCCTGCGCCAAAACCTCAATACGTTTAATATCTGGTTCATGGTCATCAAGGCTTATGTGTTTGCGTTTCTGGTGGGAAGCATTGCCGCGTTTTATGGTTTTACCGTCAAGGGCGGCGCGTTGGAAATCGGTCGCGCCAGTACCAAGGCCGTTGTCGTGACCTGTATCAGCATATTGGTCGGCGACTATGTGTTGTCGGCGTTGTTGCTGTAATACCGAACATAGAAAGGATTGGGTTTGAACGCTACCGAGTTAAAACACATATTCATGCTATCGTCCTCTTTCTATTTTTATTCCTTGGAGTCTTGCTCCTTTGTGTCTTAGCGCGAAGATATTGTCACACAGAGGAACAAAGATTACAAAGTGAACGATGTTATGCTCGTTGTTTCCTTTTGTGTCTTTGCGTGAAAAAAAGCCGTTTCAATGTGTAACTTTGCTTCATGGAAGGAATCAAGGACGTGATTATCATCGGTGCCGGTCCCATCGGGCTGAGTTGTGGTATAGAAGCAAAAAAAGCCGGACTGGACTATCTTATCATTGACAAGGGGACGCTGGTCAACAGCCTGTTTAACTATCCGTTGTTCATGCGCTTTTTCTCGACTGCCGACCGTCTGGATATTGGTGGTTTGCCTTTTATGTGCATCGCTCCCAAACCTGGAAGGCAGGAAGCCCTCGAATACTACCGCAGCGTTACCGAATACTACAAGCTCAATATCCGTCTTTTTGAAACGGTATTGGACGCGCAGAAAAATGCGGCGGGCAATTTTGTCGTTACGACCACCAAAGGAAATTATGAAGCCAAAAATGTCGTCATTGCAACCGGTTTCTACGATTTTCCGATGCATCTCAACGTGCCGGGCGAAGACTTGCCCAAAGTACGTCACTACTACAAAGAACCCCACGAATACGCTTTCCAAAAAGTCGTCGTCGTCGGTGCGAGCAACTCGTCCGTGGACGCCGCTCTCGAAACCTGGCACAAAGGTGCGGATGTGACGATGGTCATCCGTGGCGAACAAATCGGTACCCGTGTCAAGTATTGGGTGCGTCCCGATATCGAAAACCGTATCAAGGAGGGCAGCATCCGTGCATTGTACTATTCCAATATCGTCGCCATCCGCGAAAAAGAAGTGGACATCCGCACGCCGGAAGGCTTGATAACATTGGAAAACGATTTTGTATTGGCGTTGACGGGCTATCGTCCCGACTTTGCCTTGTTGGAAAAACTCGGCATCGCGCTGGAAGGTGAAACCAAACATCCCACCCACAATACGGAAACCATGGAAACCAATGTCCCCAACCTGTTTCTCGCAGGTGTCGTGTGCGGCGGTCTTGAAACGCATCTCTGGTTCATCGAAAATTCCCGTGGCCATGCACAGAAAATCATCCAAACCATCACCGCACCCTAATCTATCCAATATGTCACAAAACAACCGCAAACGTATCAGCCTCGGCGTCTTGGTCCTGGTCGGCGTAGGTCTCGGACTGCTTATCAAGAACATCAAAATCGGGATGATTGTCGGACTGGTGCTCGGCGTGGCGATTGCGACGCTGTCGGGGAAAAGGAATTGATTTTTTAAGTTTTAGGATTTTGGTGTCTATATTTTCGTCATGCACGGCATCATAAGGCATCGTAATTTGGACGACACTTCGGAGCAGTTGTGTGATGACCGAAACCTGATAAAGGTGGTAACGCGGGCGTGCGGCGTTGCGGTTAATCGACGTGGATGCGGCAGTTGCAGGAACGGCTGCAAGAAAAAGCCCGAAGCACCCATTGTATGATTTAATTTAGATGTTCCGGAATACCGTTTTTGTCAACCTTTGATTCACATCATTTAGGAGAATCAGTAAACATCTGTTGCCAACGACATACCATTGGTAAAATCCTGGAACGATATGTTTTGAAAGTTGAGGCTGGTGTTTTTTGCCATATCAAAACCCAGTTCGATAACTTTTTCCACAAGCATGTCATTGTCGCTCGCTGCTAATTTTTCTTTTGTATAGTTAGGCTCCTGTTCGTACCAGTCGGTAATTAATTCTTTTTTGAGTTTGGATAGGCTTTTTAAGATAGGAACGTCGAAGCTTTGCAATGCTACGGCGTTGCAGTGCTGTTCGTATTGGCTTTTGATGGGCAGGCAGATGAGCTTTTTCCCCAGGTACAATACTTCTGCCGGGGTCTCAAATCCCGCTCCGGTAAGTACGCCTCTTGAGGACAGCATACTTTGGGTAAACTTTTTGTTGTCGATAGGGTAGAAATGCACATTGTTGTTTTCAACATAGCTGGATATCCGAGGTGAAAATACTTCGAAATGGATATCCGGGCATTGTTCCAAGGCTCTTAGTATTTCGATGTTGCCGTAGTGGGAAAGGTACACGGTAACATGCCCTTTGTCGGTCGGCTTAGCGGTCTTGATGCTGTTTTTGACGACAGGTTGATAAATGAAATCGTCATATTGCTGGAAGTGCAGGCCAACATAGTGCGATGCCACGGCATATTTGTTTAAGACGAGTTCTCCCAGCCAGTTTTTGACCGTTGGTCTAGGGACTTTCTCGGAATGGAATGCAGCTTGGTGGCCGAACCCTATGGAAGGCAGTTTCTTGATGGTGCAGGCGAGTGCCGTGATGGACTCAAAGTCGTTGATGATGAGGTCGTATTTTTCCAACGGTAGTTCGTGGGCTTCTTTCCAGACTCTGCCGAGGTGTAATGTCCTGATTGTTTTTAGGTAGTCCAGTCCACCACTGTTGTTGTAAAAAAAGCCCAATCCCTTGCTGCGGTAGGCGATTTCAAATCCAGGGTCCAGACTGCAATTTTCACCACTTAGAAAGACGTCTACGGTTCCGTATTTTTTTAGGTAGGGAAGTAGCTCTTTGATGCGTGCGATATGCCCGTTGCCGGTTGCCTGTACTGCATAGAAGATTTTCATCGTTGGTAGTGATTTGTCCAACATCAAAGTTGGCTATTCTATATTACCCGAAAATGAAGGAATAGTAAAGTTTGCATTAAGTATGGAGGAAGGTTTTGAACCAATGTCCGGATTTTTTGATGGTTCTTTCCTGTGTTTCGCGGTTGACGTGTACCAGTCCGAACTTGGGCGTGTAACCGTAGTTCCATTCAAAATTGTCGGTCAATGTCCATGCAAAATATCCGTCGATGGGTAAGTCTTCCTTTTTGAGCTGGAGCAGCTCAGTCAAGTGGTTTCTGTAGTATTGGATGCGCTTGATGTCGTTGATTTTGTTGTCCACCATGGTGTCCTTGAAAGAGGCTCCGTTTTCTGTGATGATGAGCCTTGGAATATTTGGGTATTGGGCAAACTGCCTGATGATTAGGCCAAAGGCGCGGCTGTTGACTTCCCAGCCCATTGAAGTGTGGGGTACTTTTCTTTCCTGGGGCTTGACTTCACTGGCGGACAGGTAAGGTATGATAGGATTATGTTTTACGGTCAAGGGAAAATAGTTTTGCAGGCCGATGAAATCGTAGTCAAACCGCATCAGTTCCTTGTAACGCCAAGCAAGGTTGTGTATCTCTAGTTTTTCCAGGAACTTGAATCCGCTGATTTTTGGATAGCCCATACCCAGCAAAGGTTCAATGAACATCCTGTTCATGATAGCGTCCACTTTTTGGGCTGCTTTTATGTCTTCCGGTTTGTCGGTATTGGAGAATATGTGGGAACAGGAAAATGTCGTGCCTATACGTGCATCTACGACATGCTCACGCAAGATGCGGCCGCCCTGTGCCTGGCACAGCAAGGTATTGTGGATGGCTGGGAAATAATTGTTGACGCCTTTGCGTCCCGGGGCGTGTAACCCCAGCATATAGCCTAGTGTCGTGTAGCCTGCGGGCTCGTTCAGCACGATCCAGTCCTTGACCCGGTCGCCGAAATGCCGTGCGCAGGTTTCGGTATAATGCGAAAACCAGTCCAGCATCCTGTGGCTCGTCCACCCACCTTCCAGTTCCAATATGTTGGGAAGATCCCAGTGGTACAAGGTGGCAAAAGGCCGTATGTTTTTTTGTAGGCAATAGTTAATGACATCGTTGTAATACCGAATCCCTTCGGCATTGGGCATGCCGACGCCATCGGGCAGTATCCTTGACCAGGACAGTGAAAAACGAAAGGTGTTGAAGCCAAGATGGCTGCACAGGTCGATGTCTTGTCGGTACAAATGGAAGAAATCGCACGCATCGCCGATTCTGTGGTTGTTCTTGATTTTGCTCTTTTTGTCGGCGAACGCATCCCAAATGGAATCCGAGCGGCCGCCTACGTTGCGTGCGCCCTCGTTTTGCTGGGCGGCAATGGCTACTCCCCAAAGGAAATCCCGACCGAAATCACTTGCCAGTATTATCTTCTGCTTCATGCATCAACCTGTTCATTGTCAATGGGAAAGGTACACAGCAAGATGGTGTCGGGATGGTTAGGGTGTATTATTTTTGGGTTAATTTATTGTTGTTGCGGCTTGCTGACCAAGACCTGTTTATTGTGTCGCTTCTGGACTTGCTGCCAGCCTGTTCATCTATCCAAACAACGCTTTGTATATCTCTTCCCTATCCAACTCGCGCATTTCTCCTGGCTGCAACCCGCCGAGATCCAACTTTTCAATGCGGTAGCGCACCAGCCGCAAGGTGGGGAAACCAATGGCTGCGGTCATGCGGCGTACTTGGCGGTTTTTGCCTTCGTGGAGCGTGAGCGAAATCCACGGTGCGGGTATTTCTTTCCGGAAACGGATGGGCTGATTGCGTGCGGGCAGATTTGGTTGGTCCAGGAAGATATAGGCACTGGCAGGAAGTGTGTGGTGCGTCTTGCCGTTGATGGAGATGTCAACGCCGTTTTGTAGTTTTTGGATCGCATTGTCGTCAATCGCGCCGTCAACCTGCACCCAATATTCGCGTTCGTGCTGGCGTATCGGGTTGAGTAGGCGGTTGTTGAGAGACTTGTCGTTGGTCAGGAGCAGCAGCCCTTCGCTGTCGTAGTCAAGGCGGCCGACCGGATAAACGTCATTGGGAACTGGGAAAAAATCCTTGAGCGTCCGTTTGTCGCCCTCCGGCGAAAACTGGCTCATGACCTGGAAGGGTTTGTAGAGAAGGAAATAGCGCAATTTGATAATTTGACAATGTGGCAATTTGACAATGAATTCCGCAATGCATACACCATCATTCACACATCTTAATTCTTAGATTCTTTAGTTCTTATTACAGATAAACACAAACGGTTTCAGCTTTTCGCTGACAATCTGTTTGATACGGAAAGGTCTGTTGATCAGTTTATAGCGGTTAAGGTCGATAATTTCATTGGCAATGCAGAAATTGTCCATGCTCTCCGCCTTTGACAGAATCTCCGAAATGTTTCGGATATGCCTTTCCAGTTCCTCATCGGTAAATATTTTTTCCCCGACCAATACGACCAAATCTCTGTCATGCATCATAAAAAAACACCTTTAACTTTTTTACCCAATTGGTTTCTTGGTTGCGCACCCGCAATGCGTGTTTCTGGAGGACGCACAGGATGTCAGACACAAGCCCATACCGAGAGCCAAAACCAATACCAGGAGAATTCGATTGCTGTTCATAGTTTATCAAAATTATGTAATTATTTTTACAAACTCATTTTGGACAAAAATATTACATATAAAACCGTGCTTATCGCGCCGCTGGACTGGGGTCTGGGACATGCAACGCGGTGCATTCCCATTGCCCGATATTTCCGGGAACGCCAATGGAAGGTCGTTTTTGCCTGTCCGCCCGGTTCGGCACATCACGCGCTTTTGTCGCGTGAATTTCCCGATGCACAGTTTGTGCCGCTTTTTGGGTACAATGTCCAATATGCCCGTTCACGTGCATTTTTCATGCCGAAGATGTTTTTGCAGCTGCCCAAGATTCGTTGGGCGATTCAAAAGGAACAGGGCTGGCTTCGGAATTTTGTCCGGGACAACAAGGTCGATTTGATTTTTTCCGACAACAGATATGGGTTGTACCACGCGGACATCCCATGTGTGTTCATGACGCACCAGTTGGAACTGATACTGCCGGCACGACAACGAATGGCGCAAAAAATATACTACCGCTACATCAACCGGTTTCGGCAGTGCTGGGTTCCCGATTTTGAAGAAGCCGGTGTCGCAGGCTCGCTATCGCATCCTAAAATATTACCGTCGATACCTGTATACTATATTGGGCTGTTGTCCAGACTGGGTATGAAAATGGATGCCGACCCGATGTATCTGTTCCTCATTGTACTGTCCGGGCCGGAACCGCAACGCTCGATTTTGGAAGAGTCTTTGCTGCATCTTGCCGGAAGGCTGCCAGGAAAGATATTGATTGTACGCGGTACGCCAAACCTGCACGACACGCCATTTGTTCCGGAAAACTGCACCATCGTCAACCATCTCTCCAATGATGACATGCGCAAGGCATTTGCGGTTTCCCAATACATCATCAGTCGTTCGGGTTACACGACCGTCATGGAAATCCTTTCTTGGCAAAAAAAATCCATATTGATTCCCACGCCCGGACAGACAGAACAGGAATACCTTGGCAAAGAATTGATGGCCAAACGTTATGCCTACGCATTCGCGCAGGAAACGGAAGATTATTTGGCAGAGCTATTGAAAGCGATACAGTTCGACTACGCATTCCCGGAATATCCGACGGATATGTATGTCAAGGAAATGGATAAGGCGTTGGGAATATTATGGGGGTGATAGCCACGAAAATAGCGTTGCCTATAATAGCCGTAAGCCTATAAAGGATTATAATTTTTGTCATTCAGCGAATAAATCTTCTAATTCTATTGTCAACTAATCAACGGCTATATTGGTTTTCTTTTAGTCGGAAAGTTGTGGTCATTGTAAGAAAGATATTTTTGGGCGTTGCGTTGGTTGTTGACTCTTTCGTTGTTGCAAATTGGGCGATTTCGTTCATTCCTTCGCCTGTCCGCCAAATGTTGCGAAATAGCCATTCACGTGTTTTCCACTGATTGTCTGTCTTGATTGCTTGTGTCAGAAAAACTTGTCAGCGAACGAATGTATTTTAATAGGTTGTCCATAAGTTTTTATGTCTGCTGTATCGTCCGTTATAATGACTGCCAACGGCTTCGCGGATTTGCGATGGCGGGGCATCGAAGCACTTCCGCTAGGCTAATGTACAAAGTTTAATAGAAGTACAAAAGTTCAATTTTGCACTTCAGCCCCGCTATTGCAAAACTGCTTGTTGGTGGTTCGTTGTTTTTTATTCAGTTCGTTCATTTCTTTTTTGTCAGCCAACCCATATAAATTGATGATTGAAAAAAACGAAGCGGTGCTTCAAAACCTGCTTCTTGCAACAATTCCGAAAGTCGTTGTTCTGAAACAGCAAAAAGTTCGTTTTCTATTCTGTTCAGTCGATTGTTTATTTGTTCTTCGTCTAAGCCGTCTGGCAAAAGAAGTTTGAGAACTTTTAGGTTTTGTCGGATTTGGTTTTTGTCGCCTGTGATGTCAAGCATTACAAAAGTCGCACCCGAAACCAATCTGTCGGCAATGTCTTTTAGTAAGTTTAGCTTGTTGCCGTTGTCGTCAGGAAAATGCAGAACTAATAAAAGTGTCGCAACGCTATATTTTTTCTCAACGTCAAGGTCAGAAATCAAACCTTCAATTAGCGTTGCGTTGTCGTAAGTTTGAAGTTTGTCGTTCGCTTGTTTTATCATTTCAGGGGATGGGCCAATGCCTGTTATTGTCCACTGTTCGGGTGCTTTTACAAAACGTTCAATTTCGTTTCCCGTTCCGCAACCGACTACCAACAAGTCTTTTTGTATTGTGTCGCTTAAAAGTTTGGGCAAACGGTCTAAAAAGTAGTGATAGTTTGGTATCCAAGTTTCTACAAACTGATTGTAGCCTGTCGCTCTTTCGTTTTCAAATACTTCTACTCTGTTCATTTTGTCTTTCGTTTGGGTTGTGTCCACTACAATGACCACCAACGTGCCGCGTATTGGCGATGGGCGGGTAATAGAATTTCGTCTGCTTGGCTAACTGCTGCTGAGTAAAGATATAAAGTTGATGGCATATTCTAAAGCTAAATTAATAACGTCAAGCTGGATGTGCAGCACGATATAATTACAAAAGTTGAAACACGGCTTCCGTCTGCCCACATTTTGGCAAACCCAATGTTGTAGGCATGGCGTTTTCGTCTTATTGCTTGACACTTCTTGTTAAAATAAATAGTTTAATCTCTCGAAGGCACAAACGTAAAACGTTTCTTCAATCGTAAAAATGGTTTTTCAAAATAATTGTACGATAAGAAAGCGATGCTTACTGTTATAAGAAATGCAATAAACTGCCCTATTTCATTTTTCCATTCATGTAAACCAACCTTATCACTAAAGACTGATAATTCATCTTTAAAAATATTATACACAATCTAATAGATAGTTATATGAACGACATACATGCCATAAGATATGCGGCCAAGATACGCTAATGCAGCAGGTATATGTTTTGCAGCCGACCCAAAGAATGAAAAAAAGAAACACATTACGCCCATAAGTATCAAAAACCAACCGCTTGTAGATTGTGCAATGGTGGCAAGATGCGGCGAGTCTGCATTTACTTCGCAAACCATGGAAGCGGTTAACCAACAACCATAACCTGTAATGAACAATAGAATTCTTGTTGCAAAATTCCAACGCAGCTGCCTTCCTTTTAAAAAAACAGAAGTCAAAATTCCTGCTGCAAAAAACTGAAACTGCACAAAGCTGTTTGTCCATTGTCCGCTAAAGCCTTCTGTGGGTCTTTGGGCATAATAAATGATGGTCATGTACGAAATTACCAATGCCAAAAATGCAAAAACTTTTAAGCCTTTTTTTTCTGTAAAGTAAATGACTAATGGTAGCAAAATGTACAATTGCTCTTCTACCGAAACACTCCACAACGGATTGATACAATAGGACTGCCATTCATTAAATGTGATGTACCAGTTGCCTGAAAATAATGTAAATGCCAACTGTGCTTTTGGTGGTATGTTGCCGCCAAAAATATGCGTTGTCGAAGTCAATAAAACAATGATAAAAAAGAACGTAAGATACAGCGGCCAGATACGTAAAATTCTTCTAATATAAAAAGATTTAACGCTGATTTTTCCAAACCTTTCCTGCTCTCTTGTGAGTAATTCTGTAATTAAAAAAGCACTCAAAAAGAAGAACAACGGCACGCCATAATTGCCCACCAAACTTATATGATAGCCCCAAAAATATTTTTCAGCATCCACAGGCGCCAAGTCCATGCGATGTACAAAAAATACAAATAGGAAGGCGCATAGTCGAAGCACATCCAACTCGGGTTTGTAATACTTCTGAACTGCTGGGTTTGTCAAATTGATATTGTTTTTGTCTTGTGGATATTTTAGTATAAAGCTAAATTGGAAATTGTTGGGCAGGCTTTTGAACCTGTAATATTAACCCTGATTTTGCTTGTAGTTACAGGGTTTATTTTTAAAATGCGTTTATACCCAATCGTGGTTTCATCGCTAACTTTTTTCCATACGCCATTTTCAAATGCTTCAATGGTAAATGATTTTACACGTTGCCCCAAAGCAATATATTCCTGTAGCAACACATAGCTGATTTTTTGGGGTGTTAAAAGCTGCACTTCAAAACTTGCTTTCGTAACTCCGTCATCTGTTGCCCAGTAAGTATTGCTATTTCCATCTGTAATTTTTGCTACATTGTATAAAGCTGCATTTGCTCTTGTATTGCTTGCTTTTACTTTTGCATTTTTTGCAAAATTTCTGCTCAATCTTTCGACCAATAAATTTTTAAATCCGTAAAGCGATTCTATATCTTTTTTACTAAACAATCCGCTTGTGTCCGGCGGAATGTTTAAAATAAGGTTGGGGCCTCTGCCCACACTCGTCAAATAAATAGTAAACAAGTCTTCCGGGGTCTTTACTTTTTCATTTGCATGATAAAACCATCCCGGTCGGATAGATACATCCATTTCGGCAGGTATCCATTTGGTTCCATCTTCGGAACCCGAATTTAATAATTCTTCAATGCCTTCTTTTCCGGCATAGAGTGTATCAGGTGTAATAGTATTCCAGTTAGTGCTGCCCGCAATACCTCTTTCGTTACCACCCCATCGTATATCTGGGCCGGCATCACTAAAAAACAAAACATTCGGCTGTATACTGTTCACGAGCTTTAAAGTATTGGGCCAATCGTAATAAGTAGTTTTATCAATGGTACGTTTTTCATTTGCACCGCCATAATACCCGTTCCCGCCGTTGGCGCCGTCGAACCGCATTTCAAAAACAGAACCATAATTGGTAAATAATTCTTTCAATTGATTTCTGTAATATTTTATATAAGCAGGGGTTCCGTAATCAGCGTTGCTCTTGTCCCAGGGCGATAAATATTAATAAGAGCATAATTTAAACCCTATATTAAAAAGATAGTTGTATCTTTGTGTTATGATAAAACGAGGTACAAAACAAAGCCAGGAAACTAAAAGGCACTTGGTGGTATCGTATTTAAAAAAG
>JASGDY010000040.1:0-9040 GCA_047606825.1 Chitinophagaceae bacterium
CGCAATCCTTACACGTAAAACGTTGCTTACCCTTTACAAAACCGCGTTTTACCTTGTTTTCTGAATTACATTTCACACATTTCATGATGCAAATATACAAAAAGTATATTTACTTAACAATACCAAAGATAGATAGATAATAGCCGACCGCTGTTGAATGCAGAATCGATTTCATAGTTGTTTCACCTAAAGAGATAAAACAACGAGCCGAATATTGATTTCTTGTTTTATTTATTTTCAGAAAAAGGAAACTTTATATTGCGTACTACACCATAAAAAGGGCCGCTACAATCATGCCTATCTAATGACTCAAGCAAGAACGTTAGCTAAAAGTGAGCCTTACACATACGAAATAGCGTACAACAAGGCAGACCATCTATCCAGTGTAATGTTTATTGTAAAATGATGCTTTGTATTATTCCTTGTGCATTAAGCTTTCTTTAGGCGTTGGGCTTCTTTCACTTTTGATTTAACGCTGTTATACTTTGATATAAATTTTCTTCCTGTCCAACACATACACAATCAACCAGTAAAAAGCAATATTGATAATAGCGTACATCAGGGAACCGTTCCTTTCGTCCGCAAACACGGGTTGGCACAGCGTATGGTATAGCCAGCTAAATGGCGTAAGGTACATCGGTTTGCCGTCGGCCGTGGTCCCGGCAGTCCACCGAAACAATCCCAATACGCGCGGCAGGAATCCACTCAGAAAGAAGATAAACAAAGGATTTTTACCAAACACGTCAAAGAAACGCGTCAGCCAATTCTTGACACCCTTAAACTCAATCAGGTAGATAATCACTGCGATAATCAGTAACGCCAGGCCAGTCGTGTACAGCACATAGCTGCTCGTCCATATTTTTTTGTTGTACGGAAACCATTGGTTCCAGATAACCGCGACCAGCAAGGCATAAGCCGACACGACAAACAGCCGCGTCAACATTTCGTAGGTTTTCCCTTTCTCCTGGATAAATTTTCCGACGAAATAGCCAAAAACGACCTGTACAATCGGTGGCAACAGGCTCGCCAATCCTTCCGGGTCAAAAGGAACACCTTCCCCCTTGTACATGTGGCTCTCACCCAAGATTGCTTTATCCACATCGGTACCAAACCAACCCTGCAAACTATAAGGATCTCCCTGCACACCGAACTGCCAACAGACCCACCAATAAACCAACAGTATCGCCGCACAGATGCCCGCTGCTACCTTGGGTTTGGAATAATAAGCAACCAGGGAAGCGAAAAAATACGCCAGGGAGATACGCTGCAACACTCCCATGATGCGCACGTTTTCCCAAGCCTTAAAGACCAGATGCCCACTGTCGTCATACTTGACAAAAGGTGACCAGTTGAGAAACAACCCAATCGCAAAAATCAATATCGTGCGTCTGACCGTCTTTTTGTAAAAAGCAGCACCGCCCGCCTCGCGCAGACGCGGCATCACAAACGCCATCGCATTACCCACGGCAAACAGGAAAAACGGAAACACCAAGTCCGTCGGCGTACACCCATGCCATTGCGCATGGTCCAGCGGCGCGTAGATATGGTCCCAAGAACCTGGATTGTTGACAAGAATCATCAGGGCGACCGTCGCTCCCCTAAAAACGTCCAATGAATAAAATCGTTCTTTTTTCATCTGTGAATGAAGGTTTATGAATTATGAATATACCGACAGCGAATGAAAACACAATAAATATACTTCACAAAAAACAAAGTAATGCACTGGTAGAAGTAGAAAATCCTCTTCGCGGCAAAGTTCTCTTCCAGAGACTGTGCGAGGATGCAAAGGGCATGTTCGTCGTTTCTTTTGTTCCGTTATGTGAAACAAACCAATTATACAAACAAAAAATCCTGTATGTTTGGATGCTCAATATAGTCAAAATGTCCCATTACCACATACACCCGACTGCAATCGTTGACGCGCCTTCCGACATCGGCGAAGGAACGCATATCTGGCATTTCACACACATCCGCGAACATACGCGCATCGGGAAACATTGCAATATCGGACAGAACGTCTACATCGACACGCGCGTCACCATCGGCAACCATGTAAAAATACAAAATAATGTATCCCTGTACAACGGGATTGTCTGCGAAGACGATGTTTTCATCGGGCCTTCCGCCGTATTTACCAACGTCACCAACCCACGCGCCATCGTAGAAAGAAAAGACGAATTTAGACAAACCCTCATCCGAAAAGGAGCGACCGTCGGCGCCAACGCAACCATCATCTGCGGCAACGAAATCGGGGAATACGCATTCGTCGGCGGGGGCAGCGTCGTCACCAAAAACGTAAAACCTTACGCGCTCGTCGTCGGCAACCCCGCCCGTCAGGTGGGCTGGGTCAGCGAAAACGGCCAAAAACTGCATTTCGACAAGAACGGAGAGGCCATCTGTCCCGCCACCGGCGAAAAATATGTACTGGAAAACGATTTTTTAAGTAAAAAGTAGAATAGCAACAATTATTTTCGTTCACTCATGGCTACCTTGATTCCGAGTCCTACCAACGCTACACCACAAATCTTGTTGGTATAATAGGAGATTTTTTTGCTCTGCTTCAACCTAGAAGAAATGGCTGAAGAAAACAAGACCAAAACAATGCACCAAATCGTACCAGTGGTTATGAATGTCGCACCAAGCAGTATGAAAGGCAAAAAAGTGTCCTGACGGTTTGGATCTATGAATTGTGGCAAAAACGCCATAAAAAACAGTGCAACTTTCGGATTTAGGATATTTGTCAACATGGCGTCTCTGTAGATTTTTCGATAATGGACAGTACTGGGTGTTGACATCGGCACTGCCAGTGGCTGCGATTTGTCGGCGAGCAGTTTGTATCCAACAAAACGAGGTAAGCCGCGCCGGCGTATTTGACAATATCGAAAACGATGATGGATTTTGCAATAATCACCGATAAGCCCAATGCCGCCAACAATGTATGCACTACACTGCCAGAGGTAATGCCCAATGCGGCAACCATTCCCGCCTTTTTTCCTTTGGCAATGCTTTTGGCCAGGATGAAAATCGTGTCATTTCCCGGTGTCAGGTTCAGAAGGATACCTGTGATTAAAAATGTTTCAAAATGAACAATTCCATCCATAGGGTATTGTTTTTCGCCGTTGTTGATGTTAACAATAACGGCCATTAAGAATTAAGCAGTTTTTACTTTTGAATTTTACCTTTTTATTCTGCAACCTACTCCTGCTGCGGTGTCACTACCTGTATTTTATCAATACGGTTGCGTTCTTTTTCCAAAACCGTAAACACATAGCCTTCGTAATAAACCTTGTCATCGACTTCGGGCAATTCCTTGGCAATGGCCAAAACCAGACCTGCGACGGAGTCGTTGCCACCCTTTACGTCATCAAAGGTCGAAGACGCAATGCCCATGATACGGCAGGCATCAATCAGCATCAACCGCCCGTCAAATACAAACGTGTGGTCATCGACTTTCTTGAACCGTCCTTCCTCCTGGTCAAATTCGTCTTTTATCTCGCCGATAATCTCCTCCTGGATATCGTACAGCGTCACCAGCCCACTCGTCCCTCCAAACTCGTCGACAATAAACGCCAGATGGTTCTTCGTACTCTGAAACTCGTACAAAAGCGACTCTATCAACTTGTGCTCATGCACAAAAACAGCGGGGACTATCAACGAATGCCAGTCAAAGTCAGGATTGTCGATATGAGGCAGCACATCATTGGTATTGACAACACCGACAATCGAGTCGAGGTCGTTTTTGTATATCGGCAGGCGGTGGTAGTGCAGATCCTCAATGCGGACAATCAACTCCTGGAAACTAATGCTGTATTCAATGCCGTTGATGTCTAGCCGAGGCGTCATAATCTGTTTGACATAGATGTTGCTGAACTTGACAATACCTTTCAATATCATTTTTTCCTCTTCGGAAGCCTCACCACCCAAGGTAGAACTGTCAATAGCGGCATCCATCTCGTCGCTGTACTGCAATTTACTTTTTTGGGGGAAAAGTGCAGCCTCGAGAGAGAAAGAGGCTTTGTACACCCAGCTACCTATCCTTCCAAAGAAATAATAGAAAACCGTAGCGAAAAAGATGAAATCCTTGGCATACCGAATCGGGTTCTGGGCAGCGTACAACTTGGGCAGCAGCTCCCCAAATACCAACAGGACGACTAGCAAAACACCGATTTTAATCAGCCATACTGCATACTCCGGCATGGGCGGCAACATAAGCATCTGGAAAATCATGTTGCCCAGTATCACCAACAGCAACAAGAAGAAAAAACAAGCGACCTGCAACGCGGAAAAGAACAGCCTATCCTCGTCCAAAAGCTCCAATATACGCCGATAGGACGGTTGTTCCTTGGTCTTCAACAGGTTGAGATCGTTGCTGTCCAAGGCAAAGTAGGCAACCTGTGCCCCCGACGCGACAAACAACAGCAGCAAAACAACAACAAAAAAGATACTCAGCACCGTCAGTTCTGACGTTGCCGGCACGGCGACTGCATAGGCTAGGATAGAAGAGAACATCATCGATTGTTACTTATAATTTTAAATCGTCGAGTTGGTCGGACAGGAAGTTGTTGTCAGCTTTTTTGGAAGCGACATCTTCCGTGTCTGGTCCTTTTTTGTCCTCCACAGCGGAAAACACGCCCAAGTCAATCTGTGATTCCACATCGGCTCCAAAACAATTACTGTTGATGGACGGGATAATGGGTTCGGACTTTTTGTCGAGCATAATCAGGTTGTCTCCGACTATCTCGGTAGCAAACTTCTTGATACCGTCCTTGTCTTCCCAGCAACGGTTCTTGAGGTGTCCTTCGACATAGATAAGACTACTTTTGTGCAAGTATTTCTGCGCCAGTTCTGCCAGTCCGCGCCACAATACGACGGTGTGCCATTCTGTCTGCGAAACGAGCTTACCCGTACGGTCTTTGTATGTTTCAGTGGTGGCAAGCGGAAATTTGGCTACGGCAATATTCCCTTCCAATAACTGGACATCCGGATCTTTTCCTAGATTTCCTATCAGGATTACTTTATTAACGCCTCTCATACAATTGGTCTTTTATTTGTCTGGTGAATGTAAAAACTTGACTAAAATTAGTTTTTTTTAATTAGTGTACAAAAGTTTTTCGTAAAGACAGAAAAGACCTGAGGTGGCAAGACGGAAGACGGCAAGCAGACCTCTCGTGGGCGATGTTGCCATCCATGGTTCGTGAAGACCAAAACCACCCATAAAGCATTAAAAAATAAGATGCAAAAAGCATAAAACAGACTTCCCTCTTTCGTCTCTACTGCACATTGGCAACCACTCTGGCACCTGATTTCTTGGCGGACTGCATGATGCGGAAAACCTCGCCATAATAGGCAACAGTGTCAGCGTTGATGACGACGGACGGTGTGTCCTTGCCCACAAGACTTTTGAGCACGGCGGTATGGATGACGGAGTCCAGCAAGTCTGGAGCGACCTCTTTTTGCCCGATATATATTTTCTGGTCTTTGTCGATGGAGACGACAACATTTTGTTTGACCTTGGTATCCTTGGCCGCCTTGGGGTTGTTGACCTTGATGACGTTGGGGTTGGCGAGGGTAGACACTATCAGAAAAAACAACAGGAGGATAAACAAGATATCGTTCAACGCACCTGTTTGCACTTCTGCCTTTTCCTTCGACCTTCTTTTTCTAAGCTGCATGACAATTTGTGCTTTGGAACGGATAAATTAATGTGTAGGCCCTTGCAGGATGTCCATGAAATCAGCGGAAGCGATTTCCATCTGGTTAGCCGTTTTGTCTACCTGCGTGGACAGATAGTTGTACATGATATAGGCCAAAAGACCTATAACCAGCCCCGTACCGGAGGTAATCATCTTGACATAGATACCGCCGGAAATAACGCTCAGGTCAAAGTTGCCCGTGGTATTGATTTCATAAAACAACTGCACCATGCCAGCGATAGTCCCCAAAAATCCAAACATCGGCGCGATACCGGCAATCAACGACAGGATATTGAGGTTGCGTTCGAGGCTGTAAAGCTCGATTTCCGCAATGTTTTCCATGCTTTTTTCAATGACATCGATTGGTTTCCCGAGACGCTGTATGCCTTTGCCGATGACGTGTGCAATAGGCGACGATGTATTCCGGGCCAGGCTCTGCGCGGCAGGCAGATTGCCGGAGACGATGTTGTCATGTACGATACGCATGAAGTTCGGATCCAGTTGCCGCGCTTTGCGGATAACCAGAAAACGTTCAAAAAACACATAGAGTGCAATGACAAGCAACAGATACAGGGGATACATCAGCACCCCTCCTTTTGCCAACAATGTCCAAAGACTCATTTTTTCGGAGCCCTGTGCCGCCGCCGTTATGGCTTGATTGGTAGAGTCCACTACCTGCAATAATATTCCCATTCTGCTTATAACGTTCTGTAAATTGAATATATTTCGTCAAAACTAACCGTAATAACCATTCGAACAAAAAGTTTACCAAATATTATTAAAGTTTTCCATAAAAAAAGCGTCATGCCTATATACATAAACATGACGCCTCTATATATTTTCCGCTTAGGGACATGCCACTTAGAATCGGGCGATGGTCTTTTTCAACAGTTTTCTGGCAAAATGGATACGGCTCTTGATTGTACCGAGAGGCTCTTGCAACGCATGGGCAATCTCGTGGTATTTGTACCCTTCGAAATACAGGGAAAAAGGGCGACGGAATATGTCCGGGAGGTTTTCGATAGCTTTCTTGATTTCTTTCATACTGATGCGGGCAATCGAATCGCTCTGCACAACGGTGGCGTTATTGAGAATAGATTCATTGGGCGTCCCGTCAAACAAGGTCTGGTGTTTGGACTTCCGGCGGTAGCTGTTGATGAAAATATTTCTCATGATCGTGTACAACCATGCCTTGATGTTGGTACCTACATGGTATTTTTCCTTGTTGGCCAAAGCACGGAACATCGTTTCCTGAAACAAGTCTCTTGCCAGCTCGGCATCTCTGGTCAATTTAGAAGCAAATGGTTTCAAAAAGTCCGCATTGGAAACCAACATATCATCAAATTTCACAACGTTCGACATAATTTTCATATTTTGATGTTTAGATAAATTTAGGGACTCTTTGCCGCTACATCTACTGGGCAGCAATGTTGTGTGCTCTTCATCCCTTTAATAGATAGTTCTGTTTTTATACCAAATGTGCCTGTACATAACAAATATAAAGCAATATTTCCATCACGACAAAACTATCCATACGTTATTTTTTTGTTCCTTTACGCTTTAACAATACAGATACAATGTCCGATATGAAGGTATATGCCATCATCGTGGCGGGAGGCGCCGGCAACCGGATGAACAGTGCGGTACCCAAACAATTCCTTATGCTTGGTGGCAAACCCTTGATTTATTACACGGTGGCAACTTTCCTACAAACCTATCCTGGCCTACAAGTAGTGCTTGTACTTCCCGCAGCCTTCCTATCGGATGCCGACAGGATGCTGGCAGGACTTGACCACGAAAGAATCCAGGTCGTCGCAGGCGGGGACAGCCGTTTCCTCTCCGTCAAGAACGGTTTGCAGCAAGTCCCCAAAAACATGGACTCCATTGTACTGGTACATGACGGCGTCCGATGCATGGTAACCATGCAACTTATCCGGAAATGCTGCGAGGAAGCCCTGAAACATGGCAACGCCATCCCTGCCGTCAAAGCGACGGACAGCATCCGCATCCTACGCGCCGACAAGAACGAAAGCATCGACCGTAACCAAGTCTACATTATCCAGACACCGCAGGCTTTCCAAAGTGCAGTCATCCTGCACGCATTTGAAAAAGAGGACAGCCCCTCGTTTACCGACGAGGCAAGCGTGGTAGAGGCGGACGGCATCGACATCCATCTTGTGGAAGGCGAATACCAGAACATCAAAGTTACCAGACCTGTGGACCTGACGATTGTGGAACGGATGCTGGAAGGAAAATAAATAAAATAGCAAGAATCCAAACCGCAAGACCGACCTGCTTGCACCTACTGACTTTCGCGTTTTTCAATTGATATGCCATCATCGGATAAGACCATTCATCCTGTTTACTGAACTGAACGTAATGTACCTAAGTAGATTTGTATGCCCAACAGCACTATTTTTTAAATCTGTAAATGAAACAACATGCAGTCTTTTCTCTCCATTATTGCAGCATTGCTTGTCGGCACCTCACTGTCGGCACAAAAGGCAATACAACCCGGGAAAAACATCGTCGATGCTTCGTTCCTGAAAGAGCAGCACTTCTCCATGGACTGGTTTATGCGCAACGGCGACGCCAAAAAGAAAGTCGACAGTATCGACATGGTAATGCTGCCTACCGCACAAAAGTTTGTCGTCATTACCCAAACACGCATCGAAGGCGTACCATCTTCCTGGATTGATTCTTCCGTCTGCGACCTGCAAACACTACGTCCCATTTACCATAGTTCTTACAATATGCAGCGCAACATGGTGCTCCGTTTTGGCAATCCCATCACAGGCTACTACGCCGACAAAAACAGCGACAAAACAGACACCATCAACGACAGCACCACAACGCCGTATTTCGACAGCAACCTGTACATTTGGCTCGTCACTTGGTTGCCCTTACAGCAAGGAAGCGCATACAGGATACCGCTCTACGACTTTAACCCCAAGGCAAAAGGTGTGGAATATGCCGACGTTACGGACGTAAAAGACAGCGTATTCACGTCCAATAAAGAAGGAATCCGTAAAATCTGGCGCGTCACCTCCAGAGACCATATATCCGGTTCGGACAACCAACTTACCTATTTTATCGACCAAAAGGACAGACGGCTATGGAAGTTGGAAATAGCCATCGCAGGTCGGAAAATGGAGCAGATAAGGGTGGAGTAAATGCGACTATTACGGCTCTGCACACTTAACCTATACTGTACACACTATTATTAATAAGAGCATAATTTAAACCCTATATTAAAAAGATAGTTGTATCTTTGTGTTATGATAAAACGAGGTACAAAACAAAGCCAGGAAACTAAAAGGCACTTGGTGGTATCGTATTTAAAAAAG
>JASGDY010000041.1:0-15190 GCA_047606825.1 Chitinophagaceae bacterium
AGCGGGCACGGCCCCGGATATGTCCGTTTTTGACTCGTTCGGGGCTTTTGCATTTGGGGCAATGGTCTATCATTTTACTTTTTCACAAATGTAGTAAAATATAGCATTCTTTAGTTACTAATGCCATATTTTTAACCGACACCTATTTTACATCCCGGAGGTAAATATTCCCAAACTTGGAACTGAAACTATACGCCGGACCATTACCAGGATTGGCGGTTATGGACGTGAAGAAATTACGCTCCTCGCTGGAAGTAGGTTTCATATTGAAATCGGAATATATCTTTCCAAAATGATTGGTAAGCGTTATCGTCCCCACTTTGGATGCGGGAAGTTTGGCATCAATCTTTCCAAATTCCGTTTTGACGGTCAACGGACCCGTATAATCGCTCACTTCCACCCATCCAAATTTTGCCTGGACGGAATTGTTTCCATTGGTAGGTAGATACACTTCTATCTGGATATCGGTATTGTTGGTGGAATAAGAGGAAAATTTTTCGTCTTTATGGTCGGATTTATAGTTTTCAAAATCCTGCTTACTGCTGAAATGTTTTTTCACGCCATCCGTTTCCACGTAATATTCCGGGTCGATATGTTTAAAATCAACCGTATCGCCGACTATTAGCTTTCCATCCACGATTTTGTCCGTGAGTTGGAATTTGTCGTTGTTTTTATTGTCGTTGATGTTGACGGTCACCTTGACATACACTTCGTTTTTGTCCCAGCTTTTAACTTTCACTTTTGGAAAGTCAAATTTTAATAATATCGGCTGATTGTCGGCAACCGAAAAATGCTTCTCTATTATCTGCTGTGCAGACAAAACCGTCGTCACGCCTGTCAGTAACAGGCAAAGCAATATCCTATTCATAACGTTATGAATTTAAA
Source organism: Chitinophagaceae bacterium (assembly GCA_047606825.1). Taxonomy (GTDB): domain Bacteria; phylum Bacteroidota; class Bacteroidia; order Chitinophagales; family Chitinophagaceae; genus Rhizosphaericola. Next base: position 886 of record JASGDY010000041.1, read on the forward strand.
ATGTGAGAAATAAATTAGTGAGATGAATCTGTTTTGTTAAACCTCACCCCCGACCCCTCTCCTAAAGGCGAGGGGTGAAGCGACACCTAAGACTTCGCGTCTCCCCTCTCACTTGGGAGAGGGGTCGGGGGTGAGGTTTTAATACATTTCAATACGCCTTGCAAAGTTTTACTTCCTTAAATAAATCTTTCCGTAGCTGGACTTTAATATAAAATCAATCCCACCGCCATTGAGCGTACCTTTAATATCAGAAGAGCGGGACCAGTCAGTCATTCCAGTTATATCTTCATCATCCGAAGAAGAATCGGCTTTTACCGTTTCGCGTTTAATGCTGAGACCATCGGCAGCATATACATTGCCATATTGCGTGGAAAGGTTGACATTTGCTTTCAAACTTGCGGGTACGGTCGCATCTACAAATGTATAGACGGAAACCAATGATATCGGCCCTTTGATGGGCTGGGAAAACTTGGCAGTCAATCCACCATAAATTGTTTTTGCATTGACGGGACCTGTGACGTTTTCCAAAGTAACAGTGTTGTACATCACACCAATTTCAAGTTCGCCTTTGAAATTTTTTATATCAAAAGGTTTGTTGAACATTACATCGCTGGTCTTAACCACAATAGACATAGAATTAGGAACTTTGATGGTTATCAAGTCTTGGTTTCGTTTTGAAACATAACGCACATTCACGGCATTGTCTTTTTCTTCCACGCTGATACCCAGTCCTGTGTTGTCCGTCGCACCCGAACCGCTAATCAACTTAAGCCCTTCCGCACGTTCGTCCGTTCCTTCTTCTTTTCGTTCGGGGGCAGAGAATACGATTTCATTGCCGTCGTAGCCTTCAATCTTAGCACCAGTAAGATAAACTTTCAATGTGCCTGTTTTTTTGGACAATTTAAATTGGTGCTCCTGCGCGTGGACAAGTGACAATAATACCAATGATGATACAATAGTGGTTATAAGAATCCTTTTCATTTTAATTATTTTTTTGCTTTTAAAAATTTGTTTTGGAGCGAAGCAATGCTGCGTAGGCCTGGTCGCGTACCGCTTCGATATTCGTTGGGTTTTCGGTGATGTCCAATAGTTGCTTTTTAACTGTTGCAGCGTCATCAGGAGACAGCATCGACAATAGTTCCATTTGTACGATGGGGTCGTCTTGCTGCACGACAGACTGCAATATCATTTGCTTTACTTCAGGTTGGTCACGTTGTTTAGACAATACGTCCAATGCGGCCAAGCGCACATTACTGCTTTCGTCATTGTTCATGGTATAGGCAAGCGTTTGCATATCATCGACGGACAAACCATTTTGTTTTCCGGATGCCAGGACTGCCGCCAACCGCGCGGCGGAAGAATTGGTATTTTGCAATTCTTTTCGCCAATCTTGTGAAACAACTGTATTGCTCGCCAATAGTTCCGGTCCACTGTCCGTATTAGCATTCTGTATTGTTGTTTTTAATATTTTATGCCGTATTTTTTTTCTGACCGGTTGCTCTTTTTTAGCAACATTTCTTTCATCTGTCTTAGCTACTACAAAAGAATCTTTCTTATTTGTTATAGCGATATGTGACGTATGGTGTGTAGGGTTTTTAACAACAAGCGTATTGTCCACTACTTTTTCTTGAAGCAGAAAAACAATTGCACCCATCACCAAAAGCAATACTGCTGCGGCTGCCCACCAATATCTGAAAGCAACAACTTTTGTTTTGGGTTTTTGAAGCGACTTCATTCCCAATTGGGATTGGATTTTGCTGAACACGTCCGCATTAGGCACATGTTCGTCAAATGCCTCCATGTTGTCTTCCACAAATGATTTTAAAATATCTTTTTCCTTCATGCTATACTTTTTCTTTTTGCAATAAGGACAATATCCTCTTTTTGGCACGGTGGTATTGCGTCCTAACGGTTGCGTGGGAGACACCCAAAAGCTGCGCAATCTCTTCCTGCGGTAGGCCATCCACCAGATAAAGGGTGACCACAGTCCTAAACCCGTCCGGCAGACTGTTGATAGCACGCTTTACCGCTTCTACTTTCAGTTCAAAAGCCTCCTCCTCCTCCGCGTCACCATCCGCCGCAACATCCTCACCATAATCCTCCACAATCATTAACCGCTTCTGCTGTCGCAAAAAACTAATGGCGCGGTTGACGGCAACTCTTTTGGAGAAACCTCCAAAATGCTCAATCGACGTCGGTTTCACGATTTCCTGGTACAGCGTCACAAACACTTCCTGCAACAGGTCTTCCGCATCGGCAACATCCCTTACCAAGCGCACGATGGCATTAAACACCGCCTTGCTGTAACGCCTGTACAACTCGGCAAATCCATCTGAATCGCCCTGTCGGCACAGCTTCATCAGCCCTTGGTCGTCCAATTGTTCCAATACGCGCAATACGAGTCTTCCGTTTTCTAAATTTTGAGATTAAACAATTCCGAAACTTCCGGCTTTCTGTGTATAAGTCGGCGGATGTTCCAAAATGTTGCATAAATTATAAAAAAAAATCCAAAACTGTGTTTCCGCCCCAAATTTCCCTCTAAATTCGCCCTATTAACCAATATCCACGACATGTCCCAGCAACTTTTTGTCATAAAAATCGGCGGCAACGTCATCGACGACGAAACCAACCTACATCGTTTCCTACAAGATTTCAGTCAGATAAACACACCTAAAATATTGGTCCACGGCGGCGGAAAAATCGCGACGCGTATCGGCGAAAAACTTGACATCATCTCGCAATACGTGGACGGACGGCGTATCACCGACGATGCGACCATCGACCTTGTAACGATGGTGTACGGTGGCTTGGTCAACAAAAAAGTCGTCGCGCAGTTACAGCCCCTCGGCTGCAACGCCATCGGCTTGACTGGCGCGGACGGCAACCTGATACCCGCACACAAACGCCCCGTAAAAACAACGGATTTTGGCTGGGTCGGCGACATCGAAACAGAAAAAATAAATGTGGAACTATTGAAACAATTACTCGATGCCGACACCACGCCTATATGTGCGCCCTTGACACACGACCAGCAAGGGCATATCCTCAATACCAATGCCGACACGATTGCGTCCAGTATTGCAGTCGCACTGTCCAAAACATTTTCCGTTCGGCTGATTTATTGTTTTGAAAAAAAGGGGATTTTGGAAAATATCGACGACGACAACTCCGTCATCACTGTTATCAACAAAACAAGTTATGCAGCACTGAAAGCCACCAATAAATTGTTTGCGGGCATCTTACCCAAATTAGACAATGCCTTTGCTGCAATTGACAGCGGCGTGAAAGAAGTGCTGATTGGCCATGCAGACGATTTATTGACAAATATCGGGGAACAGACAACGGGTACTTTAATTAAATAAATTATATCTCAGAATAAATTTATGTAATGAAGAAAGCGAACATCTTACCGTCATTCCCGCATAGGTGGGAAACCGATGTTTACATAGAGCGGATTCCCGCCTACGCGGGAATGACGGTAAACGTTTTCATTGTTTAACTACGTGTTCTATTTTAAAGTTTATTGCAATTTGTACAATAATAAAATCCGAAATATTAATCTTCAAATCCTCAAATTTTGAAATAAAAAATGTCCAACACTATACATATCGAAGCTCTATATACCAAAGCTCTAGCCTTGCTGCAACAGCTTATCAGCACGCCGTCCTTCTCAAGAGAAGAAAACAAAACCGCAGATATTATTGCAACTTTTTTAAAAGAAAACGGTGCCAAACCCTATCGTTATCTAAATAATGTCTGGACTTATAGTTCGTATATTGATACGACCAAACCAATCGTCGTTCTCAACTCACACCACGACACCGTAAAGCCTAACCCGCAATACACCAAAAACCCATTCGTTCCAGAAACTGTGGACAAGAAACTATACGGCCTCGGCAGCAACGATGCGGGCGGATGTCTCGTTTCATTAATCGCCACGTTTATCCACCTGAAAGACAGGACTGACCTGCCTTACAACCTTGTACTGGCGGCGACGGCAGAGGAAGAGGTCTCCGGCAAAAACGGCATCGAGGGTCTGTTGCAGCAAGAAGATTTCCAAACGCTGCATGGGCAGATTCCTTTTGACAACTGGAAAAATTGGCAGGCAATCGTCGGCGAACCAACACTTTTGGACTTGGCAATAGCCGAAAAAGGCCTGCTGGTATTGGATTGTACTGCAACTGGAAAGGCAGGACACGCCGCCAGGAACGAGGGCGAAAACGCCATCTACAAGGCATTGGACGACATCGCATGGTTCAGAAACTATGATTATCCGAAAACATCTGAATGGCTCGGGAAAGTCAAGCAGACCGTTACCGTCGTCCAAACGGAAAACAAGGCACACAACGTCGTCCCTGCCGTTTGCAATTATGTTGTAGACATCCGTCTTACGGACGCCTATACGCATGAAGAAATTTTGGATACCGTCCGCCAACACGTCAAAAGCGAAGTGCAGCCACGCAGCTTCCGCCTACGCTCTTCGCGCATCGAAGTGGGGCATCCGCTTGTGAATGCTGGCTTGGTTTTGGGACGCAAAGCTTATGGCTCGCCGACGACTTCGGACAAGGCATTGATGCCTTTCCCGGCGTTGAAATGCGGTCCGGGCGACAGTGCGAGAAGCCACACCGCCGACGAATTTATTTATTTAAAAGAAATCGAGGAGGGAATAAAGCAATATATTTTATTAGTGAATTGGTAGTAATTCAGAACCTCGTTTTTAATGGACGTCATTGCGCAAAGCCGCCCCCAACAGAACAAAGCAATATTGGTTTTTATTTTTCATACTTGAAGCTATAACCACCATTGTCGGCATATCACCCAATATGTTTAAGGAAAGTAGGTCTCAAGACCCAATCCAGCCCACACGCAACAGCAACTGGTAAATCTTGCAGCCCACACAATAGTCCAAAACAGATTCCAGCAACGCAAAAAAAATCAAAAGACCGGCGAAATAGGAGGCTGCCCTAAAATAACCCAACACATCCAGCAGTAAAACAAGCGATGTCAACGCCAGTCCCATTTTGGCGGCAAAACGTTTAGGTGCCACATCGACGTTTTTCCCTTTTAGGTGAAAGGAACGGACAATCAATGAAGAAAGACGTCCCAACGGACTCCAGTTGCTCCAACCAAATGACCGGAGAAAAAAATCCAGAACCATCACCGCCACGACTATCCATGAATGGCTCCAAATAGACCATGTGGAGAGCACAACTACAAAAAAGGCGACAATCCTCGGCACTTTGTCATGAACTGTGACAAGGCTGACAGGACAGGATAATGCATTATTCATAAAAATCCGACTTTAATCTATGTATTTTGTAGACAAATATACGCAAACCATAGCTATTTGTTTCAAATAGTGGTCGACGAGGAGGTAATCCCCGAAACAATTGAAGTCATTTAAACTTTTTGAACAATGAAATTTTAAATATTTCAAGAAAAAAACGTCGTCATTACGAGTGAAGCGAAGCAATCTCGGATTAAAAATGCTATCATTTGTTCTAAAAAACAAAAGCCTAAACAAGTTCAACGCGCCGTAAGCATTTTGGCAAGCTGCAACGAGACAGATGCCATTACCTATCAAACAAAGATGCGTAATGAATGGATTTGATTTCTATACTTCACCAAGGATAAATCAGCGAACTGGCAGAAAAGGAACGCCTCCCCCACTCCCAAAAAATCTTCCCTTTTTTACTATCCGCTTTTTTTTACTTTTGCCTTTTCACATTTTTACTTTAGCGGACAGGCTCATGCAAGAATATATAAACGGACTCAACGGTCCACAACGAGAAGCGGTGACGACCATCAAAGGACCTTTGATGATTGTCGCCGGTGCGGGCAGCGGCAAGACCAAAGTATTGACCACGCGCATCGCGCACCTGATGGCAAACGGCGTGGACGCTTTCAACATATTGGCTCTGACATTTACCAACAAGGCGGCCGCCGAGATGAAAGCCCGTATCGAAAAGATACTCGGCAACTCGGAGGCGCGCAACCTCTATATCGGTACTTTCCACAGCGTTTTCGCCCGTATCCTGCGTGGAGAGGCACACCGGCTCGGCTACCCCAACAGCTTCACCATCTACGACAGCGAGGACAGCAAAAGCGTCATCAAGGCAATCGTCAAGGAAATGAACCTCGACGACAAAGCCTACAAACCGAATGTCGTCCTGGGAAGGATTTCACAGGCGAAAAACGCGCTGGTCGGGCCTTTGGAATACTTGCAGGACTACCAGCTGCAGCAGGAAGACCAGCGCAACCAGCGTCCCGCCATCGGGCAGATATACCAGGCCTACGCAGCACGTTGCTACAAAAACGGCGCGATGGATTTCGACGACCTATTGCTGAAAATGTACGAACTCCTGCATACTTTTCCGGAAGTGTTGAGCCGCCTGCAACAAAAATTCAAATACATACTGATTGACGAATATCAGGACACCAACCCCGTCCAGTACCAGATTACCAAACTGTTGGCTGCGGCAAACGAAAACATCTGCGTCGTGGGTGACGACGCACAGAGTATTTACAGTTTCCGCGGTGCCACGATTGAAAATATTTTGCAATTCCAGAAAGACTACGACGACGTCAAGGTGGTCAAACTGGAACAGAACTACCGCAGTACCAAAACGATATTGGAAGTCGCCAACACGGTCATCAACAACAACAAAGGGCAGATTGAAAAAGTGCTCTGGACAGACAACGTCAGTGGTGAAAAAATACGTGTCGTGCGCACCATGACCGACAATGACGAAGGCAAGTTTGTCGCCGATACCATCAGCGAACAGGAGCTGCGCAACCATTACAACCACGGTGATTTTGCGGTACTGTACCGTACCAACGCACAGAGTCGCGCCCTGGAAGAAAGCCTGCGCCGACGCGGCATTCCATACCGCATCTATGGCGGTCTGAGCTTTTACCAGCGCAAGGAAATCAAGGATTTCATCGCCTACCTGCGCGTCATCTCCAACACGCGCGACGAGGAAGCACTGAAGCGCATCATCAACTATCCCGTGCGCGGCATCGGCAAAACCTCCATCGAGCGGGCATTGACGCTGGCAAGCCAATACAATATCACGTTTTGGGAAGTATTGGTACGTGCTGCCGATCTCGGTTTCCGTGCCGGAACGCTCGACTCCATCAACAATTTTGTGTTGATGATGCAGTATTTCCAAAGCCTGTTGAAAGACAAAAACGCGCACGAGGTCGCCGTCCAGGTTGGAAAGCATACCAATATGGTCAAGGAACTTTTCAACGACAAAACCACCGAAGGCCTTGCCCGTTACGAAAACGTACAGGAACTCCTCAACTCCATCAAAGGCTGGGTCGACGACCAGGACAACCTGACGCAGATTGACGAAGACGGACAACTATTGGACAATGTGGACAACGAACGAACCAAAAATGCAATTTCGCTCGGTGCTTACCTGCAACAGGTGACATTGCTCACCGACGCGGACAAAGAGGAAGAAAACGACAACGTGGTCAAGCTGATGACGATACACGCCTCAAAGGGTTTGGAATTTCCCGTCGTCTTTCTCGTGGGCGTGGAGGAAACCATTTTCCCGAGCGCGATGAGCATCAACACCCGCGAGGAACTGGAAGAGGAACGTCGGCTTTATTATGTAGCCGTGACGCGCGCCAAGACCAGGCTCTGGATTACCTACGCCAATACACGTTACCGATTTGGCAACCTCACGCAAAACGACCCGAGCCGTTTCATCTCCGAAATGCCCGAACAGTTTGTGGACAACAGTTATTCGGGTGCGGGACATTTCAACGCTCCGTCCAACAATATGGGTTCGGCTTTTGACAGGATGAACCGCGGCTTTGGCAACAATGCCGCCGCTGCGGAAAAAGTCTATGGGCCGCCACCGGCCGCCAAAAGGAACATACTCCCGACACAGCCGCCCAAGCACTATACCCAACCCGTCGTCAAGGCCCATCAAGCATCCACCAACTTTGTCCCGAGCGACCCCTCATTGATACAGGCCGGCAAACAAGTAGAACATCAAAAATTCGGTTTTGGAAAAGTATTGAGCGTGGAAGGTGCAGCGCACAACCCAATAGCGACCATCGCATTTACCAACAACGGCGAGAAAAAGCTGATGCTCAACTATGCAAAACTGAAAGTGGTGGACTGAGAGTTGCAGGTTATTATTATCATAGATACTCCACGCATAATAAAAATGTGCATAGAGGAAAGTCAACACCTCACCGTCATTCCCGCGTAGGCGGGAATCTCATGTCTCCATATATCAGGTTCGCGCCTACGCGGGGATGACGGTAAACGTTTTTATTGTTTAGTTACGTGTTCATTGCCAGAGCGCATTCCATATTTTTATGCAGCGTACAGCAACAATCTCGGGTTTGTATTCAATTAATAATTTTCTTCCACACGAGGTTTCCCAATATGAATTCCAATGCAATATTTAAAAAAATGGACGAGTGGTTTGCACAAGGCAAGCCATTCTTTTTCCTGTTGGACTATAAAGTACAGCAAGGAGACTGTATCTTATTGGAATCCATCAACGCCAATGAAATAACGTATTACACACCTATTACGAATAATGTAATTAGTAAAAAGACGGAAAACAAAAAACTCATATTCAACAAATCCCCAGAACCATTTACTTCTTATCAACAAAAATTTGAAAAGGCAAAAACAGCCATTCAAAAAGGCGATTCCTACTTGCTGAACCTCACATTCCAAACACCCATACAAACAAATTATAACCTTTCAGAATTTTTCCATACTGGACAAGCGAAATACAAATTGTACTATAAAAACCAATTCGTACACTTCTCCCCGGAAACGTTCGTAACGATAAAAGGCAATGCCATCGCCACTTTCCCGATGAAAGGAACGATTGACGCATCGTTGGAAAATGCCGCGCAGACGATATTGGACGACCCAAAGGAAACAACGGAACAATACATCATCACAGACTTGCTACGCAATGATTTGAGCATCGTCGCCGACAGCGTGGAGGTCAAAAAATTCCGCTATCTCGAACGCATCGAAACCAATGCCAAACCGCTCTTGCAGGTAAGCACACATATCGAGGGTACGATAAAACCGGAATTAACGCGAAAACCCGGAACGATATTTTCCCAATTATTGCCCGCCGGCTCCATCTGCGGCGCACCCAAAAAGAAAACCCTCGAATGGATTGAAAAGATTGAAAACTACCCACGCCATTATTATACAGGTGTTTGGGGTATATTTGACGGCACACAGCTCGACAGTTGCGTCATGATTCGGATGATAGAGCGGCAAGGCGAAAAACTCGTTTTTAAAAGCGGCGGTGGCATCACGGCAGCCAGTGTCGCAGAAAAAGAATACCAGGAAATGGTTGACAAAATATATGTACCAATTCATTGAAACGATATATTTTAAAGACAACGAAATGCCATTGCGCCACTGGCACGAACAGCGTTTTGCCAAAACGCAGATAGCGCATTTCGGAAAGCTGCAATACCTTTCCCTATCTGAACTCATCGCTTTAAAACAGCCCGATGATGTATTAAAAAACCAAGTCTACAAAATCCGCGTCGTTTATTCCGAAAGCAATGCCTCCATTACGTTCCAGCCTTACCATAAAAAAGAAATCAACCACTTACATCTCGTATGGAACGACACGATAGACTATTCATTCAAATATCTCGACCGCACCGCTCTCGAACAGATGAAAGTGCCGTTTGAGAACGACGCAGAAATCATCATCGTAAAAAATGGCTGGCTTACCGACACCACTTTTACTAATATTGCACTCTTCAACGGCAATGAATGGCACACACCCGGAACGCCTTTGCTGGAAGGAACACAACGTGCGTTTTTACTACAACAACAGACCATCATTCCTGCGCTTATCCACGTCAACAACCTGCACCATTATACCAAAATCCGCTTGTTCAACGCCATGGTTTGTTGGGAAGAGGCTTGGGAATTACCGATTGCGGCGTTACAGTTCTGACAGTCCGCCATCTTGAATAAAATATGCTGTGAAGAAAATAAACAGCTCTGCCTCTGGCGCAGGCATGTCTCGTTTGCTTCAGGATATCGAAGCACTCGTTTATGTAGCGGCATATCAATACCCTCCCGCCTTTTCTCTATCTTCGCCGCAAAATTCAAATCATGGCGACAGCATTGAACCATTACATCGACCATACCGTATTAAAACCGACCACATTGGTTTCCGACATTGAGAAACTATGTGCGGAAGCCATCCAATATGAATTTGCGGCGGTCTGCGTACCTCCTCCTTTTGTCAGAAAAGCAAAGGAACTGACCAGGGACTCCATCGTGAAAGTCGCGACGGTTATTGGTTTTCCGTTTGGTTATTCCTGCATCGAAGCCAAGATTGCGGAAACCGTATTGTCGTTGGTAGACGGTGCTGACGAACTCGACATCGTCATCAATCTCATCGCTTTGAAAAACAATGACTGGGAATACCTCGCCAACGAAATCAACCATCTCGCGCCCATCATCAAAGCAAAAGGCAAGACCATCAAAGTCATCATCGAAAGCGGTATATTGACCGACGACGAAATCGTGAAATGCTGCACATTGTATGCACCTGCCAATGTCGATTTCATGAAAACCTCCACAGGTTATGCCGAAGTCGGCGCAACCGTCCACGCCGTGGAACTGATGCGCAAAAACCTTCCGGACAATATCCAAATCAAGGCCTCGGGCGGCATCCGCAACTACGCTTTTGCCAAAGAGTTGACCGACGCCGGCGCGACGCGCTTGGGTTGCAGCGCAAGTGTGCAGATTGTGAAAGAAACGATGTAAGATTGAAATAGTTGGGGGTGATAACAACTCAACTCAACGAGATTAATCATTTCTTTCTGCATAGCCTCCCGGAGGGGCTTTGCGGGAAGAAATCCACTTTTAAGACCCACAACGAACAAGCATCAGGCATTCAACGTGAGGATTTTTTACTTTTGCCTTTTTACTTTACCATGTACACTTATTCCAGAAACGAAAAATTAAAAAAGCAGAAACTCGTCGATGCACTTTTCCAAAAAAGAAAAAGCGTCAACGCCTTTCCAGTCAAGGCTTTTTATGCGTTTTCGGAAGAGAAGTTGGATTGTCCGTTAAAGGCGGGCGTAGGCACCAGCAAGCGCAATTTTAAAAAAGCCGTAGACCGCAACCGCGTCAAACGCTTGCTGCGCGAGGCTTGGCGGTTACACAAAGCACCGTTAAAAGAACTGCTGGACAGCAACCAGCAGCAAATGACCGTATTTTTGCATTATTCGGACACGGTATTGCCCACACAGGAACTCACCAACGAAAAAGTCCGCAAAATCGTCCACAAACTCATACAGGCCGCCAATGAAAACCATACGCAAAATCGTTAGTTTTCCTTTCATCCTATTGATACGGCTCTATCAATACGGCATATCGCCGATGATAGGTCCCAAATGCCGCTTCACGCCGACCTGTTCGCAATACACCGTCGAAGCCATCCAAAAACACGGCCCGTTCAGAGGCATCGTCTTAGGCATCAAAAGAATCTCGCGCTGCCATCCCGGCGGCGGAAGCGGGTATGATCCAGTACCATAGGAAAGAGCGATATTTATAGTTGTGCATTTGCAGACTATTTGATATTTCTAACAGCCGAAGGTAGGCTCATAGTCTCCAGACTTTTCCGTCTTTCCCTAAAATCTTTTAATAATCCTCAGGTGATGCGTGCGCAGGTTGATTTCCCTGTTGATGATTCCCTCGTTGTCAATCGGGTCGATATGTACACGGCCGGAAGCATGTATAATCGTATTGCTGTCCAGCAGGATGCCGACATGCGTAATCACGCCATCCTCATTATCAAAAAACGCCAAATCGCCACATTGCGCCATCGGCAGAAACTCGATCAAAGTTCCTTCCCTGGCTTGTTGGGATGCGTCGCGCGGCAGTTTTTTTCCGAAAAATTTCAGCACGTTCTGGACAAGACCACTGCAATCCACACCAAACGAACTGCGCCCTCCCCAGAGATAACCGACGTTGAGGTACTGCATCACCAGTGATTGGATAGCCTCGGCGTTAAATGTCGTGTAGTCGTTACCTGATTTACGGCCACGTTTGTAGCGCACTTTGTATTGCCCGATACAACGTAGGCTATAAATCGGCGTACCGACCGAGAGCGGCATCGGCGTATCGTTGAGATAGGCAATCACGCCGTTTTTATCCACATAACCCGTTTCCTTTTTTTGTATGAAATGCTTGGTAACACTGGTCAGTTGCGTGGTCTGTACCCAGCCCTCATAATTGTCGTGCAGACTTTTTACCTTGGTAAAATCGCCCTTTCGGGCCATGACAACAGCTTTTTCGCCAAAAAGCAACTGGCTGACCATCTCGCTACGGTGCGATGCTTCTGCTCTCATAGGTGCTGCGGGTACGATTACGGCCACAAACTGCATACAACATTATCCTTTTTAGAATGTTAAAATATGGATTTGGGGGTAAAATTACATCCTATTCGTATCTTATCCCCGTTTTCACAAAAACAGGATAAATATGTCGTCTGTTTTCTTTGTGTCCTCATGCCTTTGTGGCATTGGACAAAACACAGAATAAAACAAAAACATGCATAAAAACCTGAGCGACGAAGAACTATTAACCGCCATATACCGGACGAAAGACAACCGGTTACTCGGCATCTTGTTGCAGCGGTACACGTTGCTTCTCCTCGGTGTGTGCATGAAATATCTAAAAAATGAAACAGAGGCCAAGGACTGTGTGCAACAGGTGTTCCTAAAAGCAACCACCTATCTACCCAGCCACGCCGTGACCAATTTCAAAAGCTGGATATACACCGTTGCCAAAAACCAGTGCTTCATGCTCTTAAGAAGCCGCAAAAACGTACCGGAAACAACGCTAGAGCCTGAACTTTGGGCGGACAAGCTAGTCTATACCAATGACGAGGAAAAAGAAATCCAGCTCCAGGCAATGGAAAATGCGATAGAAGCTCTACCTTTTGGACAGAAAGAGTGCATCAAGATGTTTTACCTGGAAAAAATGAGCTACAACGAAATCGTCCAACAGTCGGAATTTAGTTTGTTGCAGGTCAAAAGCCATATACAAAACGGCAAACGCAACCTCAAGTCACTCATCGAAAAACGGTTAAAATCGATTGAATAGAATGGCAAACAGCAATACACATAAGGACAACCTGCCGCTCAACGACGAATGGATCAGCCGTCTTTGGGAAAACCAACTTTCCAAAGAGGAAAAGGATCTGTTGTCCGCCAACACGGACGACAATACTTTGCTGGCCGATGCCCTGGAAGGACTAGAACAATACGCATCCATCGGCGATGCCAAAAAACAGGCGCACGACCTCAACCAACAACTCCTCGAACAACTTAAAACCAAACAGACAAAGAAAATACACCAGCCGATGCCCCTCTCCACTGTTGTATGGATTGCACTGGTTTTTATCCTCGTGATGGTCCTGTTGGGATATTATTTGATTAAAGTGAAAGGCTTATAGTTGCACATGGACGTAGGCATTTTTTCCTTTTTACTTTTTAAGTTACCCTATCTTTGCCGCCTATGGCCAAATTTGCACACGACGACATCAAGCCTTACCACAACAGCAACCTCAGCAAAAGCCAGCAAGTTGCGTCCATGTTTGACAATATTGCAGCTAAATACGACTTTCTGAACCATTTCCTGAGCATCGGCATCGATGTTAGCTGGCGCAGACATGCCTTGGACGAACTGAAATCCCTGCACCCGAAAAAAATGCTGGACGTAGCGACAGGTACGGGCGATGTCGCCATCATGGCGGCCAAAAGACTGAAACCACAGACAATCGTCGGACTGGACCTTTCGGAAGGTATGCTGAACGTGGGAAAAGAAAAAATTGCCAAGGCTAAACTCGACCATATCATAGAAATGGTACAGGGTGACAGCGAAAACCTGCCTTTTGAGGACAACACTTTTGACGCAGTGACCGTCTCTTTCGGCGTGCGTAATTTCCAGAACCTGGAAAAAGGACTGAAAGAAATGTACCGCGTACTCCGACCGGGAGGCAAGTGTGTCATCGTCGAATTTTCCCGTCCCAAACAATCGTTTTTCAAAGGCATTTATAAACTGTACATGAATGTCGTAACACCCAATATCGGCAAAATGGTCTCCAGAAACTACGAAGCCTACGAATACCTCAACGAATCCGCCAAACACTTCCCGGACAGGTCCGACTTTGCCCACATCATGGACAGTTGCGGCTACACCGATACGCAATTTATCCCACAGACTATGGGCATCTGCTGCATCTACACGGGAGAAAAAAGATAAAAC
>JASGDY010000042.1:0-40868 GCA_047606825.1 Chitinophagaceae bacterium
CACGCGTGTCGCATGTGCTTTGAGATGCTGAGGCACACGCGACACGCGTGCGCCAACGACAGGGATGCCCAGGTTCCTCATGACACATTTTAATATGCGTTCTATTTTTACTTTTTTCCTTTCCTCACTTCACTTTCCACTCATGCACACCGGAGGACGCGTCCTTGGGCAACTGCACGACCAGGCGCAATGCCGTTGTCGTGACAGGTTCAAACTGCGCAACATCGTAGGCGTTCTTGGTTATGCTGTACGGCGACAAGTTTTGGACGGGATGCCATTGGCCGTCTTTGAGATATTCGATATGCCAGGAAACGGGAAGTGCACAACCGCCCCAAGGCTTGTCGTCGTACCAATACACTTGGCTTTCGGAAACTGTATAGGACTGGTCAAAATCATATTGCAGCCATTCCTGTTTGTCTTGTTTGGGCCACCAGTGCAGGTAGTTGACGCTGTTGTCATGGGAATCCTGCGGGTCGTACTGGTCGTTGAGTGCTTTCAGCATCAGATTGCCCACGTCCGAACCGCTCACTTTGCTTTTGCTGGCAATGGTCGGTGCCGCTTTGGGTTTGGCCTTCGACGCGGAATAAGGAATCCAGACTTCCATCTCGCCCGGACCTCTGTTGTCCCAGGCGTAGTAAGGGATGGCGATGATGTCCTTGTCCGTTTTTTCCAATTCAGTCGAGTTGGCTTTCCGCGCCACGACATAGCCCTTGCCCTGCAACTCTAGGATACCGTTGAGTTTGTCGGCTTTGTACGTATTGGTGAACTGTGTAGCCGTATCGACGACGATGTTCATCACGCCGCTGTCGGGCTGGTCTTTCCCTTCCAAGCAGTAAACGACCGGGCCCCGCTGCAAGGCAAACATACCGTTATCGGCTTTTACCTGCTCGTTGGCCAATACTTTCCTTATTGGCATAGGCAGTTCAAAAGAGACTTTGTCGCCTTTTTTCCATTGCTGCTGGATGACGGCGTAGCCTTTTTCGATGATGTAATCAACTGATTTCCCATTGACGTAAATAGGGATTTTCTTTTTTTCCCGTGCTGATGCGAAATGGTAAAGGTCGCCAGGTGTTACTTCTTCCTGCGCCCATCCCGGAATGCGGAGCTTGAGGATGAAAGCCTTGTTCTGCAAAGGATTGACCTCGACAGCGATTTTTCCGTCCCAGGGATAATTGGTCAACTGGTTGAGCTCGACGGCACCTTTTGCAAGTTTCAACTGCGCTTTGTTGGCGACATAGAGATTGATATATGCGTCGTTGGCATTTTGTGCGTAGATGTAGCCGGGCATGGACGGCATGAAACGTGCCACATTGGTAATGCAGCAGGCACAGTCAAACCATGCACTGCGGTTGTGCTGCCCCAGCGATGCCAAAGGATTGGGGTAAAAAAAGCGGTCGCCGCTCAGCGAAACGCCGGACAGCAAACCGTTGTACAGCGTGCGTTCCAGCACGTCGATATATTTGGAATCACCATGCAGGAGGAACATCCTTTCGTTCCAATAGACATTGGCAATCGCAGCGCAGGTTTCGGCGTAGGCACTCATGTTGGGCAGGTCATAAGGTGCACCAAAAGCCTCGCCATTGCCCGTCGCGCCGATGCCGCCCGTGATATACAATTTACGAAAAACGACATCGTCCCAAAGGTTGTCAATCGTATGCAGGAAAGCCTGGTCGTCGGTCAACGCCGCCACGTCAGCGATGCCCGTGTACATATAAGTCGCACGCACCGCATGGCCGACCGCTTGGGTTTGCTGCACGACAGGTATATTGGACTGGCTGTATTCCGCTGCATACGGACTTTTCTTGGTGCCGCGCACGTCAAGGAAATATTTTGCCAATTTCAGGTAGTCCTGTTTGCCCGTGACGCGGTACATTTTGATCAGACCGATTTCCACGATTTGGTGTCCGGGCCATTCTTCCACTTTTCCTGGACCAAAAGTCTGTACGAGCAAGTCCGCGTTTTTGATGGCGATATTGAGGTAGGTTTTCTTGCCTGTCGCTTCATAATGTGCAACTGCCGATTCAAACAAGTGTCCGGAATTGTAAAGCTCATGGCTGAGGTCTTCTTCTTTTTCCCAACGTCTGCTGCCAATCCATTCGTGGGGATGCGTCGGCTTGGCGGTGCGGAAAGTGTAGAGATAACCGTCTTTTTCCTGCGCCTGGGCAATAAAGTCAATCAGGCTGTCGAGCTGCTTGTCTAGCAAGGCGTTATACTTGACCTGCAAACTGTAAGATGCGCCCTCAATCAATTTGTATATGTCCGTGTCGTCAAACGTGAAATCCGTCAGTTTATCCCCGGCGGGCATCAGTCCGGCCGCTTTTTTGAAATTGTCGATACGTCCATGTTCACGGCACATCCGCAATATATATGGAATCGTCACATTGGCGTTGACCTCAATCTTGGGTTGCCAAAACTGGTCGTGCAGGTGTACGCTCGTAAACACCACGGGCTGTATGGGATAGTCCTTTTGTTGTGCGTAGGATCTATACACTTGCAAAAAAGAACCAGCAACGGCAAGTGGTAACAAAAATCGTTTCATCTGAATATGATTTTAGATTTATGATTTCATTAAATGTCGAAAATACAAATATCAAGGAAAAAGCCCAAATCAGGCAATGAAAATCTAACTAAGCAATGAATACCTTACGGTCATTCCCGCGTAGGCGAGAATCTCAATGTATCATATATCAGATTCCCGCCTATGCGGGAATGACGGTGAGGTATTCACTTTTTTCAATGCACATCTCTATGCTGTATAGAGTATACTTACGTGTTCTTTGCCTAACATCTAAGTGCTATCCACGCTTTTTATTATATTAACTCTGGGTAAAAACCCTCGCCTTCAGGCGAAGACTTTAGTAAGTTTGTATTATGCAAATGTACAGAAAAGGAAGCCATACGGTTTACGATGTGAAGTACCACATCGTGTGGGTGACGAAGTATCGTAAACCAGTAATGCAAGGTCTGACGGCGGAGCGTTGCCGTGAGCTGATACGCCAAATATGCAAGGAGAACGAGGTTGAGATAATCAAGGGTCATGTGTCGAAAGACCACATCCATCTGTTTGTGAGTTGCCCTCCGCCATTAAGCGTAAGCAAGCTGTTGGAGTTGTTGAAGGGTAAGAGTTCAAGAAAATTGTTGCTGGAGGACAAGAATTTGCAGCGACAGTATTGGGGTGAGCACCTGTGGGCGCGGGGCTATTTTGTTGCGAGTTCTGGTAACATAACAGACGAGATAGTCAAAGAGTACATAGAGAATCAGGATGTTGAAAAAGATGATGACTTTCGCATTTCAGGTTCTTAAGTGCGCTTTCAGCGCAAAAGCGACACTGTCTCACAAAGTGTGTAAGTATAAAATCGAGGTCAAATGGTCTCGATTTTTTAATTTTAAACACCCAATACAATGACAGTGAAAACAGAAGAATTCTTGTCGGACGAATTTTTAAAGCAGTTCAAGACAGGCGAACAGCTCAACGACTTCCTGGGCAGCATCCAGAAACGGGCAATAGAAAAGATGCTCGAAGGCGAGTTGGATGACCATCTCGGTTACGAAAAACACCGGAAGGAACAAAGCGGCAACAGCCGCAATGGTTATGGCAGGAAGAGCGTCAAAACCGGTTACGGCGAGTTGGAAATACAAGTTCCGCGCGACAGGGACGCGTCATTCAACCCCATGTTGGTCCCGAAGCGGGAAAACATGCTGGAAGGCCTGGAAGAAATTATGGTATCCATGTATGCCAAAGGCATGAGTGTATCAGACATCCAGGAACATATCAAAGACATTTACAACTTCGATGTATCGCCAAGTACAATAAGCCGTATTACCTCGCACATTGCGGAAGATATTGTCGCATGGCAGGACCGTCCTTTAGAGAATATTTATCCCATCGTCTGGATGGACGGTATTGTTTTCAAAGTAAGAGAAAACAGCAAAGTCGTCAACAAGACGGTTTATATCGCCGTAGGTCTGCGGACAGACGGGTATAAAGATGTCTTGGGAATGTGGCTGGGCAAGAATGAAAGCTCAGCCTATTGGCTCAGTGTGCTGACCGACCTCAAATCGCGCGGTGTGCAGGACATTCTTATCACGGCGACCGACAACCTCAACGGCTTTACCCAGACCATCCGCAGCGTGTTCCCCGAATCGTCCACCCAAATCTGCGTGGTGCACCAAATCCGCAATTCCATGCGTTACGTGGTATGGAAAGACAAGAAGGAATTTGCCGGCGACATGAAGGCAATCTATACCGCGCCTACTAAAGATGCTGCCTTTGCAGCCCTCAACGATTTTGAGCAGAAATGGAAAGGCAAGTATGCTTACGCGATAAAGTCATGGCGGGACAACTGGGACGAACTGACCGTGTTTTTTGACTTTCCCGTTGAAATCAGGCAGATTGTTTACACCACCAACCTGATTGAAAACCTCAACGGCAAAATCAGGAAATACACTAAAAACAAACTTTCTTTCCCAACGGATGATGCCGTGATGAAATCTGTTTACTTGGCGCTCAGGGAAGTGTCAAAAAAATGGACAATGCCTATCCATAATTGGGGCATTGTCCTGAACCAGTTCTTGATTATCTTTGGCGACAGGTTGAAAATTTAGCACACTAAATTTTCAACCCTCGATTTTATACTTACACACTTTGTGAGATACTCCCGCAAAAACAAATCTACCGGCTTATAGCCGGTAGTGAATTTAATTGTGCTTTTTGCCTTATTTATTCCACTATCGCCGCCCAACCGCCTCCGGACTGCATCTTTACATCAATCGATTGTCCTTTTGTCACTTCTATTTCTTTAATTTCATAGTCTTCGGGGGACTTGTCGGCATTGATGCCGTCCGCCAGTATTTTCATGTGGTAGTTTTTCCCCGCATCCAAAAAATCCAGATGCAGGTTGAGTTCCCTTGCTGACCAGTTGTTCATCGCGCCGATATACCATTTGCCACCGTGCTGACGGGCGACGGCGACATATTCGCCGATTTTTCCGTCCAGCGCGACCGTGCTGTCCCAAGTCGTTGGAAACGCGGCGATAAAAGCAGTACACACGGAATCCCTGAGGTAATTGGTCGGATTGTCCGACAACATCTGCAACGGACTTGTATAGACGGCATACATCGCGACTTGATGGGCACGCGTACCTTCGCTCATCGGCAAACTGTAACGGACGTTGAAATCCTTTTTGGTAGCGTTGCGCATCGCGCCCGGCGTGTAGTCCATCGCACCCAAAACCATTCTGGTAAAAGGCAGCGTAACATCATGCGTCGGATTGGCCTCCTCGTCGGACCATTTGTAGTTTTCCAGGCCTTTCACCCCTTCGTAGGAAAGTATATTGGGATATTTCCGGTTGAGCCCGACGGGCTTGTAGGCACCGTGCAGGTCCACCAGCAAATGTCTGTCGGCAGCTTTCTGCGCAAGGCGTTGGTAGAAATTGACCATGTATTGGTCGGCACGCGCCATGAAGTCTACCTTGACGCCTTTCACGCCCCATTGCTGATAAGTATCTAAAATATTGTCCATGTCTTTGTCCATCGGATTCCACAAAGTCCAAAGGATAACGCCCACGTTTTTCTGTTTGCCGTAGGCAACCAGTTCGGGAATGTCGATGTCGGTTTTGGGATGCGTCAAGTCCCAGGTCGTGCGCGACCAACCTTCGTCCAATATGATGTACTCCAGACCAAATTTCGCTGCAAAATCGATATAGTATTTGTAGGTCTGGTTGTTGATGCCCGACTTGAAATCCACACCCGAAACATTGTTGTCGTTCCACCAGTCCCAGGCGACTTTGCCGGGCTTTATCCACGCCGTATCTTTGAGCATGTTGGGAGACGCCAACTGATAGACCAGGTTGTTTTCCAGCAGGTCTTTGTCGGCATCGGCGACCATCAGCACACGCCAGGGGAAACTGCGCGAGCCAGCGGTTTTGGCGATATAGTTTTCATTTTCCAGAATCTTGGTGCCGCGGTCGCCGGAAAGCTGGGAACGCTTGATGACTTTGGGAAAACCACCTTTGACGGCAGTAGTACCGGTGCCAAAGAAAAACAGGTTGGAATAGTCCAAAAGGTCGGACTCGCTCAGCAACAGTTTCGTGCCTTTCGGTGTGGACAGATAGAGTGGCAGTCCGCAGAATTGCTTGTCAGAATACGCCGCTAAAACCGTGTCCTTGAACATCAGTTCGTAATGCGACTGGAAATATTTGTTTTCCTTGTCGGAGCCCCAAAACACCTGGTTGTTTGCGGGAAAATGGTATAGCAACAGTTCATTGTCCACCAAGATGCTGTTCTTTATCGCCATCAGCCAGCGATAGGCGACGCCATTGTCGTAAGCCCTGAACTGCAACGTGTTGCCGCTCTTGAAAAGGATAGAGATTTCATTGTAATGGTCGCGTATATTTTTGTCCGTGACGGCGACGACGGCAGAGATGTTTTCGTCAACTGTTTTTGTCGTTGTTTTTTTTATTTTTTCCTGATAGCCGACAAAAGATTTTCCGGCAATATCCAAACCCGTCACGGCATGGTCAACCAGTATCTCACCGCCTTTTTGCAGTTGCCATACGATGCTGTCCGCCACATCCACATTCAACTGCAACTTGTTGTCCGGAGAGTGCAACAGCAAAGGTTTCTGCGCCCAAGCATTCAACGCCAACACCGTACCGAAAAAGCCAAAAACATATTTCCAAAAAATCATGTATTGCGATGTTAAAAGTAAAAGGCAAAAGTAAAAAAATGTTTAAGCCAAATGCTATCCACGAAAAGCACGACATTGTTGTTTTGCGAATCCCAAAATTATCCTCAAACATACAAAAGAAATACACGCCGATTAGCTAAAAATAAGTGTATTTTAACCCTAAAAGTATCTGTAGTCAGTAATGATGGGCTTTCTCGACCCCACATGGAAGATGTACGTCCATGGCAAGGACATTAAATCAGCTTATACCAATTGCTACAATATTTTCAAATCATCAAATCATCGCCCCCAGCTTCACTTTCAGGTTCTTGAGCATATCATGCGTCATCGCGTCCATGTCAAAATCGTAGGACAGTCCCCAGTCTTTTTTTGCAACGGAATCGTCGATGCTGGCAGGCCAGGAATCGGCAATTGCCTGACGGAAATCGGGTGCGTAGCTGATGCGGAAATCCGGTACCTCCTTTTGGATGGAAGCTGCGAGTTCCTTTGGAGTAAAGGACATACCGCCAAGATTGTAGGAGCCGTGGACTGTCAACTGCTCCTTGGTCGCGTGCATCAGCTTCAGCGTCGCGTTGATGGCATCGTCCATATACAGCATCGGCATGGCGGTGTCTTCGCTGATAAAGCTGGTGTATTGTCCATCTTCGATGGCTTTGTAGTAAATCTCCACGGCATAGTCCGTCGTGCCGCCGCCAGCGGGCGCTTTCCAGGAAATCAGTCCCGGATAACGCACGCTGCGCACGTCCACGCCGTATTTGTCGTGGTAATATTCGCACCACTTCTCCCCTGCCAGTTTGGTAATACCGTAAACGGTGGACGGATTGAGCG
Source organism: Chitinophagaceae bacterium (assembly GCA_047606825.1). GTDB lineage: Bacteria > Bacteroidota > Bacteroidia > Chitinophagales > Chitinophagaceae > Rhizosphaericola. Next base: position 7,517 of record JASGDY010000042.1, read on the forward strand.
GTACTTCCTGGCCGACGTTTTGTTTGGGTATTTCCCTTCCGAAAACGGCGATGCTGCTCGGCCAGAATAGCTGGTCGATGACATGGTCTTTGGCCAGGTTGAGGAAGTACAGCAATGGATTGATGTTGAGTTTCCAGGCTAGTTCGGGATTTTTTTCCGCCGTACCGGAAAGCAAGGACGCCAGGTGGTAGACGGTTCTGACGTTATATTTTTCCATGATGGTTTTTGTTTTTTCCGAATCCATCACGTCCAGCACTTCATAATGCCCGGCAGGGTTGTGCACGTGTTCCCCACGTATATCGGTGGCGACCACATTGTCCTTGCCGTAGATTTCCGAAAGCTTGGCACTCAGTTCCGTGCCTATCTGACCCAAAGCACCAGTAATTAAAATACGTCCCATCAAAGTAAAAGTAAAAGGTAAAAGTAAAAAAGCTTAATGCCTAACGTCCAAAGCACCGCTGGCGAAACGTTTTGTCCCGTAGAGCGTTTATCTTCAAATCTAAACCTCACCCCCGACCTCTCCCAAGTGAGAGGGGAAACTCGAAGATTAGGTTTCGCTACACCCCTCTCATTTAGGAGAGGTCGGGGGTGAGGTTTTAATACGCTTTTGCTCCTTGCGAAATATATCAAATCACCACATTATCAAATTAAATCACCCCCAGTGCCTTCCCTACTTTTTCGAACGCGGCAATCGCCTTGTCCAAATGTGCCTGCGTATGTGCGGCGGACAACTGGACACGTATGCGTGCCTTTCCCTTGGGGACGACCGGATAGAAGAAGCCGATGACATACACGCCCTCGTCCATCAGTCTGTCTGCCATTTCTTGGGAAAGTTTGGCATCGTACAGCATCACTGGGACAATCGCCGCGTCGCCGTCGGGAATGTCAAAACCTTTTGCCTTCATGTTTTTGCGGAAATAATCCGCGTTCCACATCACTTTGTCGCGGAGCGAGGTGTCCTTGGTCAACATATCCAATACGTGGGTCGCCGCACCGACGATGCCCGGTGCGAGGGAGTTGGAAAACAGGTAAGGACGCGAACGCTGGCGCAGCATGTCGATGATTTCTTTTCTGCCGGAGGTAAATCCGCCCATCGCGCCGCCAAGTGCCTTGCCCAGCGTTGAGGTGATGATGTCCACGCGTCCGATGACGCCGTTGGCTTCATGCGTACCGCGACCTGTCTTGCCGATAAAGCCCGTCGCGTGCGAATCATCGACCATGACCAGTGCATCGTATTTATCGGCGAGGTCACAGACTCCTTTGATGTTGGCGACGATGCCGTCCATGGAAAATACGCCGTCCGTAACGATGATTTTGAAACGGTGTTTTTTCTCCGAAGCCGCTTTCAGTTGCGTTTCGAGGTCGTCCATGTTGTTGTTTTTATAGCGGTAGCGCGCCGCCTTGCACAAGCGCACGCCATCGATGATGGACGCGTGGTTCAGTTCGTCCGAGATGATGGCGTCCTCTTCGGTAAACAAGGGTTCGAACACGCCGCCGTTGGCATCAAAGGCCGCAGCGTACAATATCGTGTCCTCCATGCCGAGGAAGTCGGATATTTTCTGTTCCAGGCTTTTGTGGATGTCCTGCGTGCCGCAGATGAAACGCACCGAAGACATGCCGTAGCCATGCGTGTCCATGATGTCCTGCGCTGCCTTGACGACTTCGGGATCGTTGGACAGTCCCAGATAGTTGTTGGCACAGAAATTCAACAGTTTTTTGCCGTTGGCTTCTATCTCCGCACTTTGGGAAGACGTGATGATGCGTTCCGTTTTATATAGGCCATCTTCCTTGATTTGTGCAAGTGCATTTTGCAGATGGTTCAAAAAAGTTCCGTTGAGCATTGTGGTTGTATTTTGGGCAAAAATAGGCGTTTGGGAGGATTAATGTTTTAAATGGATTGCAAATTGACCGCGCTGTTTCCATGCAAACCATTGCGCTTTCGGCTTGTCCCACAAAACAATCCCTATTCAGGATATATACAGGGCAAACGTATCTAAATTTCGATATTGAGAAAAGTCATCCGTTACTTTGTGTTGATACAAAGTAACCAGAACTACTCATATCAAAATGTTTTTTCATTGGAGTTCGTTAGGGCTACGCCGTTCAAGTCGTCCGGAGGCGAACTAAGCGAAGCGAATCACCAATACCGTTGAAAAAACATTGCACAATTGGCAATGCTGCGCACCCCTCGGCTACGGCTGTTCAAACCCAGACCTGCGTTTACATTTTAAAGAACACCACGAGCGTTCTCAATACACCAAGAGCCCCGTCCGCAAACAGCGAAAAGGAGCGTTGGAGCGAGAGGTGTTTCCGGCGTGGGCTTCAACAGCTAAAAAGTTTCAACCACCACCGGAAATGTTCCGAAGCGGAAACACGACTGCTGCGTAGCATTCGCCTTTTGCGGACTTGACTTTTTTGCCACTTTTTTTGTCAAGAAAAAAAGTGGGGCATTATTAATCTAGATGCGTTTGCCCTGAGTAGAAATACACGAATGGTTGCTATATTCGCGTATTGGCTTTGCTGGACGTTGTTGCGAGGCTGATTTTTTCCTTTTAAATTGTACTTCAAACAAATATAAACATTACATTTACCCCCGAAAAAATGAACGATAAGCCATGACAGACAAACCCATTATCGAAAAGATAAAACAGGTATTCAGTGAAAAATTTTCCGGAGAACCGCTTATTGTCCGCTCTCCCGGCCGCATCAACCTCATCGGCGAGCATACCGACTACAACAAAGGATTTGTATTGCCCGCGGCGATTGACAAGGCAATCTATTTTGCGTTCTCTGCGAGGGAAGACGACGGTATCGAACTGGTGTCGATAGATTTCAACACTTCCCATTCGTCCAACGTAAAGGAACTGGCCAAGACGAAAAAATGGCCGGACTACATCTTGGGTGTCGTGGACCAGTTGCAAAAAAACGGCCATACGGTAAAAGGTTTCAACTGTGTCTTTGGCGGCGACATTCCTTTGGGCGCAGGTCTCTCCTCCTCTGCCGCATTGGAAAACGGCATTGGCCTTGGTCTGAATGAAATCTTCCAACTCCACATCGACTCGATAACGCTCGTCAAACTCAGCCAAAACGCTGAAAACCAGTTTGTCGGCATGCAATGCGGCATCATGGACCAGTTTGCCAGCATGATGGGCAAAAAAGACCAGGTGATACGTCTGGACTGTGATTCATTGGAATATGTCTATGAACCCATCGCCCTGAATGGCATGAAAATACTGTTGATTAACTCCAATGTACGTCATTCATTGGTTACATCGGAATACAACACGCGTCGCCAACAATGCGAAACTGGCGTGCGCATCTTGCTGGAACATGGTTTGCCAGTCGATAGCCTCCGCGACGCGACGATGGAAATGCTCGACCAATACGTCAAACCCGTTGACTCGATTGTTTACAACCGCTGTAAATACGTCGTGGAAGAAAAAGAACGCCTCTTGACTGGCTGTGAAGACTTGGAAAAAGGCGACGTTGCCGCATTCGGACAGAAGATGTACCGCACACACGAAGGGCTGAGCAAAGAATACGAAGTAAGCTGTCCCGAACTCGATTACCTCGTCGATAGTGTCAAAGGCAATCCCAATGTCTTGGGCGCGCGCATGATGGGTGGCGGTTTTGGCGGTTGTACTATCAACATCATCAAGGAAGACGCCATCGAACGATTGATTGCGGAACTGAAACCGAAATATAAAGCGCATACGGGACTGGATTTGGATTATTACGTAGCGGTTATTTCGGATGGAACGGGTGTGGTGAGCTGAGTTTCAGGTTACAGGTAATCAGTGGTCAGTAAATAATTTGGCAGCATACTGGACAAAATGTATATTTAAAACCTCACCCCCGACCCCTCTCTTTTAGGAGAGGGGTCGGGGGTGAGGTTCAACAAAACGGTTTCAATACATTAATTAATTTATCCATTGCTCAAGATATCAACCAAAAAATTCCCAAATCTCAATTCATAATTCTCAATTAATTGTCCGTGCTAAACATAACAGAACAGCCGCACCGTCGGCTCAATCTTTTAACCAACGAATGGGTGCTCGTGTCACCGCACCGCGCCAAACGTCCCTGGAACGGTAAAGTGGAAAAAGCCGAACAGGCAGCACTGCCCGCGCACGACCCAAGCTGCTATCTCTGCGCTGGCAACCACCGCGCCGCAGGTGTCGTCAATCCCGACTATCAAGGCACTTATGTTTTTGACAACGACTTTGCGGCATTGCTGTCCGACACACCCACGGAAACCGTGACCATCGGCAACCTTTTGCAGGCCAAGGGCGAAAGCGGTATCTGCAAAGTCATCATATTCAGCCCGAGGCACGACCAGACTTTGCCGCAACTGCCATTGGATGCCATTGAAAAAGTCGTGGACACCTGGGCGGACGCATTTCAGGAACTCTCCGAAAATCCCGCGATAAGATACATCCAGATATTTGAAAACAAAGGCGACATCATGGGGTGCAGCAATCCGCATCCGCACGGACAGATATGGGCTTCGTCTTCCATACCGACCGAACTTGAAAAGGAATGCCACACCCAAAAAGACTATTTTGACAAAAACGGCAGGAGTCTGTTGTCGGATTATTTGGAATTGGAACTAAAGGAAAAATCCAGAGTCGTATTGGAAAACGACGATTTTGTCGCGCTGGTGCCTTTCTGGGCGGTATGGCCTTTTGAAACGATGATTGTCAGCAAACGACACGTCCAAACCATATTGGACTTCACTGATGCGGAAAGGAAATCTTTTGCCAATATCTTACAAAAATTAACGGCGAAATACGACAACCTTTTCCATGTGTCGTTTCCGTATTCGGCTGGTATGCACCAGGCTCCGGTCAACGACGGCGGGCATCCAGAATGGCATTGGCACATGCACTTTTACCCACCGTTGCTGCGTTCTGCCACCGTCAAGAAATTCATGGTCGGCTATGAAATGTTGGCAAGTCCGCAACGCGACATCACGCCGGAAGTTGCGGCGGCACAGTTGTCGGCATTGAGCGCGGAGAGAACGTTTTGATTGTGGATATAATGCGAATCCACTGTTCGGGATTTGCAATCCCGAAGCCTTATCTGCGGATTTTGCCATCCGCATAGTGTGCATTGCAAATGCACGGATAGGCGTTCGAGATTGCAAATCCCGAACAGCGGTAGCTGTCTTCTAGGCAATGGATTTTACCAATAATCACGAATGCAAATAGTGAAAACGGCTGAGGTGTTCCTTCTCTACCAATATACCGCTGTTCGGAATGTTCCGTAGGGCATCCCGAACAGCAATAGGTTCAAATTTCATACATTCGGCGTTGAGTGTTTTTTCCTTTTACCTTTCTAAATTTTACATTTTAATGGCAAAACGACTATCTTTTTTCTGTGGGTTGTTGGCAATCGTTGGCTTTGCGCAAGCGCAGACCACGCGGCAGAAAATCAATTTTGACGAAGGCTGGAAATTCCATCTGGGCAATGCGTCCAATCCGGCTTTGGATTTTAATTATGGCATTGCCAATCTTTTTTCCAAATCCGGTGAGGCGGGCAATACCGCGATATCCGAAAAGTTTGACGAGACAGGCTGGGAAACCGTCAACCTGCCCCACGACTGGGTGGTCGGCCTGGCTTTCCAATATGTCAAAAACGAAGACCTCGACGCGCACGGCTACCGACCCGTCGGCGGACTGTTTCCGCAAAACAGTATCGGCTGGTACCGCAAGACATTTACCATCAATCCTGCGGATTCCGGAGGGCGTTATCTTTTGCAGTTTGACGGTATTTATCGCGACAGTAAGGTTTGGATAAATGGTTATTATCTCGGTGGCAATTTCAGTGGTTATGTGCCGTCCTACTACGACATTTCCGATTTTATCCAATATGGCAAAAAGAACACCTTGGTCGTCCGTGCCGACGCGACGCAGTACGAAGGTTGGTTTTACGAAGGTGCAGGCATCTACCGCCACGCTTGGCTCAACCATATTGACGAGGTGCATATCAAGCCCGAAGGCGGTGTGTACGTCCATAGTGCCGTCGCCGACAACGAAGCGAAAGTCTATGTGGAAACGACCGTGCAGAACAAAAGTCTTTCCGACAAAAATATTTCCGTAACGACGATTCTGACAGACCGGAACGGCAAGGCGATTGCCCAATCGAAGCCCATTCCAATCAAACTCCATATTGATGCGGAAAACACGGTCACGCAAGAATTGCAGATTGCCAGTCCGACGCTTTGGGAAGTTGACAATCCCTATCTGTACCGTGCGGTTGCGGTCGTGAGCGACGGCGACAAGATATTGGACAGCGTCAAAGTGCGCTTTGGCGTGCGCAGTTTCCGCTTTGACAGCAAGGAGGGTTTTTTCCTGAATGGAAAACCGTTGAAACTGCAAGGCGTCTGCAACCACCAAGACCACGCGGGTGTTGGCTCGGCATTGCCCGATTACCTCCAATATTACCGCATCGGCTTGTTGAAAGAAATGGGCGCGAATGCCTACCGCACCACGCACAATCCACCGACACCCGAACTGCTTGATGCTTGCGACAGTTTGGGCATGTTGGTATTTGACGAGACGCGCCTATTGACCAGCGGCAACGAATATGCGTCGCAACTGCAAAACCTTGTGCTGCGCGACCGCAACCATGCCAGCATTTTCCTTTGGGGCATCGGCAACGAGGAGCACCACAACCAATACAACAGCATCGGCAAAAGGGTTGCGCTCAACCAGATGAACCTGATTCGTTCGCTGGACACGACGCGCGGCATCACCCACGCAGCCGACATGGGCAACTATTTTTCGGGCGTGAATGAAGTGATTCCGATACGCGGCTTCAACTACCACCTCAAGGATATCGACGCGTACCACCGCGACCATCCCGATCAGCCGGTGTTTGGCACGGAGATGGCGAGCACGGTTTCGACGCGCGGCATCTATGTCAAGGACACAGTCAATTGTTACGTGCCCGACTATGATAGTTGCTATCCGGCGTGGGCTTCGACGGCCGAACAATGGTGGACGCTTGCCGCCGACCGCAAATGGTATATGGGCGGTTTTGTCTGGACGGGATTTGACTATCGGGGCGAACCGACACCGTACCAATGGCCCAATATCAATTCGCATTTCGGCGTGATGGACGTCTGCGGCTTTCCCAAAACGGTTTACTATTACTATCAATCCTGGTGGAGCAAAAAAGACGTGCTGCATATCGCACCGCACTGGAACTGGAAAGGCGAAGAAGGCAAAAACAAACTTGTCTGGGTCAATTCCAATGCCGACAATGTGGAACTTTTTTTGAACGGAAAAAGTCTGGGTAAAAAAACAATGCCACGCAACGGCCATCTCACTTGGAACGTCGCTTACCAACCTGGCACTTTGGAAGCCATCGGCTACAAAAACGGCAAAAAAATAACCGCAAAAGTCGAAACGACCGGAGAGCCTTACCAGATAAGACTTTCGCCGTCCAAAACCACGCTCAACGCCGACGGTCAGGATGCCGTGGTCGTCAACGTTTCGGTACTGGACAGACAGGGACGCGAAGTCCCGAATGCCTATGATTTGATACATTTTGACGTGAAAAATTCGGATGCGCAGATTATCGGTGTCGGCAACGGCGACCCGACAAGCCACGAGCCGGACAAATGCGATTCGGATAGTTGGCAAAGGCATTTGTTCAACGGAAAAGCACAATTGATTATCCGCTCCGGGCATCAAAAAGGTAAATTGCAAGTGACCGGAACGAGTGGAGCATTGCAGGTGGGAAAGGTGGATATTGAGGAGTGAGGTGTGAGGTAAACGGTTGGAGGTTTGCCGCTCTTCGGAATGTTCCGCAGGGCATTCCGAAGGGGCGATGAAGCGGATTTAAAATCCGTATTTATCAATAGTTCGGGATGCGCTACGCTAACATCCCGAACAGCGGAAAAAACCTCACCCCCGACCCCTCTCCCAAGTGAGAGGGGGACGCGAAGCCTTAGGTGTCTCCGCTGTTCGGGATTTGCAATCCCGAACCCATATCAGCGGATTTGTAATTCGCAAAGTAAAAAATGTGCATTACAAATGCACGGATAAGGCGTTCGGGATTGCAAATCCCGAACAGCGATAAAAGAACAATATATTTTTCTTTTAATTTCATTCAAATGAGACTATACAAAAAGCTATCTTCTACTTTGTTATGCGCTATTGTTTTATTCAATAACGTTTCCGCGCAATCCGAGGAAAATCTCTACAAAAAAGACGGTTACAAACTCGTCTGGTCAGACGAATTTAACCAAGACGGCAAACTGTCGGACGCTGACTGGCAATACGAAAATGGCTTTGTCCGCAACGAAGAAACCCAATGGTACCAACCCGACGACGCTTTTTGCAAAAACGGAGTGCTTGTCATCGAAGGCCGCAAGGAAAAGAAAAACAATCCGAACTACGAACCGGGTAGCAAGGACTGGCGCAAAAAACGACCATCCATCCAATACACTTCCGCCAGCGTCAATACGAGCGGCAGACATAGTTGGCAATATGGTCGCTTTACGATGCGTGCTCGTATCGACATCAGCGACGGCCTTTGGCCTGCCTGGTGGACGCTCGGCGTGGACAAACCCTGGCCCGCCAACGGCGAAATCGACATCATGGAATACTACCGCAAAAAAGTATTGGCCAACATCGCCTGCCTCGGTCCGCACCACAACGCCGAATGGTACAGCAATACCAAAAATACCGATTCTCTCGGCGGCAAGAAATGGGCTAAAAAGTTCCACGTCTGGCGTATGGACTGGGACGAAAACAAAATCGCCCTCTACCTCGACGACTTACTGATGAACGAAACGCCGCTAAGACAATTAGACAACAAGGACGGCAGCGGTTTTAACCCTTTCAGACAGCCGCACTACATGCTCCTCGACCTCGCCATGGAGGGCATGAACGGCGGCGCGCTTAACGACACAAAGTTTCCGAACAGGTTCGAGATTGATTATGTAAGGGTTTATCAAAAGGAGTAATCCCACAAGTGGACTTACCCCAAAAAAAGACACCCGTTCTGAGTGTCTGTCGTGATCCCGCTGGGACTTGAACCCAGGGCCCATACATTAAAAGTGTATTGCTCTACCAACTGAGCTACGGAATCTTTCCCTTTCGGGGGTGCAAATATAGGAGCTAACATTTTAACAAGCAAGCATTTAAATAGAAAACTTTATTTTTCTTGCCGAGCTACTTGGTACAGGACATTGTATATTTGTCCCTCAACGGATTGAAATGATACACTTTAACAGATTCCAATTGGACAATGGCTTGCGCGTACTCGTACACGAGGACGACAGTTCGCCGATGGCGGTGGTCAACGTGATGTACAACGTGGGCGCGCGCAACGAAGACGAAGGACATACCGGATTTGCACATTTGTTTGAACACCTGATGTTTGGCGGCAGTACCAACATCGAAGACTTTGACGAACCTTTGCAGCGTGTCGGCGGCGAAAACAATGCCTACACGACCAACGACCTGACCAACTATTACGAACAGCTTCCCGCCGCAAACCTAGAAACGGCTCTCTGGCTGGAAAGCGACCGTATGCTGAGCCTGGACTTTAGCCAAAAGAGCCTGGACATACAGCGGAAAGTTGTCTGCGAGGAATTTAAGGAACACTATATCAACAAGCCTTACGGCGACCTTTGGAAAATCGTACGCGAACAAGCATACACCACGCATCCCTATAAATGGATGACCATCGGAAAGCAGCTTTCCCATATCGAAAATGCAACGCTGGACGACGTAAAAGCATTTTTTTACCAATATTACCGCCCCAACAATGCCGTGGTCGTCATCGGCGGAAACGTCAAAACAGAAGCCGTGAAAACCTTGGTGGAGAAATGGTTTGGCGACATTCCGGCCGGCAATGCCGAACAATACACAATTCCACAGGAACCCAAACAGACGGAAGCCCGAAAAATCGTTGTAAAAAAAGAAGTGCCCGTGGATATCCTCGTCAAGAGTTGGCATATCGGCACGAGGCTCGACCCAGACTATTACGCGACGGATCTGCTCACCGACATATTGGGCGGCGGTGCCTCGTCCCGGCTGTACCAACGCTTGGTTAAGGAAGAAAAACTGTTCAGTGCAGTTGACTGTTCGCATACAGGCAGTACCGACGCAGGTTTGCTGAGTATCCAAGGGAAACTCGTCAAAGGTATCTCCATCGACGACGCGCAAGCGGCAGTAGACGCCGAAATCCAAAAAATCACGACGGAAAAAGTCTCCGAAAAAGAACTGGAAAAAGTCAAAAACAAAACAGAAAGCATGATGGCTTTTGAAGACCTCAGCCTGATGAGCCGCGCGACCAACCTCGCCTATTATGAACTGCTGGGCGACGCCAACCTCATCAACACGGAACTGGAGGCCTACCAAAAAGTCACGCCGGACGACATCCTACGTGTCGCCTCTACCCTATTCCAAACGACGAACAGCAACACCGTCCATTATCTCTCCTCCCAACATTGATTATTACATGATTGACAGAAAAACAGCTCCAAGATATTACGACCCGATTGAGTTTGACCTACAACTCAAACCTTACCAACAGTACACGCTCGACAACCAGGTGCCCGTCTATGCCGTGCATACGCCTACGGGCGACGTCGCCATGGTAGAATTTGTATTCTACGCAGGCAACTGGTTTGAAAAGCAAAACATGCTGGCCGCAACAACCAACTTTTTAATCAAGAACGGAACTAAAACCAAGTCCGCATTTGACATTACCGAAGGATTTGAATTTGAAGGTGCGCACCTCTCCCGCAGTTGCTATAATGAAACGGCAACCGTCACGCTGCATTGCCTGAGCAGGCATTTGCCGATATTGTTGCCTTTGGTCGCCGAGTTATTTACCGAAAGTATTTTCCCCGAGGAAGAACTTTCCATTTACAAACAAAACAGGAAACAGCAACTCAGTGTCAACCTGTTGAAAGGCGATTTTGTCGCCGACCGGCTGCTGGACGAATACCTGTACGGTTTTGACCATCCTTACGGCAAATACAGCCGTGCCGAAGACATCGATGCGATGGAAAAATCCGCGCTCTTAGCATTCTACCAGCAATATTATACCAACGGCGACTGTATTATTTTCACAGCAGGTTGTCTTCCGTCCAACATCGATGAACTGTTGAACAAAAATTTTGGGCATCTCCCGTTCCGCATACAGTCCAAAGACCATCTGCAAGGACTCTCCTACCCCGAAATCCACGCCACACAAAAACAATACGAAATCATCAACGACCCTAAAGGCGTACAGGCTGCGGTGCGTATCGCACGCCCTTTCCCCAACAAGCACCACCCCGACTTCCAGAAGGTACAGGTGCTCAATACGATTTTTGGCGGTTATTTTGGGTCGCGGCTCATGAGCAACATCCGCGAGGAAAAAGGTTATACCTACGGTATCAGCAGCTATATCCAAAACCATGTCCACGACTCCGCATGGCTCGTCAGTACCGAGGCCAAAAGGGAAGCCGGACCACTCGTCATCGAAGAAGTATGGAAAGAAGCGAACATATTGAAAGAGGAACTTGTTACAATGGAAGAACTGGATTTGGTCAAAAACTATATGATTGGTTCTATCCTGTCGAGCCTGGATGGCGCATTCTCCATCGTCGGACGATGGAAAAGCTATATACTGAATGGCTTTACAGGCGATAAGTTTTACCAAAATATCGACACCATCAAGTCTATCCAACCATCGGAGATTCGGGAAATGGCCAACAAATACCTCAACCGCGAATACTTTTACGAGTTGACGGTAATTTAAACGGTGGAAAGCAGGGAATACCGAGTAGGCAAAGATTTTTGGAAGCTAAAATGAAAGAAAAAAAATGAAAACATAGAAAAAATATTGTCTATTGGTCGATGTCTACTCCGACCAATAGTACTACTCTCTTTTAACATCCGACTTTCCACCAAACCCCCAACAACATGTTTTTTAAATTCCTAGGAAAAATATTAGTAAGCGCATTTGCCGCCATCATAGCCTCCTATTGTATCCGCGGCGTACATGTCAATGGCGGCATGACGCCGATTATATTGGCAATCGTACTAGCATTGCTCAATGGATTTGTCAAGCCCGTATTGGTTTTCCTGACAATACCGATTAGCGTACTGACGCTGGGACTTTTCCTGATTGTCATCAATATCATCATCGTCCTACTGGCAGCGAATATTGTCAAAGGTTTTCAGGTGGACGGCTGGTGGAACGCATTGCTTTTCAGTATCGTTGTCTCCATCGTCACTTATCTAATGGAGGCCCTGCTGGGGACAAATCCGGAAAGATGATGGACAGGGAAAAGCCAAAACCCAGTGGTGGGGAGGCGTTGCTGAAGAGTGGTGTTGATAGCCTAGATTAATGAATAATTTCCCACAGTATTTTTGTACAACTATGCATTATTCCTTCTTGATTTTTAATTGTCTCAGCCGCCACATCTGAATCGAAACAGAAACAATAACCAACCCACAGCCAATATAAAACGTCGGCTGCAAAACCCTGTTTTCTTGAAACAACAATATCGCCAATAAAATACTATAAATCGGTTCCAGGTTAAAACTTAAATTGACCGTAAATGCCGACACATACCGTTGCGCCATCAATATCAACGTATATAACAGCACAGTACAGAACAATCCCAAAATCAAAAGATACAGCCACTCCGTCGGCGTGGGAATGACAACCAACGAGACATCTATCTTTTTGTAAATAGCGACCATGATGCCCGTAAAGACTGCTCCTGTAGCCAACTGATAAAAATTGATATGCCAGACATCGTATTGGCTAATCAGCCGTTCGTTCAACAAAGTGAACAGGGAAGCGAACAATGCCGATATAATCCCAAGGAAAATCCCAAACCGATACGTCGTGTCAAAACTGAATATCAACACAATCCCCAACAATACCAACAAGCTCAACATTAGTTCGTATTTGTCAAAACTTCCTTTTCGGAACAACGGACTCAACAGCGACGTAAAAAATCCCGTCAGACAAAAACAGACAACGCCTATGGAGACATTGGAATACTTGATACTTCCGTAAAAAAATATCCAGTGCAACGTAATCACCAAACCTGTGCCACCAATATGCAAAATGTCTTTCAGTGCATACCTGTGTTTCTTCTTGGAAAATGCCAAGATGATACCTAAGGCTGCGGACGCAATCAACGTCCTGTAAAATACCAATACTAGCTGGTTAAGGTCTATAAGCTTTCCAAAGATACCCGTAAATCCTGCCAACAACACGGCAAGATGTAGCAATATATATGCGCGTTTCATTTTTTGTGGAGCTAATGGCTATCAGCTTTTGTTATATTCCTGAAAATACGATTTAAATATTTGAGATTAGGACGAGATTGCTTCGCTGCGCTTGCGATGACGTCAAAAAATAATCGTCATTGTGAACGAAGTGAACCAATCTCGGATTTATATCTGAAAAAGTTTTCTTCCCAGCACGGCCTCCTGCCGGAAACTGTGCTGCTTGGCATCATTCACAATTCTCTTAATTCACATTTCATCATTTGACTTTTTTCAGTCGCAGCATACCGACGGTCAACCCGATAACCAATAATCCATACGATATTGTTTTCCGAGGTCAGCATCCATATTTTTTCCTTTATAGGGTTGGGAATTTTAAGGTCGATAAAATATTTTGCGAGTTTTTTTTTGCCCTGCATTCCGGTTGGATAAAAGACGTCGCCGTCGCGCCAATGCCTTACCTGCAAAGGAAATCGCAGCTTGTCGTAATCCAGTTGGACACTGTCCTTACTGGTCGGTGGAGGCACCGACCAGTAATTGTTTTGGTCGATGCCTCCACCGACCGATAGCGACTGGCTGTTTTTAATTAAAAAACTACCGTCGGGCAATTCCAACTTATCATCCTGCTCGTTCCAAACTATGATATCCTCAACGATATTTTCCTTTAATGCAACAACCAAGACTTCACGGTCTTTCCATATTGTATAGTTGTCTGAATCGAGCCGCGCACCTGTCTGTGCATCCAAGAGCTTAATGATTTCACTTGTCTGCGTTGCACGGAAACCGAAATCTTTGAAAAGCTCGTACAATATTGTTGAAAGCGGATTTTGTGCTTTTAACTGTGCAATATTGATTTGTGTCGTGCCATTGGAAGCGTCCAACAATTCTTTTTTCAGCCAAGCGATATGCGCCGTATATATCGCTTCGACTTCCTGCAAACGCTGTATATTTTCCAAAATGTTGTTTTCCAAAGCTGGAAAGCAAGTTTTCAGTTCGGGAAGGATATCATGGCGCAGGAAATTACGCGTATATTTTTCGTCACGGTTAGTGGAATCTTCCATCCATTGTAACTTTTCGGACAAGGCGAAAGCAACGATTTCATTACGTTTGGCGAACAGCAACGGGCGATAAATGCCGTCCCTTATCGGCAAGATACCATGAAGGCCAGCAATACCGCAACCTCTAAAAAAATTCATCAGCACCGTTTCCACATTGTCGTTGGCGTGGTGCGCCACGAAGATGGGCAAGGGACTTTCGCCTGTTTTTCGTTCTTCCGCAAGTTGGCGAAACCAGCGATAACGCAGTTCACGCGCGGCCTCTTCGATGCTTAATTTGTTTTCTTTTGCGAATGTTATCGTGTCGAAATGCTTGCTGACACAGGGTTTTGCGATGCTTTTGGCATATTGCTGGACAAAGCTCTCGTCCCGGTCGCTCTCCTCTCCTCTCAAGTGAAAATTACAGTGCGCAACGACAAACCGAAAACCCAACCGATGCAACACATACGCCAATACGATGCTGTCCACACCGCCGCTCACCGCAACGATACTGTCCATATTGCACGGCTGCCATTCCGAAAAATGCGTTTGCCAATACTGCCTGAATGCCTGTAAAAATGCGTGTTCCACTTAATTTATTGAAATAAAAAAGGTGCATTGGCTTTCGCCAACGCACCTGCAAAAGTATATACTTCGGTAGGTATAAAAAAGTGAATTTCTTCGCGCAAAGTCCCGCCACCTACGGGGCTGCTCCAGGGTCGGGAGACTGTGGGGAGAAGAAAAACGATTGTTTCTATTCTCCTTTTTTCAGTTCCTTAGCCCAGGAATCTTTCAGCGTGACCGTCCGGTTAAACACCAGTTTGTCCGCCGTCGAGTGCTTTCTGTCCACAACGAAATACCCTTTTCGGATAAACTGGAAATGCTCGCCTTCCTTAGCTTCCAGCAACGCGGGTTCGATGTATGCTTCGGAAACAATTTCCAGCGAATGCGGATTGAGATAATCCTTAAAATCGCCCGGAACCTCATCCAGATTGGCTTCCGTAAACAGACGGTCGTACAGGCGCAGTTCCGCTTTTTTCGCATGTGGGACACTTACCCAATGGATGGTTCCTTTCACTTTGATATTGGCGTTTTCGCCGCCGCTTTTGCTGTGTGGCACGATGCTACAGTTGACCTGGGTGACATTGCCG
Source organism: Chitinophagaceae bacterium (assembly GCA_047606825.1). Lineage (GTDB taxonomy): Bacteria > Bacteroidota > Bacteroidia > Chitinophagales > Chitinophagaceae > Rhizosphaericola. Next base: position 22,958 of record JASGDY010000042.1, read on the forward strand.
CCCGCGTCTTTTTCCACGCCGTCACAGGTAACAATATAAGAGCTTTTCAGGCGCACCATTTTGCCTGGCGTCATACGGAAATACTTACCGGGCGCGTCTTCCATGAAATCTTCTTTTTCAATATAAAGCTCTCGTGTAAACGGAATCTTACGGAAAGTCGTCGTTGTGTCTTCCGGATTATTCTCGCCGTCAACCCATTCTGTTTCTCCTTCAGGGAAGTTAGTGATTACGACCTTCAACGGGTCAAAAACAACCATTCGCCTGTCGGTAATCCTGTTGAGATGCTCACGTGCGCAAAATTCCAGCAGGCCGACATCAATCAGGTTGTCCCTTTTCGCAACGCCGATACGGTTGCAAAATTCACGGATGCTTTCCGGCGTGAAACCACGGCGGCGCATCGCGCTGATGGTCGGCATACGCGGGTCGTCCCAACCGTCAACGATGTTTTCGTTGACAAGCTGCAACAGCTTGCGCTTGCTCATCATGGTATAAGTCATGTTGAGCCGCGCAAATTCATATTGGTGGGAAGGGTATATTTCCAGCGTTTTGATAAACCAGTCGTAAAGCTCGCGGTGCGGCACAAATTCCAACGTACATACGGAATGCGTGATTGATTCGATGCTGTCGCTCTGTCCATGTGCGAAATCGTACATCGGATAGATGCACCATTTGTCGCCAGTGCGGTGATGGTGCGCGTGTTTGATGCGGTACATCAGCGGGTCGCGCATGTGCATGTTGATTGCCGCCATGTCGATCTTGGCACGCAGCACTTTTTCGCCGTCTTTGTATTGACCGTCGCGCATTTCTTCAAACAGGCGCAAATTTTCCGCCACGCTCCTGTCGCGGTATGGGCTATTGGTTCCGGGTGTTATGGGCGTACCTTTCCCAGCCGCGATTGCTTCCGCCGTGCTGTCGTCCACATACGCCAAACCCTTCTTGACCAAGTCTACGGCAAAGGCATATAACTGTTCAAAATAATCGGACGCGTACCGTTCGTTCTTCCACTGGAAACCCAGCCACTGTATGTCTTCCTTGATGCTGTCCACGTACTCCACTTCTTCCTTGACGGGATTGGTGTCGTCAAAACGCAGATTGGTATAGCCTCCGTATTTCTTTGTCAACCCAAAGTTGAGACAGATGCTTTTTGCGTGGCCCATGTGTAGGTAACCATTAGGTTCGGGAGGAAAACGCGTGACGATTTCCTGGTATTTTCGATTTTTTAAATCTTCCTCAACAATCTCTTCTATAAAATTGAGGGACTTTTCTTCCGCCATAGTTGTCCAAAATATGTATAGCGGCGTAAGTTACAGATTAATTTGAAAATAAAAAGAAAAGGAAAAAGGCAAAAGTAAAAAGTAAAAAATGTGCAACGCGAAACCTTCCACCTAACAAACAAACCACCAAAAGCCAATGGCGGACAGCCAATAGCCAGAAATAGAGATTGGCAAATGTTTTGCAGCCTTGAACACAGCTAAGACTTATTTTTACAATCTATATCAAAATACGTCGAACATGAATAAAATAATGATTTTCGGAACGGCACTCACATTTTCGGCCTTATCGACATCCTGTGGGTCCAACCCTACCTCCACCCGGCACATGTCCAACAGTGCGCTTGTCGAACAGGCGATTCCCTACAAGGAAGCCAACAATTATTTTATCAAAAATGACGTCAAGGAATCCGTCCCAACCAAAATAACAGCAAAGGAAGAACTGGAAAAATATTTTGGAATGGCAACTACGATGGGGCCAAATGGACAGCCTACCCAAATCGATTTTTCCAAAGAATATGCCGTCATTGCAGACTTCAAAGCCACCGACAAAGAAACAACGCTCAAGCCGATTTCGTTGACCAAATCGGGCAACGACTTGATTCTGGACTATTCCATTACCGAAGGGAAAAACGTAAACTTTACGACACGCCCATTCCTGCTCCTCATCGTCCCCGACACGGCACAAGGTAATGTCGTCCTGAAACCGCACAACATGGAACCAAAAGGACATGGCGCCCAAGTGGCACTCGACTGGGATGGCACTTACGAAGGTGTACTGCCTTGTGCGGACTGCGAAGGCATCAAAACAACGGTCGTATTGAACAAAGACGACTCCTATAAAATCAATTCGGAATACATGGGCAAAAAAGGTGCAGCACCGTCCAGCAACAGCGGAAAGCTGGAATGGGACTCCACGGGCAATGTCATCGTCATTGCCGCAGGAAGCGAGTCGCTGACCAAGTTTCAGGTAGAGGAAGGAAGCCTGAAAATGCTGGACCAGGACGGCAAGGAAATCACGGGCGACTTGGCGGAAAAGTATATCCTAAGAAAGAAATAAGTCTAAATTGAAAGCTATTTCATGTACCCCAAAATCTTGAGCATACTCTGTGCACTTTGCTCTTTTTTGAAGAGCCAGTCGGTCAAGTTGCCGCTTTTGTCATACTCAACGATGACATGCTTAGGAGACGGGATGAGACAGTGCTTGATACCACCGTAGCCGCTGATCTGGTCCTGGTAGGCTCCCGTATGGAAAAATCCCACATACAACGGTTCTACGTTAGCGGGGCTTTTTTCGTCTTCGTTCTTGATTTTCGGGAGAAACACTTCATTGATATGCTCTTCCGAATCGTAGTAATCGTGGCCGTCGCAGGTGATGCCGCCAAGCACCACACGCTGGTATTCGTTTTCCCATTTGTTGACGGGCAGCATCAGAAATTTTTCACCGATGCCCCAAGTATCGGGCAGCGTTGTGATAAAGGAACTGTCAATCATATACCAGCACTCGCGGTCGTTCTGGATTTTCTCCGCCAATACGCTGTAGATGTGTGCCATACTTTCCCCGACGGTAAAGCTGCCAAATTCCGTGAAGATATTGGGTTCCGGGACACGTGCTTTTTTGCAGGCTTTTTTGATATTGCCCACGATTTCGTTGATCATGAACTGGTAGTCGTATTCAAATCCCAGGCTATGCTTGATGGGAAAACCGCCGCCGATATTGATGGAATCCAGTTCGGGACATATTTTCTTGAGTTGGCAATACAGATTGATGGCCTTGTTCAGCTCTGACCAGTAATAGATGTCGTCTTTGATACCTTTGTTGAGGAAGACGTGCAGCATCTTCAACTGGTACTTGTCTTCGTTGCCTTCTATCTCGTCCACATAAAACTCCAGGATGTCGCGTGCGCGGATGCCGAGACGGGATGTGTAGAAAGGAAAACTAGGCTCTTCCTCCGCGGCGATACGGATACCGATTTTGAAAGGTTCGGCGCTCTTGCGCACGCCGCGCTTGTAGGCCATCAGTTCCTCCTTGTTGTCCAATATGGGTATCACGTTTTTGAAACCAGCGTTGATCAGTTTGGACAATCGGCTCGTGTAGATTTTGGGTTTGAAGCCGTTGGCAATGATGAAAATGTCCTTGTTGATTTTTTTCTTATGGTAAAGTTCCGTGATGATGTCGATATCGTAAGCCGATGAAGTCTCCAGATGGATACCGTATTTCAGGGCTTCCTCGACCACGAAAGAAAAATGCGAGCTTTTGGTACAATAGCAGTAGTTGTACGTACCCTCGTATTTATGTTTCTTGAAAGCCTTTTCAAAATAGGCTTTGGCACGCTCAATCTGCATACCGATCTTGGGCAGGAAGGTCAGCTTCAACGGCGTACCGTATTTTTCTACGATGGGCTTCAGGTCTAGCCCGTTAAATTCCAAATAACCATTTTTGCCTACATCAAATCCCTCCTGCGGGAAATCGAACGTCTGCTTCACCAGGTCGGTGTACGAATGCGTCATCCTCAATGGAATATTTGCGGGAAAAATCCGACCTACCGTAATAGGGTGGCTCCGTCCCATTTTAAACGAAAAATTTTTAAGCGCACAAAAGTAGTTGTTTGTTCAATATAAAACACCGCACCGGAAAAGCATTTCAAAAAATTAAAACGCCTCGTTCAGTCCCAGGAAAAACCCTTTTTGTCCGTAAGAACCCCAAGCATAGTCCAAACAGAGGTTGGTGCGCGTAGCCTTGTTGAACAAAACGCGCAGACCAGCACCGCCCGCAGGTCTCCATACGTCAAATATCTTGGTGGCCACGAGGTCGTTGGCCGTTTCCATACTGAAAAAAGTCACGCCGCTGAGCAGCTTGTTGCTTGTTATCGGAAAGCGAAATTCACCTTCAGAATAGAAAAACTGCGTTCCTCGGAAATAGCTGCTGATGTAACCACGGCCACTCCGCGCATTGGCATCCCTCCCTGTTCCCGGCAGTTCCAGATAAGGAAGATGGCCTCCCCACACGGAAGAACCCCATGCCCACAAAGCCAATACAGTCTCAGGGCTTTGCTCCGACAGGCTGATGTATTTACGTACGTCGCCCGTAAAGACCAAAGCGTTTTGGGTACTGCCCATCCAAGTCTGGTTGAGACGCAGGCCCATATCCATGAAAAAACCTTTGTAGGGACGGTTGATATTGTCCCTGGTCGTGTATTCCACATTGGCGAGCAGTCCGTTGGACATATATTTTGTGGAATCAAAACCATGTTTGTCACTGTAAATGCCCATTGGCGTCTGACCAAAGGGAACACCGTTTTTGTTGGAAATATGTCGCCTGATATTGAAATCCACGCCGCCGCCGACGAACAGGTTGCCATTGATTCTTTTGTAGGCTTTCTCGCGGAAGTTGTAAAATTCGGAATGCCAGACATAAGGCTTTCTGTCCGGGTCCGTAAGGATTTCGTCGGTCTCGTTGGCACGGCTTCCCGTACCGATACCCAGGCCGAAATCCGGCGTTACGGATTTTGCAGCAATAAGGCTTCCCTGAAAATTCCACTTGTTGCCAGGCGTAAAGACATTGTGCACCACGTAAAAATATAGAATGCCCTTTGTCGTTACAGAAGCAGACGTTGCAGCGACCGACATATAAGTTCCAGGGACATGCCCGAGCACTTTTCCTGCTACGGCTTTGATACCACCTTGTAGACCGATGGTCGGGTTGGCTGCTATATTGGGAATGATGGTGACAGGCGACCTTTTCTTGGTGGAGGCATCTTTCCCGTGTGGATGGAAGACATCGTTCCATACATCGGCTATATCTACCTGCTGTTGAAGGATTTGCTTTTCGCGGCTGCGTTCGGAATCCAGCTTGAGCGAATCAGCGATGCGTCGTGCCGTAGAATCCTGAAGCTGGGCATACATCGTCCTCGATGCAGGAAAAAGGCACAATCCTGTCAGGAAAATGCCAAGAATCGTGCTTTGGTTTGTTAATAACATAGACACAAAAATAGCTACTATTTAACATTTATGTGCCACACCGGAATATTAAAAAAGATGGATATAACCCTCTTCCAGAAAGGTCTATTGATTCCCTTTAAGTAAAAGTCCATTTCTCCCGCGCCAAAATATTTTGCCTCTCATGTCCATTGTGGATGATCGCACATTCAAAATCCACTGTCGGTGGCGACCTGTGGAACTGCCTTACCTTAAGTGATGAAACAATAAATAGGGCGAAAGCATTTTTTTATTGGATGATTGCCCGTAAAATCAACACTTCCAAGCCAAAATTATCCGAAGGAAAAAAAGTGCAGAAGCTGATGAAAAGCCGACACAGCACAGGAACAGTATTGATGCTAAGAGATTAAAGTTATTGTGCCAAAAAGACTAAACCAAAATGTCGTTTTTCGACAAAAAGGTCTGTTTTCCTTTGTATGCCGTCTGTTTCCCGAAATTGTTTGTTCTGCTTTGTATGCTGTGCAACTTTGGGAAGGAATCGACAAGCGGACAGGGTTTGACCTACTTGTCTATCGAATCTGCGTACAAGGGCTTGTGGCGGCACTTGTGTCACTATACAGTCTGAAATGGAAAGGCTGTTGAACGATGCGCGGCTGGGCCATCTAAGAGCCTGTTTAAAAATAAAATGTAAAAAAGCTTAAGGGCATTGGTAAAAGGGGGAAACATACTTTATTTCGAGGTACGAAACTTAAACAAGATATGTATCCAACCGATGTAACCGATGCCCAGTGGGACAATATTAAGAAATATCTGGACACAACGAGCCGGAAAAGACAGATTAGCCTGCGCAGGGTATGGAACGCGCTGATGTATCTGTTAAAAACAGGCTGCCAGTGGCGCATGCTGCCCAGAGACTTCCGGAAATGACACTTTATGAGATACTCCTGAACAACATGGGCCAGGGTATCCCCGCGCTATACCCTCCTGCCATCAAATCATGTGTTTCGACGCAATCAACTCATTGTGGGCATCCGAATCACAAACCGCAAAGCTGAAACCCGACTGGATACAATAAGCACCATATTCGCCTTTTTTGTTCAACGCCAGGAAGCCGACCTGTATTTCCTTGGATTTCTGTTCGCCGTTGTGCTTGACGATGCGGCGGACGGCTTCCTTGCAGGCGTTTTCGGGAGCGTAGCCTTGGCGCATCAGTTCGACCACGAGGTGCGTGCCGCAGATTTTGATGACTTCCTCACCCAGACCGGTGGAAACAGCAGCACCGACTTCATTGTCCACAAACAGTCCGGCACCGATAATCGGCGAATCCCCTACCCTGCCGCGCATCTTGAACGCCATGCCGCTCGTCGTACAGCTTCCGCTCAGGTTGCCGTTGGCATCAATCGCCAACATTCCAATTGTGTCGTGGTTAAATGTACCATTGGACAAGCGGTTAGGAGCAGCAGCGATTTGTCCTTTTTGGAGGTTGCCCTGTTTTTGTTCGATGTTGATCTGTGGTTTGTATTCCGATTTTTCCAGCCATTTTTTATATTCTTTTTCCGCGTCGTCCGAAAGTTTTTGCGGTTCCAACGGGAAGCCTTGGCTTACGGCAAACATCTGCGCGCCGTCGCCGACAAGATACACGTGCGGCGTTTTCTCCAATACCCGCCGCGCCACGGAAATCGGGTGTTTGATGCGTTCGAGCGCCAACACGCCGCCCGCATTGCCAAATTCGTCCATGATGCACGCATCCAAGGTCACGATGCCTTCCCTGTCCGGATTGCCGCCCAGACCGACGCAACAGTTAATCGTATCTTCCGTTACCATCACGCCTTTTTCCACGGCATCGAAGGCGCGACCTCCTGTTTTCAAAACTTCCCACGCTCCTTTGTTAGCCGCAATACCGGCGTCCCAAGTGGAGATGACCAACGGTTTTTTCACTGCCCCGCTACCGCCGGCAGCCAATACCTTGTTGCAGAACAATCCGCCCAATCCCAATGAACCCAATTGCAAAAATTGTCTTCTTTCCAGCATTTTTTATGTTTTTTTACTACCTCAAATAAATATCATTAATTCAGGATGGCTTTCGCCAAATATTAGCCACTTTTCACGCTCGACTTTCTACCTTCCACTTAGTAAAATCAGGCCTTAAATGTAGAAAAAAAAACATCTAAAATAATAAAAGCCATAACTTTAGCCTTTCTCTAAACAGAAAACAGGCATATTCGGATGAAATCAATCCTCACAGACACACAAGTCAAATTGAGCTTAAAAAGGCTTGCCCACCAGATATTGGAAAACCACCTCGAGCTGCACAACACGGTCATCATCGGCATGCAGCCCAGAGGCGTATTCGTCAGCGACAGAATCGTGGAAGAAATCGCGACCCTGATACCCAAGGAAAATATCCGTTATGGCAAGCTAGACACGACATTCTACCGCGACGACGTGCGCTCCGAAATACATATTGCCAACGAAACGGAAATCAATTTCAGCATACAGGACAAGGCCGTCATATTGATTGATGACGTATTGTGGACAGGCCGCACGGTGCGGGCCGCGCTGGATGCACTGCTGACGTTTGGACGGCCGTCGAAAGTGGAACTGTGTGTATTGGTAGACAGGCGGTTTAACCGCGAACTACCGATACAGGCGGACTATATCGGACGCACCATCGACACCTATTTTTCCCAAAAAGTAAAAGTCCAATGGGCGGGCCACAACAATGTTAAAACGGACGGGGTACACCTCGATGGTTAATGGAAATTTTGTAGTTTTGGCGCATGGCAAGGAACAATTATCATAATTCCGTACTTCCCTGGGAAGAATCGTCCGAAGATGTCGGCGTATTGGAAGACGTAGCGTTTACCTACCAGTTGGTGCTGTGGAACGACGAGGTCAATACCTTTGACTGGGTAATCGAAACCCTTGTCGAAGTGTGCGACCATACGTTCGAACAAGCGGAACAATGTGCCCTGTTCATCCACACCAAAGGAAAATATGGCGTCAAAAACGGCGATTACGATTTCCTCAAACCGATGCGCGACGCCATTGTCGAACGTGGCATCAATGCCACCATCGAACATAAAAAATAGCAACACTACTCCCATATTACTATTAACGCTTCACTATTCACTAACCGTAGTGCCCTTACACATTTTAGACGATAGGCTTTGGTTTCCCCCCGTTGACGACGCATTGGAAGACGGACTGTTGGCTATGGGCGGCGATTTGCGTCCGGAGCGAATCCTGTTGGCATACCGCAGCGGGATTTTTCCTTGGTACGAAGATGCTGTGCCGCTTTGGTGGTCGCCCGACCCTAGGTTTGTACTTTTTCCGGAGCAACTTGTCGTAAGCCACAGTATGCGCAATGTTTTCAACAAAGGTACTTTTTCGTTTACCGTCAACAAGGCATTTGACCAGGTATTGGCAAACTGCAAAAACGTCCGGCGCAAAGAACAGGACGGCACCTGGATTACCGACGAAGTGGAAAAAGCCTACAACGAGATGCACCAGCTCGGCTATGCATACAGTGCGGAGGCATGGCAAAACGGCGCACTCGTCGGTGGTCTTTACGGCATCCGTCTGGGAAAAATGTTTTTTGGGGAAAGTATGTTCGCCAAAGCGTCCAACGCCAGCAAATTTGCGTTCATTTCCTACGTGCAGCAATTACGAAAGGAAGGCGTCGGCTTGATAGACTGCCAAGTGTACACACAACATCTGGAAAATTTAGGAGCTGAGATGATAAGCCGACAAGCTTTTAAATATTATCTGAAAAAAATGGTTGGATAATAGTGGAAAGTGATAAAAACCTTAACCAGCCATAGAACCGCAGAGTCCTCGCCGCGGCGAGAGACTGCGCGGAGAAAAATTCTCCATTCTCAATCCCTAAACGCCTCGCCCCGCTTGACCCTCGTCGTGGGCAGCATCGACATTACAAATATACCGACAGCCAATATCAACGTGATGTACAGACCCATTTTCCGGACAGGACATTCTCCCGCACTACAAGTAGAATAAAGCGAAAAATTGCGGATGCCCCACGCAAAATTCATCGCGGCGATGAAAAGATTGATACGCTTTGCCCCGACTTTGGGTACGAGAAAAAGTACAATGTTGACCGCAGAAAAGATAAAATGGAACAGTCCCGGTCTGCCATAGCCTAAACGTTGGGCATTCATACCCGTCGCATCAAACTGGATGCTCGGATAAAAAGCCCAAGGCAAATAACACGCACCGACCAACAACAAACACAAAACAACACCTATCTGTTGGGAATATTTCATATAAATAATTGAAAGTTGAAAAGGGAAAGTTGAATGTTGTAATTACTGACGACCTGCAACCACCTTCTTTTTTAACAGGGCGCAAATGTAACACATTCCTTTTTTGCATTACTTTGCCGCTCTGAAAATATTATCATGAACAAATCTACCATTTTACTTGCAACGGCAATATTGGGAACCCAGATAGTCCCACACGCGCAGACTACCAAAAAACGCAGCGCGACGACGCACTCTGCAAAACCTGCCGCATCCACTACCGCAGTTACTTTAAAATCAGAAACGGACTCGCTTAGTTACGCCATCGGCCTCGAAATGGCGACGTTCTACAAAGCCCAAGGCATTGACAATATCAACATCGCTGTTTTGGACAAGGCCCTCAGGGACGGTATGTCCGAAAGCGGAACTCCATTACTTTCGCATGACGCGGCGCAGAACATCATGATGACGACCGCACAGAAAATGATGGCGAAGAAAGCGGAAGCCACGAAAAAAGAAGGTACGGATTTCCTGGCAAAAAACAAACTGAAAGACAGCGTCGTTACCTTGCCCGACGGTCTGGAATACAAAATATTGAAAGCCGGAACCGGTCCCAAACCGACCGCCAGCGACAAGGTAAAAGTGCATTATGTCGGTACTTTGCTCGACGGAACAGAGTTTGACAACTCCATCAAACGTGGCGAACCTTTGGACATTGAGGTCGGCGGCGTCATCAAAGGCTGGACAGAAGCATTGCAGTTGATGCCCGTCGGTAGCAAATGGCGGTTGTTCATACCGTCCGACCTGGCGTATGGCGACAGAGCCGCCGGACCTATCAAAGCAGGTTCTACGCTGATATTCGACGTGGAACTTTTGGATATTTTAAAGGAGGAAACAGCACCAGCAGATTCCACCTCCAAATAATCGCGGCAGGAACGACATTATTTGTAAAAAATCCGGGATGGCCGCGTTCGTCTCGGATTTTTGCATAGATATAATAAATAACTTAGAGAGACTGTTTGAGTTAAGTTTTTCTGTACGGTTTTATATGCTTCCAAGACATAAAAACGTGTGTGCCTTCTCCGCAAAGTCCCCGCCGCGGAGGGGACTTTGCGGAGAAGAAACCTCACCCCCGCCCCCTCTCCTAAAAGAGAGGGGTGTAGCGAAACCTAACACTTCGTGTCTCCCCTCTCACTTGGGAGAGGGGGCGGGGGTGAGGTCCTAACAGCGCAGTTAAGTATGTTTTTACCTTGTAGTTGCCTTTATATTTATACTTTTTGACAAACTTGTCGAACTCGTCGTAGTTCAAAAAGTCCGTTACCTGGGAAAAACATACTTGCCTGTATTCATCTGGCAAATATGTCAATCTGGCAGCAACAAAAAAGCATATTTGGCTGAAATCGTTGAAACTCCAATTTTACCTGAAACCCTTTACCGACAATACTTTCAAAGAACTAACTTATTTTATCAACGTTTGGACGTTAGTGAACTCAAACAGCTTCTTGGTTTCAGCCTTCCCGTCTACTTCCTGATCACGACCTCCGTCCCGACAGGCAGCAAACGATAAAGTTCTTCGATATCCTCATTTTTCAGGGCGATGCAGCCGTCGGTCCAACTTTGGTATTGGTCAATGGTATAATCTTCATGCGGCCAGGTACCGTGGATGCCGATCCCCGAACCAATCTTGGCGGCCGCAGGAATCAGACCTTCCTCTTTTCTTTCGTTGAATTTTTGCATGTCAGGCGGCGTCGGGTAGTCCAGCATAAAAAAACAGTTCCATTTTTTGCTGCGGGTCTTGGAAACAATATGGTAAGTACCTTCCGGCGTCTTGCGGTCGCCTTCCATCATCTTGTCGCCCAAGTCTTTGCTGCCAAACACACAGGGATACGTCGCATACCAACCTTTCTGGTCAAAAAGGTACAGCTCGTAACTGTCCTTGTCGATCACGACAAGAAAACCACGCATAATATCCCGGGAATGAAAAGATGCATTCAGTAAAACGACCAAGAACAATACAAATCCTACGCTAAAACGTCTCAACACGGAAAATTTAAAATAGGTCAACCAATATATTTTTGTCTATCAATGCAACGACAGCTTCCTCCACACACCCAGCCCCGGACGTCCCGACAACGCTACTTTTCCTTGTTCGATGTACAGTCCGTCCATCTCGTCCTCCGTCAACAGCACAGGCCCGTCCATGTCTACATAATCCAACTGTGGCAGAAACTGGGCAATCGCTGCCGAACCTATGTTGGTCTCGTTCATGCTGCCCATCATCACTTTCATGCCGAGCGACCTCGCTTCCGCTATCATCCTCCGTGCGGGCGTCATGCCACTGCATTTGGTCAGTTTGATGTTGATGCCATGGAAATGTTGGTAGCACCTGGCAACGTCTTTTTCCGACACGCAGCTTTCGTCTGCCACCAACGGTACTTCGGACTCTTTGAACAAAACTTTCATCCCGTCCCAGTTGTCTTTTGCCAAAGGTTGTTCGATGAGTTCGACGCCAAGTTTTTTCAATTGCGGTATCTTGTCCAGTGCCTCCTCCAGCGTCCACCCTGCATTGGCATCGATGCGTATGGGACTGTCCGTATGGTCGCGCAACGCCTCGACGATGTCTACGTCGTTGGGTGCGCCAAGTTTCACTTTGTAGATAGGCCACGGATGCGCTTGCAGCTTCCTTACCATGCCGGGAATATCGTCCAGTCCTATCGTATAATCCGTCATCGGCGTATTTTCCCAGGAGGTTTCCCAAAGTTTGTAGACAGGCTGGCGTTCCATCTTTCCAAACAAGTCCCACCCGGCAATGTCCAAAGCACATACCAAAAATGGATTTTCGGGAAAAAGGTGGTGCAGGAAGTGCCAGAAACGCTCGGGATCGGTCAAGGCAAACTTTTCAATCACTTCTTTTTTGGCTTCCAGATCTGCAACCATATTGGCAACGGTAACATCATAATAGGTAATCGCCGGGGCTTCTCCCCAGCCCAGATAGTTGCCAAGCTGCAAACCTACCACCAATGCTGGCTGCGCATTCTTGGTGCGTCCACCGGAGATGGTAAACGGATACTGGAACGGCGTATTGATCTCTTTGTACAGAACTTTCATCTATGAAAATATAAAGGCTAAAAGTAGCGAATATCCTTACACGCCAAAACGAGATGCATTTACCTTCGGTGAGAATAGTTCAAATTTTCGTCCATTACATGGATAAAGTGGTCGGTGAGAACACCGACCACTAATGGTTCTACTGGCGTGGTGTCTCCACCCGCCAGCGAAAAAAACGTCTTTGTATTCCTGTTTTTTTGTATTCCGTATTTTTCCCTCGACAAATAACTTTGTTAAGTATAAAAGCATATTTATCTTAGATTAATTTTCAGCGACGACATTATAAATGGAGCTATATGTATCGTTCCTATGGAACGCTCTATCGCTTCATCCATTACAACGGAATAAATTCCGTTGCTACAAGATAAAATCGAACCGCCGCAGCGGCGGTTCGGCACATATTGTCTCACTAAAGGTTGCTGTACAATATTGGAGAAGAACATTATTCTAAAATAAATCTGAAAACATACTTAACTGCGCTGTTAGGACCTCACCCCCGACCCCTCTCCTAAAAGAGAGGGGTGTAGCGAAACCTAACACTTCGTGTCTCCCCTCTCACTTGGGAGAGGGGTCGGGGGTGAGGTCCTAACAGCACAGTCTCCCGCCGCGTCGGGGGCTGTGCGGGAAGGAATACACGTTTTTATGTCTTGGAAGCATATAAAACCCTACAGAAAAACTTAACTCAAACAGGCTCTGAAATACAAAATAACCAAAGCCGTAGCGGTTGCCACGGCTTTGGTTATTTTACGAGGTCTATATTGTATATGATATTGGTAACAACACCCACACAACAATGGTAAAAATAGTTATGGCTCACAACAAAAAGTCCACACGGTCAGTGACACTGGAAAGCACCTTGTCATCGCTGCCAGGATAACCTGTTTCCATAAACTGGACAATGCCGTCTTTGATAAAGAATTTAACGGGAATACCTGTAATACCAAACGGCGTATATGCCGTAGCTACTTCAAAGTTTTTTCCGTCCGCTTTATTGTCGTAGAGCACGTTGAACGTATATTGCTTGCCTTGTATAAATTTGGTAACAGCTTCTTGCGTTTCCTTGGGTTCGGTATGTTCCCAAGTATCGATAAACAGGAACACAACATTGGGATTGTCCTTGTATTTGTTGACAGCGAGCTGCATGCCCGGAAACGACATTTTGCAGGGGCCGCACCATGTCGCCCAGAAGTCCAATATGACCACTTTTCCTTTGTAGTCGCTCAGGGAAACGGTCTTGCCTTCAAGATTTTTCAGGGAAAAATTAGGTGCAGGCTTGTTGATGGCTTCTTTTGCCAGTTCTGCTTTGGCTGCCGCAGTTTGTTTGGCTTTCAACGAAGCGATATAAGTGTCGGCAGACTGCGAAGGGTTGACTTTTTTGTATGCCAATGCAATCTGGTCGAGCATCTTCTGGTCGCCGTGGTTCTGGGAATACTTGGATGAGCCGCTGTCCACGGCAGTCTGGTATTGCTCGTTGTCGTTGAGGTAAGTGATATAACGCGTGTTTATATCCACTTCGTTAGGCTGGAGGCGCACAGCATCTTCCTGGTACTGCAAAGCCTCTTTCTTTCTTCCGAGTTGGGCAAGGATATAGGCATACGTATCCTCATACATACCATAAGCCTGTTTCAATCCTGCTACCGTTCCAGCACGTTTCGCTTCTGGTATTTTGGCGGAGTCCGCGATGTTTTCTTTTGTTTTATCCAAGGAAAGCTTGGACATCTTCTCGGCGGTCGGCAGGTGCTGTCCATTTTCGGCAAAGTTCCAAGCGACCTGGTTCAACGTACCGGAGCCAAGCGAGGGAATCATGTCTGTCACCGTCACGGAATCCTGTTCAAGGAACTTGGGAAACGCCGCCCCGAGAATGGCGGGATAATACATCCCAGCCATCGTCTTGGGATTGTCGTAGGTCTGGTTGGGGTAATCAACTTTCAATTGCTTGTACTCCTGCATGGTCAGGTTGCCGGACTGAGCCTTGCCGTACATATCGACCACGGTCTTGTTGAACTCCACGTTTCCTTTGGGATAGAGCGCGATAATCTGCTGGTTCAGGGAATCGTAGGCTGACTTTCTCTTAACAACGTTGGCATATTGGACGGACAGTTTTGCCAAGCTGTCTTCGGGGGCTTTGGCGGCGAGTCCGGCGTTGAACTTTTGCAAAATTGCATCAGGGTTCGCCTGTTGTGCTTGGGATGCCGATGCCGCAAGGAGCGCCGCTGCTACGAAGAGGCTGGCATTTTTCTTCTTCATGATTTATGTTTTTGGATACTATAAAATTAGTTGTTTTTTTTTAATATGAGAAGAAAAATTAGAAATTTAGCATTATCCGCTTCCGTAGAGAGGTACAATCTTGCTTGTCTACCTAATTATCCACCAGCCATCAATTCATTTTCACATCAAATTAACCTGCTTTCCCTATAAAAACTCCTCGTTGACCGAAAAAATATACCCTCTCAATAAGTTTATGTTTTATTTTGGGGCAATGGACAAAGGTAAATTCATATCGGCGCAGCTTGTATTTAACATTATCACCTGGATACTGCTATTGCTCCTACCCTTTCTTTTCTTTCCCTACAACCGGGATTTCCCGCCCTTCCATAGCGAACGGTTTGTGGTGTGGTACACGTTTTCCATCATCTACCTGCTGGGATTTTACTATGTGAACGGCTATGTGTTTATCGACAAGCTACTGGCAAAGAAGAAAATCATCCTTTATATAATATTGTCTCTCGCGTGTTTTTTTCTATTCCTGTATATATTCAACTACATATCGCGGACGGCGGAGGAGACGCACAGATTCGTGCGGGAACATAGGCGTGAAATACGATTCAACAGCTTTCCAAAAATTTTTTATTTTTTCTCCTCCGGGCCGATTACCCTGTTCCTTATATCCTGGATTGGCAGCAGCACGGCCAATATCGTCTCGCGCTGGTTCACGGCAGAAAAAGTAAAAGAGGAAATGACCAAACAGCAACTGGAGACCGAGCTGAGTTTCCTGAAATCCCAGGTCAATCCCCATTTTCTTTTCAACACGCTCAACAGTATCTACACCCTGGCAGTCACCAATAGCAGCAATACCTCGGATTCTGTACTGAAGCTGTCGCGTATCATGCGCTATACATTGGAGGAAGCACGTAACAACTCAGTGAACCTCAACGCGGAAGTCGACTTTATACAGAGCTATATCGACTTACAGACCATGCGCCTCAACGACAATGTACAGGTAGATTTTGAAGTGGTCGGCGAAACGGACCTCGTCCAGGTACCGCCGTTGATATTCATCGCATTTGTGGAAAATGCCTTCAAATACGGTATCAGCGCGCACCATCCGTCCACGATTAGGTTTCGTATCAATGTAAAAGACACCAAACTGATTTTTTATTGTGAAAACGACACGTTTCCCAACAGCCCCAAACTGGACGGCACCGGCACGGGCATCGGCAACGTACAACGCAGACTGGAACTCCTCTATGGCAAGCAATACAGCCTTATGATAGACAACGACACTATTGCTAACAAATATAGGGTGCAGTTGTTGTTTCCGGTATAATGTTTCGCTATTAGCCGTGGGTGGTTCGCTTTTCCATTTATAGTTCTTTTTATCTTTGTAAACCTAAAAAAATAATCGCTACAAACCAATAGCCAATGGCTAGCGGGCAATAGCTACCAGCTTTTCTTCTTATGAAATGTGTAATCATAGACGACGAACCCCTGGCATTGGAACTGATGCAGGCGTATGTAAAACAGAACACCGACCTGGAACTCTGCGGCAAGTTTACCGACGCACTGCTTGGCAAGGAATACCTACACAACCATGCGGTAGACCTGCTGTTTCTGGACATCCAGATGCCGGACATCACGGGGCTGCAACTGTTTGAAAGCCTTCCTGAAAAGCCGTTGGCGATATTCACGACGGCGTACAGCAATTTTGCAGTACAGGGTTTTGACCTCGACGCGGTGGACTATCTCGTCAAGCCATTCAGCATGGACAGGTTCAACCGCGCAGTGGCAAAGGCAAAGGAGCTGTACGACATCCGCCACAACGCTCTGCCCGAAAACGAATTTATGTACGTCAAATACGACTACCAATGGAACAAAATCTATTTTGACAACATCACGTATATCGAGGCTCTGGACGACTATATCAAAATCTTCAACAAGGAAAACCGTTCCATACTCGTACACCTGAGCATGAAGGCCGTAATGGAAAAACTACCGGAGGAGAGGTTTGTACGCGTACACCGTTCCTTTATCGTCGCCATCGACCAAGTACAAAGCTGGAACAAAAACGTCCTCTTCGTGCTTGGCCGCGAAATCCCCATAAGCGTCACCTACCAGAAACAGGTGCAGGAGATTTTGGAGAAGAAGTTGAAGTGACAATCGTCGTCCGTCGTCAGCATGTAACAGTTTCAAATTATACCGATGCAACAGGAGCTTTTTACTTTTGGCTTAAATGTTGACTACCGTCCACCGACAACGGACTACCCACAACTCCATTTGGCGGTTTCGGGGACTGCGTTGCTCGTCCTCAATTTTTATAAAAACAACCTGAAAAAGTTTAAACCCTCCCAATGTCTTATATTTACAAATAAATTGGTCGAAACAAAACGCATTACCATGGCAACCACACTGGATAAGCAAATAACAGCATACCTGCCTTTGCTCGGCGAAGAGGAAAAGCGTTCATTGATTGGAGTGATTCAATCGTTTATACATTTGAAAATGCCGGAAACGCCGTCCATCCATACAGAACAATACAACCGAGAGTTGGCAGAAGCCGAGGCAGAATACGAAAGCGGTGATTATATCACGCATGAACAAATGAAAAACAACATAAAGCAATGGAACAGGCGCACTATGAAATAGTGTGGACCAAACGTGCGCAACTGCAAATGAGGCAAGCGTATGATTATATCGCTATGGATTCGATACAGAACGCAGAAAAAGTATTGAATGACATTATTGATGCGATGGGAAAAGCTATTGAAAACCCCAAAATATACGCATCTGACGAATATAAATCTGGGAATGATGGCAGTTATCGCGCTTTTGAGAAACATCGTTACAGAATCTCTTACCGTTTTGACAAAACGACTATTCGCGTTTTAAGAGTGCTCCATACCAAAAGAGAAACAAAACTCTATTAAGTTATTTTGTGCTTCCTCGTCCCCATTTTCTATAAATAATACGATTTTGATTTATATTTTAGACCAAAAATCCATTTGTGCTGTTCGGGATTTGCAATCGCGAACGCTTATCCGTGCATTTGCAATGCACTGCTATTTGCGGATTGCAAATCCGCCGATACGGCTTCAGGATTACAAATCCTGAAGAGCG
>JASGDY010000043.1:0-10389 GCA_047606825.1 Chitinophagaceae bacterium
AATTCAATATAGACCAATAATTTTTATTACTCCGCTCTTCAGGATTTGTAATCCTGAAGCCGTATCGGCGGATTTGCAATCCGCAAATAGCAGTGCATTGCAAATGCACGGATAAGCGTTCGGGATGGCAAATCCCGAACAGCACAAATGAATTTTTGGTCTAAAATATAAATCAAAATCGTATTATTTCCTTCCCGCACAGTCTCCCGCCGCGGCGGACTTTTCTAACCACTGATTGGTATTTCATCGTATTTCCCTCCTGCAAAATCCCCCTTCGGAATATTATGCGGGAAAGAAACACAAACGCTAAAACATTAACAAATCACAATAAAAACTATCCGACTTTGAAGAAATTTCTGTTGATTATGAATGTTTTACAATGGACAAGAGGGATTACCGTGCAATTTTTTATTTGCTCTTTGAATAATTTATGAATAAAAAATCCCACGGACGTTTGGCATTTAAGTTCTGGCAGACTAAATTTGCACCGTAAACATTTATTTTTTTAAAAGCCTTTAAATTTCTATTTAAGATGGCAGTCAAGATCAGACTTCAAAGACATGGTAGCAAGAAACGCCCTTTCTACTTCATCGTAGTAGCGGACGCCCGTGCGCCAAGAGACGGTAAGTTCATCCAAAAATTGGGAACTTACAACCCATTGACAGTACCTGCAACAATCCAGTTGGATCGTCAGAAATCCCTGGAATGGTTGCACAAAGGTGCACAGCCTACGGATACAGTCCGCAGGATATTGTCCTTCAAGGGCGTACTTTACCTGAAGCATTTGTTGCGCGGTGTCAAACTAGGTTTGTTTGACGAAGTGGCAGCCATGACCAAGTTCCAGCAATGGTTCGACGGCCATGAAGCCAGCATCATCAAACGTAACGAAGAACACAAGGCAAAACAAAAAGCCCTTCGCAAAGGTGGTAGCCCGGTAAAAAAGGTTGAGTCTGCTCCTATAGCTGAGGCTAAACCAAAAAACGAAGCTCCTGCAACGGAAGAAGCAGCAAAAGCAACTCCCGAAGCTTAAAACCGAGCTTGCGAAAAAGAACTGAGTCCCGCGTCACAAGCGCGGGGCTTTTTTTACGAGAAAAAGTAAGACGCGAGGGAGTACAGGCTACAAGTTGCTCGTTTCAGGTTATGGCATCAATATACCTTGCATCGGATGAAAATGTGCGGTAAATAAAATGGACATTAATATCCAAAAGAAATTTATCCTGTAAAAAGTAGAAGTCACAACTTGAAACCTGTAACCAATAACCTGAAACGCACGCCCCCAAAAATATTTACCATGGATTTTATTCAAATAGGGAAAATAGCCACCACCCACGGCATCAAAGGCGACATCCTCATTACACACGGCCTGGATAAGGCACTCCATTTCAAGGGCATCAAGGTACTGTTCATCGAAGAGACCAAAAACAGCCGGATTCCTTGGTTTATCGAGAGCGCGACGGCGCGCAACAACGAGGAAACTGTCGTACATCTGGAAGGTCTTAACAGCAAGGAAGCCGCACATCGGCTAATACGTCGCAATATCTGGCTGGCAAGAGAAGATTTTGAAAAAAACGCAAACAAAAACGCAGTCATCACCCTCATCGGTTATACCTTATATGACAATAAGAAAGCATTGTCGACAATAGAAGAAGTCATCGAACAGCCCAGCCAGATACTGGTAAAGCTGACGGTAAACGGGAAAGAAGTCCTTGTCCCCTTGCACGAGGAGATTGTCGATCGTATCGACCACAACAAAAAAGCAGTCTACGCACAATTACCAGAAGGCCTGCTGGACATCTATCTGGGATAGTTGTCAGTAGACAGCTTACTGTGGTCAGTCAAAACAGCCTACTGGTTACCGACCACTTTAATTGACGATTTTGTCGGCGCAACTGCTACTGGCAAAAGCGTCTGGCTTGGCCTTGAAGGCAAATCCCATCCCCAGGATGTAACTCATGGCATCCTTCAGGGCACTGTTGCTTTTGAACTGTGGGTTGGTATTGATGTCCACATGCACCTCCATATCGACCTCATACCGGATAAACAGGTCGCACAAGGCATAAGCGATATCAATACTCATTCCGACCTCGGTCAGCATCCGCTCCTTTATATGGAGCTTCCGTTGGGATTTTTCGGAATGGATGTACATAAACCCGCCATTGTGTTCACGCAGGAAAACAATCACCGTGGCAAACTCGGTAATGTCGCCTTTGACCTGGCTGTCGGTGCCGATACAGACTTTGAGTTTGTGACCCTGCTGTTGCTCCGTTTTCAACGCGATTTCAACAGCATCCTTGATGGGCAACTTGATCTGCTCTCCATTGAATTTTCTCCAGAACATAAAAAAAGGTTTTTTAAAGTTAAGGAGAATTATTGAATATGGCGGGAATTTGACAATTTGGTAATAATTGGGCTATGAGGTGTAAGGGTTTAGGGATGGGAGCAGTAGTCCGTCGTCAGTGGAAAAGACGGGAAGTCCGAAAGACGGATGAAAAATTTCTCAGGAATCTCTATGCCCAATAGTGAATTTATTTCCATAAAATTCCACCTGTCTCGACTATCGGGAGAGTAGACTGTTCGGAAAAGAAAGGACTTTCCGTCTAAGTACTAAAATCTCAACGCGCAACGCCTAACTCCTAAACATATTTTCCACGACAAGTGCCGAGGTGCCTATCAATCCAGCCTGGTGTCCGATGTCGGAAACCACCAGCTCGATGTCCTCCGACAGCCTGCGGATGCAGTGCTCGTTGATCGCCTGCTGTATCGGCGGCAGCCACACGCTCCCCGCAAGCGCTCCTCGACCGCTCAACACGATCTTTTTCGGGTTGAAGACATGCACCAGCACCGCGATGCCACGCCCAAGGTTGTACCCGCCCTCGTTCAGGAGCTCCACCGCCAGGTTGTCCCGGCGTTCCACCGCACGTATAAAGGTAAGAAAACGCTCTTCCAGGCTGTCGCTTTCCCTAAACGCCTTGCGCAGCGTCGTCGGACGTCCGGCACGGACGGCGTCGGACGCCTTCTCCAGCAGGACCTTCAGAGACGTCTCCGTCTCCAGGCAACCGACCTTGCCGCAACTGCAGATCCTGTCGTTGTTGAACAGAGGGATATGGCTGAACTCCCCGGCGAAGCCGTTCTCTCCACGGTAGAGCCTGCCGTTGGCGACGATGCCGAGACCGATCCCCCAGCTTATGTTGACGACCATCGCGTTGCAGGCGCCCCGCGCCGCCCCGAAGGTCGACTCCGCCAGCGCCACAACGCTCGAATCGTTGTCGATGAACACGGGAAGCCCCAGACGCCCTTCCAGGTAGTCCCGCAACGAAACCCCCGCCTCCGGCGACGGGATGAAGGAGAAGTTGACACCCTCCGCCGCGTCCACAAAACCCGGCATCGCTATCCCCACACCCAGGATCCTTTCCCGAGGAACCCCCGCCCCCTCTATGGCACTCCCCAATAACTCCAGCACCCTGACCGCGATGCCCTCCTCCCGCGTCAGGTCGATATCGACAAGTACGGGGGGCGACACCAGCTGGTTGGACATGTCCATTACCATGACACGCGACACGTACTGGTCCATCGCCAGCACCACCGTGTACGCAGATTCTGCCCTGAGCTGGTACAGCGTCGCCTTACGTCCGCCGTTGGAGGACGCAAGACCGGACTCCTCCACGAGGCCTTCCTCCATGCATTCGAAGACCGTGCTCGTGGTCAGCGAGACGCTCTTGCCGCACCTGTTGGCAAGTTCGTTAATCGGCAACGGCCCGCTCTTGTACAACTCACGCAGGACCGAGTTGATTTTCTTCTTAGATTTTGGTATCATTTTAATGGCAGTTCAGATAGTAAACAATTAATTAAGGCTGGCATGTGCCAGCCTTAAATATAAAACAATGGTAAATTGGATTAATTGACATCCCAGAATATTTTGGTATCTCTGGTGTCTTTTGCGGACACTGCTGCATAATTGTCTGCGTTATAAACCGTCTCAGTCGACGTATATAACAACCTATTAGGGGGTTGCGACGCACTGCTATTGGATGCCGTATAAAAATTCAAGACCGGATAACCAGTTCTTCTAACCTCAGCCCAAGCGTCACCACATTGTAGGACAAAAAAGTGTACCCATTTCTGTGTCCATATTTTTGCCAGCTTTTCGGTCGTTGTACCGCTATAGGCAATAGCCGATTGTTCAAGAAAGGTAGATATCGTGCTTTCACTCGGTGTTGACAAAACGCTCCAACTCGTTGACACGGTTGTATTCAACTCTTTATCCGCATTAAGTCCATAGTAAAAATCTATCGAATTCCTGATACCGTTTTCATACTCTGTCGCGGCAGTTCCAAGACTCCATCTTTCATAAGCTTCCGCTTTAAGGAAATTAACCTCGGAAGCCGTGAATATGACACCCGGCAGATTATAGTTGTACTGGATCGTTGCGGAATCATACACGGTGTAATTGTTGTTTTCATATTCCGTGGCCGTACCATCGGAAGGAAATCCTGTGTACACTGTCGCATCACTGGGATAATCATAATAGACATCCATCCGTGGGTCTCCATTCTGATTCATCAGTGTGTCTGAAAGATAAGCCGGAGCCCACGGTGTGGGGAAAGCACCGTCAAGATCTGCCACCAATGTGGAAGGGCTTTCGTTCAACAACGTATTATAATCATTGGAGGTTATCAACGGATACGTGGTAGCATCGCTCAATATAGTGGTCACCTCTGATTCAGCCTTTGATTCATCATAATAGGATTCGCGCATCAATAAACGCAATCTCAAAGAATTGGCATACATCCTCCAAGAATCCACATCGCCACCATAATACAAATCTGACGTTTCCAGTTGAGTCGCCACGGCATCGGAAACAGAAACGGTTGACAAAAATTCGTTTGCCTCTGTCAGATATACGTCCAAAGAATCATAAATAGTTGCGGCATCGTCAAATGCTGCCAAGCTAATACTACGGCTTGACGTATTGAGAGAGCCGGCATCAAAGAACGGTATATCGCCCCATAGGTCAACCATCTGTTGTGTCTGGTCACAGAGTATAATCCTGGCCAATACCAAATATATCTCCTGTTCCGACTGCTCATCTGAGGTCAACTCATCGTAAGTGGTCTGCATTTCCCGATAACTATCCAAGATCCCAGGGCCGTCATAATTATAGTCTGTACCCGTTGCACCATCGTAATAATCGGTCCAGCGACCTTCTGTATAAGTAGTATTCGGTACATACATATTGGTTGCCGGCTCGACCGACCCTATTTGGCTAAACAAGGCGGTACCCAACATCTTAAAGGTATAGTAATCCCAATAGGAAGGATGGATTCTCTTATTGAGGAACATACCTGCCAATAATTTGTACAGCGAACCACTGGTCGTGGTTTCCGGATTCTGGTAATCTTCTTCTAGCTGCTTTTTACATGACCCCAACATTCCCGTTAGGACACCTATAAGTAAAATATTCAGAATATATTTTTTCATTTCAATCAAGTTATGTTTGTTAACAATATTGCTTTTAATTTAGAACTGGGCTTTGAGACTGAAACCAAGGCTACGTGTAGCCGCCGCAGTACCACCGCCCTCGGACATCTGATCCAACCAAGTTGAGCCGACTGGAGCTTCCGGATCCATGCCTTGTGGCAACGTCTTCCAAAGATAGAACAAGTTACGTCCGATCAAGGAAAACTGGACATTCTGCATTTTTATTTTCCTTGCAATATTTTTAGGTAGGTTGTAGTTGAGTGCCAGTTCCCTAAACTTGATATAGCTGTTCCTAAAAATAGCATTTTCGTACATACCTCTGCCTTCCCATTCATAGTTTGCCAGATAATAGGCGGCTGCGGTAATTACCTTGGTGTTGGTCGCTCCAGTTGAAGTCACACCTGTCAATACCATACCGTCATGTCTGCTACCGCCAGAGTTCAACACATATTCTGCATCTTCGTCGCTCGTGGCATCATAGGCCATACCGCCATGTGCAGCGTCCCTGTACTGCAACGTACTTTTAAACATACCTGCACCTGTCTGGTAATACCTTGCAGTAGATATCATGTACCCACCCAGTTTATAATCCAATATAATATCCAGGCTAAATGCTTTGTACCTAAATGTGTTGGACCAACCACCGACCAACTTCGGCATACCGTTGGCTACATATTTCAAAGTGTCCGTGTTGATGGTATAAAACCCGTCGTCGTCAATGACATAGTTGCCGTTACCGTCTGTTTTTCTTTTATAAGTATAGATATTACCTAATGGGTCTCCGACCTTGGACTTGACGGTTATATATCCTCCATCATAAGTTGTGTTGACCAATTCAGTCAACCCATTGTAAATAGCCAATACCTTGTTTTTGTTAATGGCAAAATTGAAATTGGTTGTCCAGCTAAAATCACGTGTTTTGATGGCCGCAACATTGATGGCGGCTTCAAAACCATAGTTCAGCAGGTTACCCGCGTTGACGATAGCCGATGTCGCACCGGTTGATGCAGCAATCGTTTGGCTCGGGATAATCATCCGGGAAATCTTATTGTTGTAATAGCTAAGGTCAATACCGATACGGTTATTGAGTAAACGCGTTTCAAGACCAAATTCCGTCTCCCGCTTTTTTTCCGACTGCAAAGATTCATTGCCGAAACTACTAGAATTAGCCTGCTGGTATATTACCGTATTGTCGTTCACAACAACACTGTTTTGATTATAGGCAACATTCGACTGATACGCATTGGGGTGGTTACCGACCAACCCGTAAGAGGCCCTGATTTTGGCGTAATTGAACAATGAAGGCAGTTTCACGACGTCCGACAAGATAAAACCCGCATTGACGGAAGGGTAAAAATAACTGTTGTTCTCAGGTGCCAATGTAGAAGTAGCTTCATAGCGACCTGTACCTTCCAGATACAATACCTGTTTGTAGTTGGCATTGACCATACCAAAGGCTGCCACATCAACTTGTTCCGCACGTGTAGCCGTTGCCGTCAGCGTACCGGAAGAATTGCTTAGGCTGAAATAATTTTCTTCTACCAGGCCATTGCTAGACCCCGTGTTAGTAGTCATGTATTTAAACATTTGCTTTCTACCCGTCACACCGGCATTGACACCAAGTTCAAAATCATGGTTGATTTTCGGTGTGTACGTCAGCAAACCATCCCCGTAAATAACGTTGTAGGAATTAGACGTAACGCCATAATAACCCGTGTATCCAAGATAGGAAGGCTTCGTGTTTGCTTCTTTTGTCGTGTTGTTGATGGACGTATAGTCATCGCCGATCTTTGCACGGAAATTTAAGTTGTTCAGCACCTTTACATTCACTGTCAACGTGTTGATGAACCTGTTTTGGGACTCGTCATATTTATTCTTCTCATTTGTCCAAAAATAGTCCAACAACTGGGTCGCCCTCATGTTGTAGAGAAAGTTTTCGTCGGTGTCATATTCTGTATTACTGTACGTCAAATATTTATATCCCAAAGACGTCTGATATTTAGTCTTATAGGTATTCATGTCATCAAACCTACTGAAGAAACCAGAATAAGAACCAAATATTGTACTGGTCACCATCGCCCTGTTGTGCGTAAACGTATTGTTGTAACTACTTACCAAATCTACGCTGACTCTGTCGCTCAACTTCAACGAACCGTTAAAGTTAAAATTGTTTTTGCTCTGCTTGGAACCAGGCATGATGCCTTTATAGTCCATTCTATTATAGGACAACCTAAAGGACCCGTTCTCACTTCCTCCTGATACGGCGACGTTTGCATTAGAGTTGTATCCATTGTCAAAAAAGTCCCTATAATTGTTTTTCTGAGCCAGATATTTGCGTGTAGTACCGTCCCAGTCGACCACCTCGCGCCCGTCAAATTTAGGACCAAAGCTGGCATACGCTCTATATATTGGTGTGACGTTGCCGTCAGATTGTGTTAACCAACCGTCATAGGTCGCCCCAAAAGACCCCACATTGGTCTGTGCGTCATAGCCTGGACCGTATTCATTCTGATAGTCCGGACTCTGCGCCAAGCGCTCTGTATTGAACGTATAATTAAAATCGACGCCAAGACCTTTCCGTATGGCACCTTTCTTTGTCGTAATCACAACAACGCCATTCGCAGCTTCTGAACCATACAATGCAGTCGCACTTGCACCTTTCAGGATGGTTATGCTTTCAATATCTTCAGGATTGATATCCAAGATACCGTTGCCGTCCACACGAGAACTCGACGTACCGAAGCTACTGCTTGTCGGATCACTAAAGTTACGGATAGGAACACCATTCACCACGTACAATGGTTGCGTGTTCAACCCGATGGAAGTCACACCACGCAACTGGATGCTGACACCACTCGACGCACCTCCGGGTGCAGAAGTGACGCGCACGCCAGCAGCCTTACCATATAGAGCCGATGCAAAGTTGGTAGCTCCTGTCTCCGTCAGCTGCTTAGACGTGATGGTACTGACCGCATAGCCCAAAGACCTGGTTTGTCTTTTGATACCCATAGAAGTGGTCACGACAACCTCGTCCATGTTGCCATTGTTGGAAGATAGCGTAGCTACCACCTTGCCGTCATCGCCGATGGCTACGCTCTTGGGTGCGTACGACACGTGCTTTAATTGCAGTACCTTTACTTCTTCAGGGACTGAAACAGTAAAGGTGCCTCTGTCATCCGTGACACCTACGGTCTTTCCGTCCGGGAGAATGATCGAAACACCTGATATAGCCTGTCCCGTACTGTCGGTTACCGTACCCGTAACCGTTTTTTTGTTTTGTGCATCTGCATTCACGGCAAATACCAGAGCAAACAAGCACAACAGCAATCTAACTGTCTTTTTACTCATGTTGAAGATAGATTTAAAATAGTTCAAAATTGTGTTCCTAAAACGTTATCTTATTGTAAATACATCGTAAAATTAGACAACTTTTCACAAAAAAAACAAAAGTTTTAAAAAATATTTTCAAAATAATTATAAGATACGTTAATAAATGCCTTATTTCAATATTTATGTGCCAACTAATTGATTGAATAGCAATTGATAATGATATTTTCTTGTAAAAAATGAAAAGTCCAGCATTTCTTTTGCAATTGAGGCAAAATCAGCGTCTAAATGCTGGAAAATATAGTGGTACGTAATCATTTTATACACAGACCACTTCAATAATAGGAAAAATCTCATATATTATTCTTTTTGACAATATCAAACAGACTCTTAATCGAAGACTTTGGGGGAAGAAAAGAAGAAGCAGTAAGGGCAGCATGGTGTTGTAACAAAATGGACAAAAGAACGGGGCATTGAATGTTCAACCTGACAGGTGTTTTTCAGTTCGTCGTTGACGAACAATATGTTGCACGGTTTGTCGAAGACGCATCCCTAGTCAGTGAAGCGTTTTGCGAAGACCGCCTTGAGGAAGGGTTCGTTTTTCAGGGATTCACCGTCGTCAACGTCGGCGTATGTGAGGGCGAAGTTCAAAATTTCCTCCAGTCGTTGATGACGACGTGGCACTTGAAAATCACCTCGCGGTCGTCGATTACGGGTGTACGCTTGGGCGGCTTGCCCAAAACGAAAGTTTTGGTGTTTTGTTTAAAATTCGCCCACAAGACAGTAAATATCCGCAGGTTTGCCATAGTCTACCATAATATATATAATCCCAATCAAGGGTTGAAAACAAGGTCTAATATCGGATAAACATAGAGACTGTTTGTGTTAAGTTTTGCTGTAAGGTTTTATATCCTTCCAAGACATAAAAACGTGTATTCCTTCCCGCAAAGTCCCCGCCACGGCGGGAGACTGTGCGGAGAAGGAAATAAATAACTAAAACAGCGTCATGCTCCTTAGCTCCGTAGGAGCGTACTTACGGTAGCATAGGTTACAATATGGTTATAAAGTTCAGTAGGAACGGCCTTATATTGTTGATAAGGTCGTTCCTACTGAACTTAGTTGAGTGCGTCTCGAATAGCTACCAAAAGTTCGTCCGCTACGGCGGACTTTCCCAACTCTTGATGCGCATATATAATGAACGTGTTTAGATTTCTTAGGGGAAAAAGGTCTAAACAACCTCAATCATTTGATATTCAACACTATAAATAATACGATAATGAAATTCAATATAGACCAATAATTTTTATTACTCCGCTCTTCAGGATTTGTAATCCTGAAGCCGTGTCGGCGGATTTGCAATCCGCAAATAGCAGTACATTGCAAATGCACGGATAAGCGTTCGGGATTACAAATCCCGAACAGCACAAATGGATTTTTGGTCTAAAATATAAATCAAAATCGTATAACGTGAGTTCGGGATAAGGTAGTATGTATTTTGGAATCGGCCTTATTGAATTAACGTTAAGAAAATCAATGAAATAAGTCGACAGAAATAAAAGTTGTCTGAGCGTAGCGAAGCAAAGT
>JASGDY010000044.1:0-24401 GCA_047606825.1 Chitinophagaceae bacterium
CTTGCAGCGGTAGCGGGCACGGCCCCGGATATGTCCGTTTTTGACTCGTTCGGGGCTTTTGCATTTGGGGCAATGGTCTATCATTTTACTTTTTCACAAATGTAATAAAATATATCATTCTTTAGTTACTAATACCAAATAGATTACATCGAATGGACAATAATCAAAATTCTCCATACTAAAAAAAACTTTTGCCATGACATATTGAACTCACTTACTCATTAACCGACATCAAAGCCAAATACAACTACTATCCACAAGAGTACAATATTCCTAATGCTTGGTAAATTTTATATCTAAATTGGCTGTAATCTCAAAAAGGAGTTACTTTTATCCATTTTTTCTTAAATTGCAGATAAAAAGACAGGAAGGCTAAAAATGTCATTGAATATACAACACTTAGAAAACGAAATAATTGACCAATACTTATATGACGATTTGGATAGACCTTGGATAATCGGTTTTAGTGGTGGTAAAGACAGTACAATGTTATTGCAGGTTGTGTGGAATGCTTTGAAAAGGATAGAACCATATTTGTTGAAACGGAAAATCTATATTGTTTGTAACGATACATTAGTGGAAAACCCGAGGATTGTAAAGTTCATTGACAAAACGCTCGCAAAAATTAAAAAAGCTGCCAACTTGCAAAATCTTCCAATGATTGAAGTTCATCAGACAACGCCAAAACTTGACGACAGTTTTTGGGTTCGTTTGATAGGACTTGGCTACCCAGCTCCGAACAGATTTGTACGTTGGTGTACTGAACGCTTAAAAATAAACCCGACAACAAATTTCATTTTAGAAAAGATAAACGAAAATGGAGAAGCGATTATTTTGTTGGGAACCAGAAGTGCCGAAAGTTCAAGCCGTGCAGCCTCAATCAAAAAACACGAAATAAAAGGTCAGCGTTTGCGTAAACATCAACTGCCAAACGCATTTGTCTATGCCCCTATAAAAGACGTAAGCACGAATGAATTGTGGCAATATCTTAACCAAGTTCCGCCTCCTTGGGGCGGAACGCATAAAGAATTGGTTACGCTCTATCGTAACGCTAATGCGGGCGACTGCCCTTTAGTGATTGACGATTCTACACCAAGTTGCGGAAATAGTCGTTTTGGCTGTTGGGTTTGTACAGTTGTGAACAAAGACAAGTCAATGGAAGGGTTAATTGAAAATGGAGAAGAATGGATGCAACCACTTTCCGAAATCAGAAACTTTTTAGTGGAAACAAGAGACAATCCCGAAACTTACCGTGAACAACGAAGAAGAGACGGTTCAATAAAAGAAGGTATTTGGGGTCCTTACAAATTTGAAACACGAGTTGAAATTTTAAAACGAATATTAAAAGCGCAAAAAGCAATAGAAAAAACAGAAGGTGTTGAGTTAATCACACATCAAGAAATGGTACTCATTCAGTACCATTGGTTCAGAGACAACTATTTTAAAACTAAAGTTTCAGATATATACAAACGTGTTTATAAAACCAATTTGGATATGAGTAAACAAGAAGAACAACTTAAACAGGAAACTGAATTGTTAAGACAGTCCTGCAAAAAAAATCCAGACCACGTTGGGTTAATTAACGATTTATTGAACGTGCAAAAAACTAAAATTCTGATGCGAAAAAAAATCGGGCTTTCTTCTGATTTAGAAAATCAGTTAGAAAACCACATTGCCAAAACAAAAAAGTCGGATAGGAAAGAAATGCTGTTTGCTTAATTATACCCTATGTCAAAAATTTTACTTGATACAAATATTATTATTCATCGTGAAGCGTCAAAGGTGATTAATACTGATATTGGTATCTTGTTTAATTGGATTGACAAACTAAAATACTTAAAATACATACACCCTTTAACTGTTGAAGAATTAAACCGAAATCAAGATGCCAGAACGGTTGAAACAATGAATATCAAAATCAGTAGTTACAATCTGATTAAAAACCCTGCACCGACAAGTGATATTTTAGAAGCCGTAAGCAAACAAGTAGATACTACGCCAAACGACAGAAATGACACTTTAATATTAAATGAGATTCTTTGCGATAGAGTTGATATTTTAATTTCAGAAGACAAGAAAATTTATACTAAAGCAGCACTTTTAGGAATTTCTGATAAAGTTTATAAAATTGAACAGTTTCTTGAAAAGGTAGTTGCCGAAAATCCCGATTTAGTAGATTACAAAGTGCTTGCTGTAAAGAAAGTAGATTTTGCACAAGTAGATTTGCAAAATGCTTTTTTTGACAGTTTTCGGGAAGATTACAATGGCTTTGATAAATGGTTCAACAAAAAGGCTGATGAAACGGCATACATTTGTTACAGCAATAACGAGCTTTCAGCTTTCCTTTATGTCAAGGTAGAAGATGAGAATGAGAACTATGCTGATATTACACCTAATTTTTCACGGAAGAAGCGATTAAAAATAGGAACGTTTAAAGTTACCAGCAATGGCTTTAGGATTGGGGAACGGTTTTTGAAAATTATTTTTGACAATGCTCTTCAATATCGTATTTCGGAAATTTATGTAACAATTTTTGATAAAAGACCGGAACAGCAACGTTTGATAGCGTTGCTTGAAGAATGGGGATTTTATTACTTCGGAAACAAGACCACACCAACAGGAGAAGAAAAAGTATATGTAAAAGATTTTGACCGAAACCAATTAATTAATAGCGAACTTCCTAAAAAATCTTTCCCTTTTAGCTCAAAACTAAGCAAGGTTTACATTGTTCCAATATACCCTGCTTACCATACAGAACTTTTTCCCGATTCAATATTGAGAACAGAATCATCTAAAGACTTTATAGAAAATGAGCCGCATAGAAATGCCTTGAGCAAAGTATATATTTCACGTTCTCTTTACAAGGACTTGAAAACAGGCGACTTAATTGTTTTTTATCGGACAGGCGAAAGTGGTAATGCTATTCATACAGGAGTAGCCACAACAATAGGAATTGTTGAATCGGTAATTGATAATATTCCTAATGAAGAAGCATTCGTGAAATTATGCAGAAAAAGAAGTGTCTTTACAGATGATGAGCTAAAGAAACATTGGAATTATCGCAAAACGAGTAAACCTTTTATCGTGAATTTTCTTTACACACATTCTCTTAAAAAGCGACCAAATCTAAAATGGCTAAATGATAATGGTATAATTCCAAATATTTTGGATATGCCAAGAGGGTTTAGAGAGATAACAAGAGAAAATTTCAATCAAATTTTAAAATACTCTACAGGAAAATGAAAGTAGTATTGTCAATAAAGCCAGAGTTTGCACATAAGATTTTTGAAGGGACTAAAAAGTTTGAGTTCCGAAAATCTATTTTTAAAAACAAAAACGTTAAAACGGTTATTGTATATGCTTCATCGCCATTACAACAGGTAATAGGCGAATTTGAGATAGAGAAAATTTTAAGTTATGACCTTGATACATTATGGGATTTGACACAAGATTTTTCAGGTATAACACAAGATTTTTTCTATGACTATTTTTCTGATAAAGAAATAGGTTATGCTATAAAAATTAAAAAGACCAAAAAATATAGAACACCGAAATGTTTGAGGGAAGACTTTAACCTTTTTCCACCACAATCATTTGCATATTTACCCAATGAAAGAGCGTAGCTTTTAATGAACGAACAACTTCCATATTATGTTCATTGCTTTACGCATCTGAAAAGAGATGCAAAAAATGGTGGTGCACCACATAAACCAATTTTGCTATTGAGCATAATAAGTCTATTTGAGAAAGGAATATTCACCAACAATCAAATTCATATTTTACCCGAATTGGTTGCTTATTTCAAATCAAATTGGACGAAATTGGTAACGACCAATCATCATCCGATTTTTGCAATGCCTTTTTATCATATGATTTCCGAGCCTTTTTGGAAATTGATTGCAAATGTCGGTTGCGAAAAATGGATTGAATCCAAAAGTTCAATGCGGAGTTTGCAAAACCTGACAACAGCCCTAAACTTTGCCTTGATTGACGATGACCTTTCAGAATTATTGTTGAAACCAGAAAGTAGAGATGTGCTTAAAATTTCCATTTTAGGCAGATATTTTCCTAATACAAAATCAAATTACGGAACAAATGGAAATGATGATTTGCCAAATGGTTCAATACTTCACGAAAATTCAGAAGAATACAAACGGAAAATAATTGAATTGAAAAGCAAAGTTGATGAAAATTCTTTTCAAGAAGAAGTTTTTATTCGTAGTGGAATTTTTAAAAGAGAAATTCCCAAGATTTACAATAACACTTGTTGTATTTCGGGAATGAGAATTGATGCTACAATAAACGTTTCAATGGTTGATGCTTGTCATATTGTACCATTTAGTTTTAGTTATGATGATAGTGTTTCAAATGGAATTGCATTATGTCCGAATCTTCACAGAGCGTTTGATAGAGGATTGATTTCTGTAGATGAAAACTACAAACTTCTTGTTTCAAATAAATTCAAAGAAGAAGATAGCCGATACAATATTGGATATTTTAGAAACAAACAGATTATCTTACCTAATCACAATGCTGATTTTCCGTTAAAAGAAAATTTTAGGTGGCATAAGGAAAATATTTTTAAAGGATGAAATACCAAATATTAGAAATAACATACAATCACTTTCAGGAGTGCTATGAATTATGGCTTCATAACTTTGATACTGATGATAAATTATATCCATTAACACATAGTTTATCACTCAATGTTAGTCGAAATAGGGATACATTGCGTGAATGTGCCCGAAAACGGTATCCCGAAATTTATAATCCCCACACAATTATCAACCAGAAAATTTATGATAAACGCCTGCCTGCTATTTTAGACCTTTGATAGCGATAAATTTAAAGTAATTGAAGGCAATAGAAGATTATCGGCTGTAATGTTATTAAATGAACCGACACTTGTTGACGTTCAAAAAACAAAGATTGAAAAAGTTTTAGCCGAAACGGATAAGAGACCGAAAAAAATTCCTTGCCTAATATTTGAAAAAGAAACTGACATACATAACTATTTAGGTTATCGCCACATTACAGGAATTAAAGAATGGAAACTTTTGGAAAAGTCCAGGTATTTATCGGATTTATGGAAAAATAGTTTTGGCAAATATACAATTCAAGAAGCCGCAAGAGAAATTGCAAAAGTAATAGGTAGCAGAAAAGATTATGTACAAAGGATTTTAGCGGGGTACGAACTTTACAAAATAATTGAGGATGAGAAATTTTATCGTATCAACGGCGGTAATTTGGATGACACAAATTTTCATTTCAACTACATCGCTGACAGTTTAAATAAATCAAACATTGCTAAATTTTTAGGAGTTGAGACTAATGCAGAAAATCCAATTGAAAATATTAATGAAGAAAATCTTTCAAAATGGACACATTGGTTATTTGAAAAGAATGAACAAAATAAAACACGGCTTATTGGAGATAGTTACGACTTAACTTCATTGAATGCTATATTGGGAAATGAAGAAGCTACCAAAGCATTTGAAAATGGAGCTACCCTTGATGAAGCAAAAGAACTTACAGAAGTTTATGATGACCAGTTTACCGATTTTATTAAAAAATCATTGCGGAATATTGAAAGTGCGGATAGGATTGTTACAAGGGTAAAGGGCAATCCTATTGAAGTTATTGAAGACCTTAAAAACATTAGGCTTATTGCACAAAAAATTATTAGGGCTATAGAAGAAAAAAACGACGAATAAAATGAGTTTCATTGAAAAACTTGCAAAACTTCCGAATATTGCTTTGAAACTTCAAGACAAAGTTTCAAAACGTCATTTACATATTTACGCCGACTATGTAGAGTTGATAAGTGTTTTATCAAATAAAAATTTTGTAACTGCAACCGATTTATTAGACAGATTAAAAGATGAAGGAATAATATTTCAAGTTGAAAATGATGAAGACCAAGCCAAAGATAATGACCAAAATGAAGCATTTGCAATTCAAGTATTTGAACTGTTGGCATATCGTAAGGCAATTTTCGGGAACGATTACCCTTTTGTCATTCAAGGCAATAACAGAATTCAATTGGAATTAGATAAAATAAACGACAGAAAACGAATTTATATTTACTTATTGCTTTCATCCAACTTAAATATTTTTACCGAGTTTGCACCCGAATTAACGAAAGAATTTGAAGCATTTTGTGAAATTTTATTAAAGAATTATTTACCAGCAAAAGCTACTATTAAAGCATTTGGAAAAACATCTGCTTACCAAGGAAATGCCCAAGAGAAGATTGCTTTATTAGCGAATGATTTGCATTTAGATTTTAAGTTGAAACACTTTAATGATGACAATGTATTAGGCAATCAGGAAAGGGGACTTGATTTGGTTGGTTGGATAGATTTCAATGACAAAATCAATAACTATTTAATCGTAATGGGACAATGTGCTTGTGGTAAAGAGTGGACTAAAAAAACAAGCGAAACAAAACGGTATGAAAAATATTTTGATTTTGACAGCACAAAACCAATGCATACAATGTTTATTCCTTATTGTTTGCAACATCACAATGCTAACAATTTTTTTATGAGTGATGAAATTGGCAAAAGCCTAATTTTTGAGCGTTCAAGATTACTTGAGTATATAAACGATACGACATTCTTTAACAACTTTCAATCTAAAGAACTTGTTGATAAGTGCCTTGAATTTGAAGAAGATATTGTTTAAGCCATAGCCCTTAATTCAGCAACAGTATTTTTCACAGAGTCAATCACAACGTCAATTTCATCTTTGGTGTTGAATTTTCCAACTGAAAAACGAATACTATTGAAGGCTTCGGTTTCGTTCAATCCCATTGCAATAAGAACGTGAGAGGGTTCTATGGAAGCAGATGTACAAGCACTTCCATTGCTTACGGCAATTAAAGGCAGGTCTGTTTCGGGATTGCTCAAACCCATAATCATTGCATCACTATCAGCTCCACTAAACAAAATGTTTGATGTATTGTACAAACGATTTTCAAGACTTCCATTTACAGAAGTTTCATCTATTTTCAACAATTCGGTTTCTAAATAATCTCGTAGTTCACGGATTTTTTCGGAATTGATTTGCATTTCTTTTTGAGCCAACTCACAAGCTGTTCCTAATGCTACAATCCCGGGAACATTTAAAGTTCCACTTCGCAAACCTTTTTCGTGTCCGCCACCGTGCAACAATGCAGGTATTTTTACACGATTATCTCTTTGACGAACAAACAAAGCACCTACACCTTTTGGAGCGTAGAGTTTATGTCCACTCATACACAACAAATCAATGCCAAAATCATCTACATTTATGAGTATTTTTCCAACGGCTTGTGTTGCATCAGACATAAACAAAGCACCGACATTGTGCGTTAATTCTGCAATTTCTTTGATTGGCTGAATTACGCCTGTTTCGTTGTTTGCCAACATTACTGACACCAAGATAGTATCATCTCTCAAAACGGATTTTAATTCATTTAAATCAATCAATCCGTCCGCATTGACAGACAAACAAGTTACTTCGTAACCTTTCGTTTCCAAATATTGACAAGTATCTAAAACAGCCGAATGTTCGGTTAAAACCGTAACAATGTGTTTTCCTTTTTTCTGATAATTTTCGGCAATACCTTTTATGGCAAGATTTATCGCTTCCGTTGAACCGCTTGTAAACACAATTTCGTGTGGTTCTGCACAGACAAGTTCAGCGACCTGTTTTCGTGCGACTTTGACAGCTTCATATGCACCGACACCAAATTGATGTGTGCTATTTGCGTTTGCAAATTCAGACGTAAGAAACGGCATCATCGCTTCCAACACCCTTTTGTCTATTGGCGTTGTCGCATTATTATCTAAATATATGATTTGCCTTTTATTTTCCATACTTAAATTACGACAAATATACAAAACAGCAAAAAATAAGCTGGCCACCAAACACAATATTTTTATCCAGCCTTTAAACTATTCTCCGAAAGCGGATAAAACAGCAAATCTACTCCCAAAATTATCAAGATACTATACCGACAGACAGAAATCGGCATTGTAAATTATCCTTTTTTACGCGAAATCAAATAATTTCACATAATAAATCACAATCATGAGAGAACTATCCACCACGCAATATCTCGACAAAATACTTCCCATCCTCTCTGTGGTAAAGGACGACAAAACTCAGCTTGCCAAAATCCTTGCATTTTTGGAACAAGAAATCATCCCGGAAATCGAACAAGAGGAGGATGCAACAATCCCAGAAAAATATACTTCCCTTGTCCACTGCATAGCGCAAGACCTTGAAACGGGAATGACCTGCCATTTCAATCTCGACACACTCGAAACCGAGGCATTGCCGGAAAGCATATCGGAATATGAGGACATAACCGGATTTGACATAGAAATCCAGCACACAGAATGGGACAATGCCATCACCATTGAGCCAATGGAATCGTCACAAGCCTTTAAAACAACGGAACGCTTTGCCCAACAACTGGACAACAACAAGGTAAAAGCAGGTTACTCGACATTCTCCAACAACGCAAACCATTTGCACATTTCAACAGAACTTGCACCGTAAATTGTGGTCTTTTCCCTTTTTAATTATTTACCCTACGTTCATAAACAATTCAGTATATGCTTTTACAATTCAAAATCCAGATTGAGGACATTTCCAAACCGCCCATATGGCGAAAGGTCTTGGTGCTTGACAGTTTTTCTTTTAAGCGGTTTCACTATGTCATACAAGCCCCATTTGGATGTGGGAAACTATTACTTGTACCAGTTTTCACCATAGGGATATGGTTCTGAACCTCAAATCGGGATTCCGGACGGTTCGGGCTGGGGTGACGAAGAAATCCTTAACAGTACAAAACTGCAACTCTCCAAAATCTTTACTGCCAAAGGGCAAAAGCTTACGTATATCTACTATTTCGGGGACGACTGGAGACACAAAATCACAATGGAAGATATGCAGGCACGGCAAAGAAAGCCGAATTGTTTGATGGCAAAGACGCTTACCCACCGGAAGACTGCGGCGGTCCTTCGACTTCGCATATGGAAAATTTGGCTTTTTTGATACCGTTGGTTTCTGGGTCAATGGCGTAATTGTAAGGGCTACGCAAGTCCGCTTCCAGCAACTGCGATTTTTTGAAAACAGTCTTGGCTATCTTCGTTCTGTAAAACGAAGAATGGCTGAGCTGGCAACCCTCAAACGAAACAGAAAGTCCAAACTCTCAGCAGGTGTCTGCCCTTTTTCCTTTTGACTTATACCAAGTTGCGTAACTTCGTCGAAGAAAAAACGATTTGTTATGCAAATAAGAACACCTTCTACTAATTCCATCGCAAAATATCTGTTCTTTTTTCTTGCGATATGCACGACTTCGCTGATATACGGCCAGACGACCGTATATACCTACAAGGATATCCGTGTGCAACCAATCACACACGCTACTTTCCAACTATGGTACGGCGGGAAATATTACCTCGTGGACCCGAGCGTGGAGACGAGCAAACTGGACGCACTCGCCGAACCGGACTATATCCTGTACACGGACATCCACGGCGACCACTTCAACCCCGACAACCTGAAAGCCTTGAAACTCAAACCCACAACGGTCATCATCGCTCCCGACGCTGTCCAAAAACTGATAGCAGCACAGATTCCGAACAAGACTTCTTCCGTAAAAGTATTGGCGAACGGTACATCGTTACAGCTCGGCAGCGTAAAAATAGACGCAATCCCAATGTACAACCTCACACCTGAACGCTTAAAGTTCCACACTAAAGGGCGTGGGAACGGCTATGTCCTGCATCTCGGAAAATCGAATGTCTACATCAGCGGTGACACGGAAGACATTCCCGAAATGCGTGCGCTGAAAAACATCGACCTCGCTTTTCTCTGCATGAACCTTCCCTATACGATGGACATCGACCAAGCCGCCAGTGCGGCATTGGCGTTCCAACCGAAAGTCGTCATTCCCTACCACTACCGTGGCCAGAACGGGCTGTCCGATGTACATGTATTCCAGCAAAAAGTCAACGCCGCCAACCCCAACATAAAAGTGGAACTCCTGCAATGGTATCCAGACAACTAAAACGACATTTGAAAATAAACCTTGGATTATACGTTGTTCATAGCCGGAAAAACCGATTTACAGACTATACAATACCTAAAAAAAACACGCGCCCCAATTGAGACGAGGCGCGTGTTTTTCATGTACATCCTTAATAGAAATCAATATCCAGGATTCTGGGTCAGGACACCAGACGACCTGTCAAGTTCCTGTTGAGGAACGGGAAAGACATTGTCTTTTGCCGTATTGAACGTAATCGACGAGGATGCCGAAACATAGTTTTTCTCGAAATTCATGTAGCTTTCCAGTGTGGTCTTGGCAATACCCCAACGCACGAGGTCAAAAAAGCGCTGCCCTTCAAGTGCCAGTTCCAAGCGACGCTCAAACCTGATTGCATTCCTTGCATAGTCCGCGTCTGAGAAAGCGGTATAAGCCTTGACATTATACGCAGCGGCAGAGCTGCCATTGACCGTCAATCCCGGCAGGTTCGCAGCGCGCGTCCGCACGTCGTTCACCCGCGCCAGCGCATAAGCAAGGTCTCCCGTCTCCACCGCACACTCGGCAGCCATTAAATAAACATCCGCCAGACGGATCACGTTAACAGCCATTGCATTGATTGCCTCCGTGCCAGCGACCACGTTCCCGGTAAAATCGGCTTTGTCAATCTGCTGTTTTTTGGAGACAAAAGGACCGCTAAACGCAGGATCGCGCATCCATGCATCACCTGGAAAAGTCCCCCAGTCCCTAAACGGTATGCCTCTCCTGCCGACCGTATAGTCCAGCCGTGGGTCAAATGCGATAGTCTGGTCCACCTGGTAGTTGGTTTTGGCTGTTCCTGCCAGACCAAGGTCGGATTTGTATGGATTGTCCCTATACGATCCGTCTAATAACGGCAACCCGTTCGCATCCACTTTGTAGGCATTCACCAAGTCCACCGATGGTTGGTAAAATCCGCAACAACTGATGGGCGCGCTACCATATAGACCAGCAAGCATGTCACCGACATTAGCATTGTCGCCGCTACCGTCAGGATTGATGATATGTTCCGAAACAAATATGGCTTCGGATCCGTTTTGTCCAGTAATGGAGAAATTATTGCGGAAATCCAGACTTGTCAATGCGGGTTTATTGTCTATCACATCCTTAAACAGCGTGAGCGCACCGGCATAGTTTTTTTGGTAGAGATACACTTTGCCCAGATAAGACTCAGCGGCGTACTTGTCGCACCTGCCAATATCACCCAACGGTTTGTCATAGTCAAGATTGGCAACGGCAAACTGCAAATCCTCAATAATCTTGGGGTAGACGGTCGTAGTGTCATTTTTTACGTTCTTGGCATCATCGACGCTCATCGTCTCGTCTATGTAAGGTATATTTTTGAATACTCTCCACAGATAAAAGTAATAATGGGCACGCAGCATCTTCGCTTCTGCTTGCACCTGTTGTGCACGTGCGTCGCTTAGTTTGTCGTCCGAATCTCCGGATTGCAGTTCACTCAACAAACTCAAAGTCGTGTTGCAGCGGGCAATGCCTTCATAATAGTTGGTCCACATAGTAGGCAACTGGTCATTGGCACTGTTGGGTTTATGCAACTCTATATCGTTCATCAGGCTTTGGTCCTGATTAGAACTCCCTTTGTGGGCATTGTCACTAGCAACCTCTCCAAACAACCACTGGCTCGGAGCCGATGCGTAGTTGCCCCACGTGCCGCTGATATTGCCATTCATCAATCCATAAGCCGCTATCAGAGCCGCCTCCACACCATTGGAACTAACAAGCTGGGTATTTGAAATGGTGGCCTGCGGTTCAGTTTCAAGGAACTTCTTTCCGCACGACAGTACCATCAATAAACTTCCCAATATGATTAAAGAATTTTTCTTCATGACGTATTCAATTTTAAATTAATACAAAAATTAGAATGTAACATTTACCCCAAACATATATTGGCGCGCGGCCGGATATACACCCAGGTCTACTCCTGGCGCCGTGTACGTCCCCTGTACAGAGGACACTTCAGGATCCAGTCCTGAATAATTGGTAATCGTAAACAAATTGGTAGCTCCCAGATACACGCGAAAGCTGCGTATGTACTTGCTGATTTGGTTCTTGGAACTGAACGTATAGCCTATCTGTATATTTTTCATCCGCAGATAACTACCGTCCTGCACGTAATAGCTATTGGATGCCAACTCATAGGACGACGGGTTTTTGTATGGCGAAGGGACCGAGCTTCCCGTATTGGTAGTACTCCAGGCATCGAGCAGCCGTGTACTGATGGCACCGTCAAATGCATTGAAATCGGTATAATACCTCGTGGCGTCAAATATTTGGTTTTTGTAGGAACCGTTGAAGAACATCAGAACGTCAAAGTTTTTGTAGGACGCGTTAAAATTGATGGAGTAGATAAACTTGGGATAGGGATTGCCAATAATCGTCCTGTCGTTGGCATCAACGACGCCGTCCGGCGTACCGTCAGCTCCTGAAACATCTGCATATTTCAGCCCTCCCACACGCGCACCGTCATAATGCGGCGACGCGTCAATATCCTCTTGGCTCTGGTAGATACCCGTTACCTTGTAGCCGTAAAATGCACCCATTGGTTGTCCCGGCATCAAAATGGAAGGCGACAGGCTCCTGACACTGTACATAATCTGGTTGCTGACAGTAGGAGCCAGTTCCACCACCTTATTGACGTTTCGGGACAGGCTCACACCCAAGTCAAACTTAAAGGCATCTTTCGTGACATAGGAACCCAGATAATGGTATGTCAGGGCTACTTCGAACCCGTTGTTGCTCATCGTTCCCACATTAACCCAAGGAGAACCTCCACCGCCTACGGCCTGCGATGGCAACGGGACGGGGTAGAGCATGTCGCTCGTCTTCTTGTTGTACACATCAAACGTTCCGTCGAGTACATTGCCAAAAAGAGTGAAGTCCAACCCCACGTTCCATGACTTCAAGGCTTCCCATTTGATGTCTGGATTATCGTAGCTATTGGTCCACACGCCGCTGGACAACGCCGTACCATTGATGGGATAGGACGACTGGGTGATAGTTGACTGGTAGAGACGCAAATACTGGAACGCAGGAATGGACTGGTTGCCTGTCTCTCCATATCCTGCACGTAGTTTCAGGTCGTCAATCCAGCGGATGCTTTGCATAAACTTTTCTTTGGAGACGCGCCATGCGATACTGGCAGCCGGGAAATTGCCGTACTTATGCAACGGCCCAAACACGGACGAGCCATCCCGGCGTATCGTTGCAGACAGCAGGTACTTATCCATAAAGGCGTAATCCACTCTTCCAAAAAGAGAAAACAACCTACTGTTTCCCCCATAGCTGTTAGGCGATTTATTGGTTGTCGCCGCAGCCAAATAATAGTAGTTGAGGTCGCCAAACACAAAGAAGCCATTGCCTGTCCCCGTCAACGTATGTTCGTTGTGCTTGACGGCTTCGGAACCGACCATCACGGTAAGGTCATGCCTGTTGTTGAATCGGTGTTTAAAGGTTGCCGTATTCGTCCACGTTCCGTCAAAGGTATAACCGGCGCCTTCCGTCAAGGGGTTGTTGGTATAGTTTCCCTCTGAAAATTCCGGATTGGGATAACCTATAGTTTTCCAGCGATAGTTGTTGTACCCGACACCATAGCTTGTTCTGAGATTCAGCCCGTCAATGATCGTCAAGTCGGCAAACGCATTGCCGAAAAAACGGCTATTGCTGCTTTTGTTGTCCTTGGCTCTATAAAGTACCGCCAATGGATTTTCCGCGTTACCCAATTTGTCACCCTTGGTTCCAGCGAAATTACCCATGATATCATAGACTGGAATAATGGTCTGGATACGATATGCCCAACCTATAGGCGAACCTTCACCTATGTACTGGCCAGGCACGTTGACATTGGTGGCAAATCCATAACCTTCATCGTAGCTATACTGAAAATTTTCCCCCAGATTTAAGCGTCCGTTCAAAACGGTGAAACTGGTATTGGCGCGCAGGTTATACCTTTTGAACCCGGTGTATTTAATGATACCGTCCTGCTTAAGATAGCCTCCGCCGACGGCATAAGAAGAGTTTTCTCCGCCACCAAGGATACCCAGCTGGTAGTTCTGTATAGGTGCGGCATGCGTAATTGCGTCGAACCAGTCCGTGCCTGACTGGTTGGCTTTTGTGATTTGGTAAAACGTGGACGCATCCTGCGTATAGCGGTATTTGGAAGGATCGGCATCGTCTGCCGTAATTTTCTGCCCTGTTACGCTTCCTGCCAACAGATATTCCGGCAAGGTCGGATTGTTAGGGTCACTACCATAATTGGATCCCGTGGTGCCGTCCAGTCCAGGTGTTTTTTGCGGATCGTTGGTCACATTGGCATTGTTCCATGCGGCGTATTGGTATTCCGCATATTGCATAGGTGTCATGAATTGAGGAAAAGAACCTTTGTTAGGCCGCTGTGTACCATAATACATATCGAGGGAGACTTTGGGTTCACCGTTTTTGCGTCCTTTTTTTGTCGTGACGATAACCACGCCATTATTGGCACGTGAACCGTAAATAGACGCTGCGGACGCATCTTTCAATACCTGCATACTCTCGATATCGTTGGAATTGAGCCAACTCAGGTTACCTGTAAAAGGCATACCGTCGATAATATACAAAGGATCGTTGTTGTTGATCGTACTGTTGCCTCTGATACGAATCTGGGGCGTAGCGCCGGGCGAACCATCATTGATAATCTGGACACCAAGTGCCTTGCCCTGCAAAGCTTCCACCGGACTTGCCGCAGGCTGGGCTTTCACATCGCCCATGTTGACCACGGAAACGGCACCGGTGACGTCTTTCTTTTTCTGGGTACCGTAACCCACCACGACGACTTGTTCAAGCTGGGTCACCTGTTCGTGCAGCAATACGGTACCGATGTCGGACCTGCCCGAGATGGCAACAGTTTTGGCATAATAACCACCGCCAGAAAAGTCCAGTTCGGTTGCATTGTTCGGGACATTCAATGAAAACGCGCCATTGTCATCCGTTACAGCAACAGTGGAATCACCCCTTATATGGACTGAAATCCCCGATAAAGGTTGGTTACTCGTAGAATCGGACACTTTACCAATTACTACCTTTTGCGCATGAGCAGCAGTTGTGAAGAGCATGAGGGCAAAAGCGAAAACGTTTTTCCATGCAGTAGAGCGAACTCTTTGATTTTTTGGCATCATTCAGCTTATAATTTTGGATGAAAAAAATGGTCTTTAGCAATCAATAAAAATATATCTACAGCCCAATGTCGTTAACATTGATTGTTTGTCTAGCTTAAGCTAGACAAACAACGGCGGCCGCCGTTGTTGCGGGTGGCAACACCCACAACCATATAAAAACATTAGGTTAATGATTAGTCCGTTTTCAAAACGTTGCTGTCAAACTATAGGTATTTTCAAGGCGTTTTTCGGAATGGTAGCAATAAGAAAACCATTTAGAACCAAGTCGGCAAACCCTACATTACCATGTGTCCATTTGAAACCTTCCTAACAAGCAAGCATCTTCTAATCATATAACATATTTTTACCAATCGTCGACCAAAGATAGTACTTTTAATAAACGAACAAAACATTTTTTAAGTTTTTTTAACTTTTTTATAAAAATACAAGTGCAGCAGTAAATCGTATGTGGCGATATCTACAAACGGCAATAGCGACAATTAGCCAGCCACGTCTAAAACGAGACCGGCTATTTATTGCCGCAAGAAGCATGACGATTCTCAATAAAAATCGCGCTTTCTAAAACCGATACTTAAAAATAAACCGTGAATTAAACGGTGTTCCGGGTGTAAAATGGATTTCCTCTACGCTCGACGCTTCGTTTTGCAGTCGGCTTTCTGTGAGAAACTGCGTTTCTTTCCACCGTGTATTGAAGATGTTGTCGATATTGACGCCGACGCTGATCTTACCCAATTGGTATGCCAGTGAAAAATCCGTAACGCAATAACCTTTGGCAGTGACCGAATTGTCTTCGTTGGCTGGACGGTTGCCGAGGAAACGCGTGCGGATACTTCCCGAAAATCCTTTCAGGTTCTTCGCACTCAACCCATTGGTCCAAGTCCAAATCGGCGCCAACGGAACGTAATCCTCACCCTTGGCCTCCTCCGTTGCGCGAGCGTGGGA
Source organism: Chitinophagaceae bacterium (assembly GCA_047606825.1). Taxonomy (GTDB): domain Bacteria; phylum Bacteroidota; class Bacteroidia; order Chitinophagales; family Chitinophagaceae; genus Rhizosphaericola. Next base: position 16,198 of record JASGDY010000044.1, read on the forward strand.
ATAGGTAGCGTCTGTGTTCCAGAAAAGCCAGTTAGCCAACTGGTAACGTAGCCCAAGATCGATGCCGCGTCTTGCCGTTTTCCCGCTCGGTTCCACCACCGCTTCGTCGCCCACATAGACAAATTCCTGTTGTAGGAACAAATACCAAAGTGCAGCGTTGACCACCATGCGCGGAAACGGTTTCCATATCGCACCGAGGTCGGCACCATAGGCCGCGGGCAGGACTTTTTTGCCGTCCTGCGCAACGACCACGCGCGTGTCGTTACTGTGGAAACCTTTGCCCATTTTGAGGAAAAAGTTGAGGTTGCTGCTGGCGGTGTACAGGAAATTCAGCTTAGGGCTGACGATGCCTTTGTACACACTTTTGTCGGAATATGTTTCGCTCAGCCGATCCACGTATCCAAACTTAAAATAATCGGCGCGCAGTCCAATGTTGATAAGCAACCGGTTGATTTTATAGTCCGCGCTTCCGTAGGCAAAAAGATTCTGTTGGCTGATGTCCCCAAATTTCAGGGAATCCAATACCGTATAGCGATTCAGCGTGTGTGAGAGTTCCGAGCCATTGGTAAAATCGCTGCGCAGTCCCGCGCCGATTTTATAGTTGAAGCGGGAAGTCAACTGTTCGTTGTATTCGCTCTGGAAACCAACGATGTCACGTTTTTCCTTTTGTCGGATCTGGTCGCCGTTAACCGGGTCGTTCAGATAAAAAGTAAAGTTGGAATACAGTTCAAAATCGTAATGGCTGTAATATGCATTGTTTTTGATATAGGCTTTGTCGCTGAGTTGCTTGTCATATTGCAGGATGAAATTGCTGCGGTCCGTATTGCCGCCTTCCGTGCTGTCGATAGCACCGAAAAAGGAAATCAAACCGGATTCGACGGCTCTTTCGGGAATCTGACCGCTCGCGTCCCACTTGCTTTGGAAATGCGAAACCGATAAAGAAATCCTGTCCTTTGGCGAGAGTTGCGCCGTGTATTTTCCAAAAAGATTGACGCGCGTAAAATTCTGTGGAGCGTCGAAATAGTTGTCCGTCATCAGGTATTCCCCGGCAAAATACGCCGATTGTTTTTCCGTGTTCAACAGGTTGAACAGACCCAATGTCCTGAAAGTATGGAACTGTCCTATCTCCGCCGAAACCGTGCTGTTCTCCAATCGGTCTTTTGTCTTGAACGCCACGTAACCAGCCGTGGTCAGGTCGCCCTTGTCCGCAAAATACGGGCCTTTGTCAAAGTCAATATTGTCAACGGTTTCCGGTATCAGAAAATGCAAGTCGGCATAGCCCTGTCCGTGCGCATGCGACACCATGTTGACCGGCATTCCGTCGACAGAAATGTTGATGTCCGTGCCGTGGTCCAGGTCAAACCCACGCAGGAAAAGCTGTTCCGCTTTACCACCGCCCGCGTGCTGTCCGATAAACAGTCCAGGCACTTTGCGCAGGAGTTCCTGTGAACTGTTCACGGGCTGCGTCTCCAGGTCGATGGACGACAAAGTATTGAGGTGTTTCAATCCCGAGGAAATGGTTACTTCCGCAAGTGTAAACGTCTTTTTGGTCAATACGATTTTCGTTTCGTGGAAATCCTTGACGACAAAATAGTAATCCTCAAAACCAGGGTACGAAACCTTGATGCTGTCCCCCAAGGCAAGTTTGTCCAATGAAAAATGTCCGACCTGGTCGCTATGTGCATGGATGCCTTTCGTAATATCCTGCACCAAGGCATTGTCCAGCGGAGTCCCAAAGTTGTCGTTGACTTTTCCGGAAAAAGTCTGCGCGTTCACACAAAGGCAAAAGGCGTTTATAATTAGAAGAAGAAGGAATTGTCTTGTCATTTTTTTAATTGGAAATTTTTCACACAAAGGCGCACGTTTTCTTCGCACAGTCCCCGCAGCGGCGGGAAACTATGCAGAGAAGAGCCAGTTTACTAAGCAAGGAATAAAAGGTATTGTGGCAAAAGAGAATACCTTACCGTCATTCCGGCGCGGGAACGACGTGCAAGCGTGTTCCTTTTCTACCAGTTCATAAATTTTATCCTTTGGAAAGTACAGCACTTAACCCATCGGTGGTGCGTTGGACAGCGGAAAAATAAAGGAGGAAAATGCAAAGCCATTAATGTACATAAGCATGGGACGTTCCATCCCATAGCGGAAAAGCGGGCAATGATAGTAATGGTCATGCGCACGCGTATGGACATGGTGTCGCCACACGCCGGCAAAATGTAGAAATATATCTTTTTTAAAAGTAAAATGTCTTTTGCCTATCGGCGGGGCCGCGTCCAAAACAGTCGTTTCTTTTTTAGTTTTTTCAATGGACAGGAACAATTCTGGCACTTCCATTCGAAACGAAAAACGGATGTCATCGTCTACAATGGCTTGTTTTTCTGAAGTGTTTACAGCCGTTTCGACTTGTTTTTCTGGTTTCGTGTCTTTTTTTGACAGCCCTTTCGTGATTTGCGCAATGGCAAAAGTCGGAGACAGAATGCACATCAGGACGACCAATGTCCACCGAAGCACCGTTAAAAAGGTATTCTTCCTCTCCATAGAAACCTTGACAGCATCCTTAAAGCATACAGGTGGTGCAACCGTTTCTGCTTTTTGAAAAAGCAAGCATCCAAACGGAATATGTAAAAAGCCTTTTGATGTCATGCCTGCTGTTTTTTAAAGGAAGAAAAACATCTATTGACGACATACAGGATTATCGCCAAGACTGCAACGCCCAAGATAAGCCATTTGCCATCTGCTGCCAGTTGGTCGATATGTTCTGTAATAAAACTGTCTTTTCCAAATCCACGCTGGGCAATCCACGCAAGCGCCACCACGGCACTCAGCACGGCCATCACCATGCGAAACCATTTGTAGTAAGGCGTTACACTCATCAATATCAACCACGGAACGGTCACGGAAATGATGAATAGCTGCATCAGTTCGATTCCGATATTGAATCCCAGAATACTCAGCACCAACACACTGCCGCCAAGGTGCATATTGCTCAATACCGTCGAAAACGCCATGCCATGTATCAACCCAAAACCTCCCGACACGTAAAACTCCTTTCCGGGAAACAAGGGATGCAACGCGTGCAACGCAGATACCAAAATCGACACGGCAATCAACGACTCGATAATCTGCGACGGCGGTGCGATGACGCCCAATGCGCCCAACAACAATGTGGCGGAATGCCCGACCGTAAAGGCCGTAACGATTTTCAGCAATCGCACCACACTATATTGTACGCCGCCAAAACCATCCCACTTTCCACCCTGTACCAATAATGTGGACGGCAACAGCAGCACCAGCAGGAACATCAGATGGTCCGTACCTTCCTTGATATGCAGCATACCCATCGACACCATGTTCTTGAAGCCAGTCCACCAGCTACCATTGTCGATATTGATTTCCAACGGATGTACCGTATTGTCGCTGTTGATGCGTATCGTCATCGGATTGCTGTCGGCAGTCAGGGTATCGGCACGCCCCGTTTCCCAGTCGCTGCGGATCGTTACAAATATGATATGGTTGGCTACCTGGTGCACAACTGCGTCATAATCAAAGAAAAAATGTCGTGTGTTTTCATTCTGCTGTGGCAGCAATACGAGATGTACACGCAGTTCCCAAAACGGCGGCCCGCTGACAATCTGCTCTTCCATGTCCATATCCATGCTGTTGATCTCGACCAGCCACGGTTGTTCGCGTTTGACAAAAGCGTGCGTATGGGCCAGGATGTATTCCTTCAGTTGTGGTTCCATCCGTTGCAAGAGCGTTTCCGGGTCTTGCGCGAGGTTGGCTCCATAGGCCAATGCAAGCTCAGATAAGGGTATGTGTAGCTCCACTCCTACCCTGTCGGGGCTTACATCCATATACGCAACACTGTAAGGTGCCTGGTGTGCATAGGTGTGTACCGGCCGAAAAAAGAAAAATACTACAAAAATGATAGCAACTAAAGACCTCCATATTCCCATAAGATACCCTTTGCAAAAAATATTTTTCATCCGTAAGCTTTCTTTTATTCCTAAAAACAAATATGTGGCGGACATTACTGCCCGCCATCATATCCTTAATCCAAAAACAAAACAAAAATGAAAAAACTTCTATTGACTATTTTATTAGCTGTTATAATCCAATATAATCCCTGTCATGGTCACGCATCACCGAATGGTAATGTATCTGGTTGGAGATAATCACGCCCGTCTGACAGATAAACTCAATCCATACGCTCGGGCCGTCTATACGTACATAGTCGGTATCGGCGGTAAAGAACGAACTTGCAGTTCCCGACGTACCGCTTGTGTTGCTGGAGTAGCAAACATAGGTACTGGACAACTCGTCAGAATAAGCCGCACGTATTGCCGCAGCCTGGGAAGAATCCACATCGTTGATCCATGGTTGCATTGCCGCCCACACGGCAGCCTGTGCCGTAGTGCTCAATGCACTTACCTTGATACCCTGCTTGGTGCTTGGCATCGTGTTGGTCGTCGAGCCCGGAACCATCAGACAGTCCGAAAAAGTAGTGGATATTTTGGCAGAGGAAAGTTCTGTGCTGGTAAACGAGCTGAGCATATTCTGCATGACCGTCAGTTCATTGGACAGCGGGCAGGTATAAGTCGTGCCGCTAATCGTAAAGGAAGTATGCGGCTCCACGCCTTCGTGCAATGGTGTCATGCTCGTAACCGTGTCGGCATCATAAGTCACATTGGACGCGTAGTGGTGACCGCCATATTGCAGCATCCATGTTCCCGTGGTGCTCGGCGTACCCAAAATCGCAATGACATAATACCCCGAACCATAACCACTCGCCATCGTCCCCAAGTAATTGTCCGCAGCGCGTATCGTCTGGAACTCTTCGTAACCCTCCCCGGAATAAGACGTTCCTCCCGCAGCCTGGATAAGCGCCAGTGCCGCAGATTGTTGTGCCGTCGTCAGACTGCTGAACAAGATACCGTTCCTACAAGTAAGCCCGCACGGAAGATTGGACCAGCGTTTGGCATTTGTCAAAGTGTAGTCCGTCAGTACTTGCTCCTGCTCTGCCGTGGTGAGTGTCGCCAAGAATGTTTCCGCCAAGCACTCAACCTTGGCTGCACCTGTTAAATCAGTACAGGAAGTGGTATCTGCGGTTCCCACCGTAGAAGTAGAAGTCGTATCGGTACTGTCAGAATCGTCTGCACTAGTGTCATTCTTACTGCAAGCCAACGTAAAAAAAAGAGCTCCCACCAAGACTACAGCAACTGGGATAAGAAATTTTTTTTTCATAAATGATAGATATTTGGTTTATCGATAAATGATAGATATGTTGGTTTATCAATAAGAAAACTAATCGCACATCAAATGTATCATAGTTTCACAATACATGATACAACAAAGGATGCAATATGTGGTCAATAGGGTAATACATGTGGCAAACGACACCCCGCAGCAATTCCACGAAAGTAGAATGCTCCCAGCCACAACGATGCTGACCACCTAAGACATTAGCCATCCTATTAGACATCAAGCATGGGTGGTATTTTATGAAAAGTATCCCTCTAACATTTCCAAACAAAAATTCTACTGAATTTGTAGAATTATATACCTTTACAGCCAATTTTAGATATTTAATTTTCTTATAGAATATGCAAAGTTTCAGGTCAGAGCTGGAAAACCTACACAATCCAGTAGTGGAAAAAGAAATCATTGACCTTGACCGTAGAATACGTCTTTACAGGGAAGGCAAGATCGACGAGACCAAATTCAAAAGTCTGCGTCTTGCCAGAGGTGTGTACGGACAACGTCAACCCGGCGTGCAGATGGTACGCATTAAACTCCCTTTCGGAAAAATCACATTCAAACAGATACGCCGCATCGCCGACCTTTCGGACGAGTTTGCCAGCAACAAGCTGCATTTCACGACCCGGCAGGATGTACAGATCCACTACGTGAGCCTTGACCGCACCCCCGAACTATGGGCCAAACTGGCAGAGGACGACATTACCCTGCGCGAGGCCTGCGGCAACACGGTGCGCAATATCACGGCATCGCCCGCGGCTGGCATCGACCACAACGAAGCATTTGATATATCTCCTTACGCGCAGGCGATGTTTGAGTTTTTTTTACGCAATCCCATCGACCAGGAAATGGGGCGCAAGTTCAAGATTGCTTTTTCGTCCAGTGAGGAAGACACGGGATTTACGTTCATACACGACTTAGGATTTATTCCAAAAGTGAAAATCGTGGATGGCAAGGAAGTCCGTGGCTTCAAGGTCATGTTGGGCGGTGGTCTCGGCGCGCAACCGTTCATGGCGAGCGTCGTACACGAGTTTTTGCCGGAAGACCAGATGATTCCATACACGGAAAGTACCATCCGCGTATTTGACCGCTATGGCGAAAGAGCCAACCGCAATAAGGCGCGTTTCAAATACCTCATTCAAAAAATGGGACTGGAGGAAGTTTTGCGTTTGATTGAAGAAGAAAGAATCGCCAACAAATCCAAGTCTTTTGTCGTGGATAGAAACCTTGTGCCGCAACCGGAGGCTCCGGCAATAAAAGAAGTCCCAACAGTCACCATAACAAACGAAAACGCTTACCAGCGTTGGAAAGCCACCAATGTCTATCCGCAAAAACAAGACGGATTTTTCTGCGTCTATGTCAAAGTATTGACAGGCGATATGTCGTCCGACCAGACACGCGCTTTTGCCGATGCCGTCGAAGGTTTGGTGGCAGACGAAATGCGCATCACACAAAACCAAGGCCTGTTGCTGAAATATGTCCGTCCGGAAGTATTACCTTATCTCTACACACAATTAGACAAATTGGGGCTTGCCGTTCCTGGTTTTGACAGCATCACCGACATCACGACCTGCCCAGGTACGGACACCTGCAATCTCGGCATTTCCAACAGCACGGAAATGGCCCGTGTATTGGAAAATGTTCTCTATGAAGAATATCCCGACCTCATCTACAACCGCGACCTGAAAATAAAAATCAGCGGTTGCATGAACAGTTGCGGCCAGCACGGACTCGCCGACATTGGTTTTCACGGCAGTTCATTGAAAGTCGCCGGCAAAATCGTCCCCGCCGTACAAGTCATGTTGGCGGGCGGTCCTTTCGGCGACGGTCTGGGACGTGCCGCCGAAAGAGTCATCAAAGTTCCCACGAAACGTGCGCCACAGACCATGCGTTCCGTGTTGGATGACTATAAAGCCAACGCCTTGGCAGACGAGCTGTTCAAACAATACTATGAACGTCAGGGAAAAGATTATTTCTACCAGTTGTTGAAGCCGCTCGCAGACCAGACCAACCTGTCTGCCGACGATTATATCGACTGGGGACAGGTCGGCGAGTACAAACCCGAAATCGGTGTCGGCGAATGCGCCGGCGTGGTCGTTGATTTGGTAGCGACGCTTTTGTATGAAGCGGAGGAAAAACTGGGTTGGGCGCACGAGACTTTCGATGTTGGGCAATGGGCGGACAGCGTCTATCATAGCTACAACACACTCATCAGTGCCGCCAAAGCACTGCTCCTTTCCAAGGAAGTAAGCTGCAATACACAGGCAGGCATCTTGCGCGACTTCGACAAGAACTTTGTCGCGTTGGGTGAAGTCCGCCTGCCGGAAGGTTTCGACTCTTTTGAAACACTTGTCCTGCAAATCAACAAAAACGAACCTTCCGAAACATTTGCCACGACCTATCTCCAATATGCCGATGCTTTCTACCAAGAAGCAAAAGCGTTGTATGCGGCAGATGTAGTGACTAAATAAAAAAGCGTTTTGAATATTTTTGATAAAAAAGCTGGCCAGATTCGCCAGCTTTTTTATCAATCAGTCCGTAGCAATACGATACTTCTAAACATTAAATGGTTAAAAATAAGACTCGGAGACTGTTTGAGTTAAGTTTTTCAGTACGGTTTTATATGCTTCCAAGACATAAAAACGTGTATTGCTTCTCCGCAAAGTCCCTGCCGCGGCGGGGACTTTGCGGAGAAGGAAAAAAGTATTTAGACCTCACCCGCGACCCCTCTCACTTGGGAGAGGGGTCGCGGGTGAGGTTTAGCAAAAGAGAGCCGATTCACTATACTGTACGCTGCATAAAAATGTGCAATGCTCTCGGAGTCTGTTTGTGCTGTTCGGGATTTGCAATCCCGAACGCTTATCCGTGCATTTGCAATGCACTGCTATTTGCGGATTGCAAATCCGCCGATACGGCTTCAGGATTACAAATCCTGAAGAGCGGAGTAATAA
>JASGDY010000045.1:0-14812 GCA_047606825.1 Chitinophagaceae bacterium
GGGGCATGTTTTGGAATTCCTCCCACCTTACAGCCCCGACCTTAATCCAATCGAAAAAAAATGGGCGCAAGCCAAAAGTATCAGAAAAAAATTCGGATATACACCAGAAGAGCTTTTTGTTTATGCATATTTATGACATTATATATTGATTTAACTATACTACACCTATTTCCAACCGCCGCCCAGTGCCTTGTACATATTGACCACGGCGTTAAGTTGCCCTTTTTTGGTATCGACGAGGTCGAGTTTGGCTTCCAAAGCGTCGCGCTGGGCCGTCAATACGTCGAGATAATCAACACGTGCCGATTTAAACAAACTGTTGGAAATCTCAATAGAATTGTTCAACGCGGCCACCTGTTGGGTTTGCTGGTCGTAGCTTTTTTGCAGATTCGCAATACCGGACAGTCCGTTGGACACTTCGACATAACCGTTCAGGATACTGCGTTCATAGTTGTACACCGCCTGCAACTGTCGTGCATTGGCCGAATAATATTCCGCTTTGATGGCGTTTTTGTTGATCAACGGACCGGCCACATCGCCCAGCAACGAGGTGGCTATGGATTGCGGTACGCGAAAGAGATATTTGGGGCTAAACGCGTCGAAACCCAATGCCGCCGTAATGGTGAACGACGGATAGAACTCCGCACGCGCGACCTTAACATCCAGTTTGGATGCGGCGAGCTCCAGTGCCGCCTGTCGGATGTCCGGTCGGTTTTCAAGCAAGCTGGACGGCACGCCTGTACTGACGGACGCAATGGGAAGATTTATAAAATCAGTCTGCGTGCGTTCTATCTTTTGCGGAAAACGCGCCAACAGAAAATTAATCCTGTTTTCGGTTTCCTTGATGTCTTGTGCTATTTCAAATTCACGGCTTTGCGTGCTTTTGACTTGCGCGGCAAATTGCTGCACGCCGAGTTCATTGGCACGTGCGGCTTCCTTTTGCGCCTTGACGATTTCCAAGGCATCTTGTTGCAGGACAATGCTTTGCTTGACGACCCCTAACTGGTAGTCGAGTGCCAAAAGTTCATAGTACGAATTGGCGACCTCGGCAATCAGGTTGGTCAACACGAAATTCTTTCCTTCCACAGTCGCAAGGTAGCGGTCTACTTCGGCAGCCTGAGCATCGTGCAGCTTATGCCAAATATCGGCTTCCCATTCTGCATCAAGCCCTAAAGCAAAATCGCCCAGATATTCCGGTACTGCCTTGCCCGGTGTCATTTCAGTAGAGGCGTCGCCCGCACCTTGGCTCGTATAGCGTCCCGCCTTGTCCACACCTGCGCCGACATGGTAGTTGACCGATGGCAAAATATCTCCTTTTTTGGCACGAACCTCATTCTTTGCGATTTCGATTTCCTGCAAAGTGATGTTGAGTTCCTGGTTGTTTTTCAACGCCGTGTCAATCAGGCTGACCAGATAAGGATCTGTGAAAAAATCCCGCCAGTGTACCGCTGCCGAACTAGTCGTGTCCGTCGTTGCGGACGAGTCGAACGTATTGGGAACGGCAGCATTTTCCTGCCGCTCCGCAACTTTTGGCACTTTGCAACTGCCGTAAACAAGGCAGAGGCAGACAATGCCAATAGCTTGATATAGAATGCGTTTGTTCATTGAATTATCTTTTTTAAATGGTTGGTTTTGAATTTTTCTCCGCAAAGTCCTCTTCGAGAGACTATGCGGAGAAAAAGGGCGTTGAGCATTCGGCATTAAGCCTTTAGCGCATTACACTTCATCGCCATGACGCAACTCTTCCGACAAAGGTTCGTCCTCCTCTTCCTTGAGCAGTTTGCGTCTGGAGGCGATTGTTCCGAAAATATAGAACAGCCCGGGTATCATTACCACGCCGAAAAGTGTCCCGAAAAGCATACCGCCCGCAGCTGCCGTTCCTATCGTCCGGTTGCCTGTCTTACCTGGCCCAGTCGCAAACATCAACGGCAACAGTCCCGCGATAAATGCAAACGAGGTCATCAATATCGGACGGAAACGTACTTTGGCACCTTCCATCGCGGCTTGCCGTATATTCAAACCCTGACTGTGCCGCTGCGACGCGAATTCCACTATCAATACAGCGTTTTTACCCAATAGGCCAATCAGCATGACCATCGCAATCTGCGCGTAGATATTATTTTCCAAACCAAACAACTTGAGGAACAGAAACGCCCCGAAAATCCCGACAGGCAGCGAAAGGATGACCGCCAACGGCAATATGAAACTTTCATATTGCGCCGAAAGCACAAGGAAGACAAAGCCCAAACATATCAGGAAAATGTAGATCGCTTCATTGCCCCGCGAAACTTCATCCTTGGAAATGCCCGCCCAGTCTATGTCAAAACCGCGCGGAAGCGTTTTTTTGGCGACTTCCTTGATGACCTCAATCGCTTCGCCACTACTGTACCCCGGAGCGGCAGAACCACTAATCTGCGACGAATTGGACATATTGTGACGGTCGATTTCGGAAAGACCATATACTTTTTCCATTGTCATAAAGGCAGAAAACGGCACCATCTCGTCACGGGAGTTTTTGACGTACAGTTTCAAAATATCCTCGGGCAACGCTCGATATTGCGGCAACGCCTGCACGATGACCTTGTATTGTCGGTCAAACTTGATGAAGTTGGTCTCATAGTCGCTACCAATCAACGTCGAGAGCGTATTCAAGGCATTGTCGATCGTCACACCTTTCTGCTGAGCAAGATCGTTGTCGATATGCAGCATGTATTGTGGGAAACTCGCACTGTAAAAAGAAAACACCGACGACAGTTCCTTGCGCTTGTTGAGCTCGGCAACAAAGTCGTTACTTACTTTTTCCATCAATTTATAATCGCCACTTCCGGCTTTGTCCAAAAGACGCAGCTCAAAACCACCGGCGGCACCGTAACCCGGAACGGCCGGCGGCTGGAAAAACTCAATTGTCGCGGCAGGTATTTCCTTGGATTTTTCTTCCAGTTCGTCGATGATTTGCTGCGCCGACTCCTTACGGTCTTTCCACTCCTTGAGGTTGATAAGACAAGTACCCGAATTGGAACCCGTACCTTCCGTCAACACTTCATAGCCTGCCAATGCCGACACGGACTGCACGCCGTCGATATGCTGGCAAATCCGTTGCAATTGCCCGGCGACATTGTTGGTCCTCTCAAGGGAAGAACCAGGCGGCGTCTGGATGATGGCGTAGATCATGCCTTGGTCCTCATTGGGAATAAACCCGGACGGCACCCGCCCGCTCAGAAACCAGGTCCCAACACAGAAAAGTAGCAACACGCCAAATGTTGCGAACCTACGCGTGACCACTTTGCCCAACAAACTGGTATAGCGACGCGACATGCCGTCAAACCGTCTGTTGAAAGCATCGATGAACTTGTCCACCGGCGTTTTCTTTTTGTATTTGCCGTGCGTATTTTTGAGCATGATGGCGCACAATGCCGGGGTAAGCGTCAAGGCTACCAGCCCCGAAAGGATAATGCCCGTCGCCATCGTTATGGAAAACTGTCGGTAAAAAATCCCGACCGGCCCTGACATGAACGCCACAGGAATGAACACCGATGCCATCAGGAAAGTAATGGCAACGATGGCGCCGCCAATCTCTTTCATCGCCTGTTGCGTCGCCTTCAACGGCGAAAGATGGAGTTTCTCCATTTTGGCATGGACGGCTTCTATCACCACGATAGCATCGTCCACCACGACGCCAATCGCCAACACCAACGCAAACAGCGTGATAAGATTGATCGTAATACCGAAAAACTGCATGAACACAAATGTCCCAATCAACGAGACAGGAACGGCAATCGTCGGGATGAGCGTGGAACGCCAGTCTCCCAAAAAGATAAATACCACAATACCGACAAGGATAAACGCCTCGACCAATGTGTGGATGACTTTCTCAATCGACGCATCCAAAAATTTGGATACGTCATAGCTGATTTCATAATCCATTCCTTTGGGGAAGGATGCTTTCAGTTCCTTCATCTTGGCTTTGACGTCCGCGATAACTTGGGAGGCGTTGCTACCATAGGATTGTTTCAATACGATAGCGGCGGACGGTTTGGCGTTGAGGTAAGAATATAGGTCGTACATGGAGCTACCAAACTCAATGTCCGCGACGTCTTTGAGGCGCAGGAGCTGTCCATCGGGACTGGCACGCAGGACGATGTTCTCATAACCTTCCTTGGTAGTATAGCGTCCGGGATATTTTAGTATGTATTCAAAAGACTGCGCGTTACGACCGGAGCTTTCACCTGTTTTTCCCGGAGAGGCTTCCAGACTTTGGTTGTTCAACGCGTCCATGACCTCGTCTGCGGAGATCTTGTACGTGGTCATCTTATCCGGCTTGAGCCATACACGCATCGCATATTCACGGTTCCCGAGGATGTCGGCAAAACCAACGCCATCGACACGTTTCAGCTCAGACAGGATATTGATGTCGGCATAGTTGTACAGGAAGTTTTCACCCATGGACGTGTCATTGGTGTAGAGGTTGATGTACATCAGCATGTTGGATTCTTCCCTGCTGATTTTGACACCCTCACGTATGACCAACGGTGGTAGCTTGTTGGTCACGGCAGCCACACGGTTCTGCACGTTCAATGTGGCCTGGTTAGGATCGGTTCCCAAGTTGAAAACCACCTGTATATTGGCCTCACCGTCATTACCGGCACTCGATTCCATATATTTCATACCGGGAACACCGTTCAACGCACGTTCCAAAGGAATGACGACAGCCTTAATCATCAGTTCATTGTTCGCGCCGGGATAGTCTGCGACGATATTGACTTTGGGCGGCGATATGGACGGATACTGTGTCACCGGCAGGCTGGTCAACGCCAACACACCAAGAAACACGATGATCAGTGATATAACGATGGAAAGGACAGGTCTCTTTATAAATTTGCTAAACATAATAAATTATTCGGCTTTTAGTTTCAGGCTTTGGATTGCCTGTTGCGGTTGCAGATAGTCATACTTGATGGACTGGTCTTCCTTGGCGGCCTGTACGCCGTCAAACAATATCTTGTCTTCTGGGGACAGACCGCCGGTGACGAGATAAACGTTGGGCAATTCCGCGCCTACGGTTATCAACCGCGACTTGACGGTATTGCTTTTGTCCACGACGTAGACATATTTCCTGTCCTGAAGTTCGTAAGTTGATTTTTGGGGAATCATCAGGGCATTTTTGATGTGGGCGAGCATCCTGACTTTTCCCGTTTCGCCGTTTTTGAGCCAGCCGTTGGGATTGGGGAAACGCGCACGGAAAGCGATGTTTCCTGTTTCGTTGTCAAATTGGCCTTCGACGGTTTCGACCACACCTTTTTTACCCAACAGGTCACCGTTGGCGAGTATCAGGTCGGCACTTTGCTTACCGTTTTTTTGTTCGTTCGCACGGTAATTGAGGTATTCCGGTTCGGACATGTTGAAATAGGCAAAAACCTGACTGTTGTCCGAAAGCGTCGTCAGCAACGCGCCCTCGTCGACAAGGCTTCCCAGCTTCAACGGAAGACGGTCGATAGTACCGCTAAACGGTGCGCGTATCTCGGTAAATGACAGATGTATCTGCGCCAGCTTCGTATCGGCACGGGCCTCGTTGAGTTTCGCTTTCGCCAGTGCCAGTTCGCTCGCAGAAACGATGTTTTTGTCCGCCAGCGACTGTGTATTTTTGAGTTCGATTTCACTGGACTGCGCCTCCGCCTGGGATTTTTGCAGTTCGGCCTCATAGACTTGGGGCATGATGCGGAACAGCAGTTGTCCGGCTTTTACGTATTGACCTTCGTCCACGTATATTTTTTGGAGGAAACCTTGTTCCTGCGCACGTATTTCGATGTTGCGCACCGATTTAATCTGCGAAACATAATCCTTGACAAGGGAAGTGTCTACCTTCAACGGATTGGTAACAGTGTATTTGACGCTCGTTTCGGTGTCATCTGTTTTATCCGAGTGGCAGCCGGTGCTACATAGGATCGTCATCCACATACAGGAGCCTATGAATATTCTTTTGATCATGCGTTATGGTTTGTACAATTATGGTGGTTTTGCGATATCAACGAAATCGCCTAGATACTACTGAAAGTATCAATATGCGGCTCTACCCGACGGTGAGAACAATTTCTTAGGCCACGGTTTATAAAGCGGCCTATTACAATCTGATATATTGTTGGAAAAAAGGAAATAGTCAAATCCGGATTACACGGAAAAGCAGGTACACGGGAGTACTATGAAAGGACGGCCGGGAATAAAAAAGCAATGCTGTAGCATGGATGACATGATACGTATCGGTGCTTGTCAAGCAATTAGAACATAAAAAAACATCGTCCCCAGGGCTTACCTGCGGTTGTTGATACCCTGTATCGTCCTCATCGTCAGAGTCCACGTCAAATTGTGGTGGCTTCTGCGCCTTATGGCCTGTATGCGCTTTGGGGATTTTATGGTGATGTTCCAAAAACGCGGCATGTCGCGTGCGCCCGACTAAACTATGATATACCGCCGACGCACCGGAAGAGGCATGGTGCTCGCTCGCTGCATGGAGCATCGCAATACCATTTCCCGCAATGAAAAGGAGAATAACGAGTAATATTTTTAGATAACGATTGTGCATGTTGTGTTCAAAATCCAGTGGGTTAGATGGTTATTTATCGCGATTGTTTAATGGCAGTACTTTAATATTAGGTAAAAATATAAAGAAAGCCCATCTGCAAAGGACTACATCCATATTTTCGGGGAACAATCTACCAACTGCCGCTCGCACCACCGCCACCGGAAGAGCCGCCGCCAAATCCACCGAAGCCGCCGCCACTGCCGCCGCCGAAGCCGCCGCCAAAACTACTTCCACCGCCACCAAACCATATCGGCGGAAGCCAGCTACCCGAACCGCGACGGCTCATCACACCGCCACTTCCACCGCCGCCACGACGGACAATCAGGATGATGATAACGACCAATACGATAAAGATGAGAACGGCGGTACCGCCGTCCATGTCGTCATCCGAACGTTCACGTGCCGTATGGTACTCGCCAGCAGCGGCAGCGGCCAATGTGTCGGTCGCCTTGTCAATACCTGTGTAATAATCGCCTTGTTTGAAATATGGCACCATCACACGCGCCATGATATCCGAAACTGTCACATCCGGAATCGCACCTTCCAACCCATAGCCCACCTCAATCCTAAACTGCCTGTCGGCGACCGACACCAATACCAATACGCCGTTGTTGGTCGCTTTGTTGCCGATGCCCCAGGCGCGGAAAAGTTTGTTGGCATAGTCCTCGATGGGATAACCGTCCAATGTGTTGATCGTGACGACGGCAATCTGGTTGGACGTGCTGTCGTCCAGCGCAACCAGCTTGTGCTCCAGTTCCGTCTGTTGGTCAGTGGACAGGATATGCGCCAAGTCGTTGACCAGTCTCGGAGGACTGGGTTTGGACGGTAGTTTTTGTCCGATGGCATTCAAAACCAACAGCCAGGTGGTCAAAATGACCAATAAAAACTTGTGGATATCGTGTAATCTTTTCAAGAAATATCGTGTGTATGTATGAAATACGGGAAAAATGAAAAAGCCTAGAACTTCGTAAAATAAAAATATGCAACGTCTTGCAAGACAGTAAACACGTAAATAAACAATGAACACCTTGGCACGTGATTCCCGCGTAGGGGGAAACTTCAAGTACCATGTATCAGATTCCCACCTACGCGGGAATCACGGGAAGAAGCCAACATTATTCACAATCCGTTATTTATCTGTGATGAAGTACAGAATCCAATGCCCAAAAACTGTTACCGTCCAAAAACAAGGTCGTCCGGCAACTCGTTCTTATCGGTGTCGGGATTGTAGGGAAATTGTTCACTGAGGGCGGCACCTACATCCCGGATGATAGCGATAAGTCCTTGTGCATAATCTTCCTTGTTGAAAGACGCGAGCATCTGCCGGACTTCCCCATCCCAGAACGCCTGTCCAAGCTTGGCATGGATACCTTCGTCCCCATAGATCGCCAACTGCCGGTGCTTGACCGCAATGTAGACGAGTACGGCGTTGCGCTGCTCCGTTTTCTCCATCTGCAAGCCGCCGAAAACCTCGTATGCCCTGTCGATGGGATCGACGAAACGGCATTTGTTTTCAATAAACACACGGATTTCGCCGCTCGTACTTTTCTCGGCGGATCGGATAGCCGACACGACTTCTTCCTGCTGTTGGGCAGAGAGGAACCGTATCGGCTTTTGTTTTTTGAATAAGGAAAACATTTGTTTAAGTAAAAAGGCAAAAGTTAAAAATGAAATACCAAACTATTTGATATTAAAATCAATGTCTGGATTCTTTTCACTGCCTGCATCAGCTTTATAATACGCCTTTTCTTTATAATTAAAGAATGATGCAATTATGTTTCTAGGAAATTTCTTTATATCCGTATTATACTCGTTTACGGCTTTATTGTAATCTCTCCGGGCTACATTGATACGATTCTCTGTACCTTCTATTTGAGCCTGAAAGCCTTGGAATGCCGTTGTGGTTTTTAAGTCTGGATATGCTTCAGAAACAGCCATCAATCGCCCAAAAGCCCCTTGTAATTGGGATTGAGCCCTTTGGAAATTACCCAAGCTAGCCGAATCATTAACATCGACATTGATGCTTGTAGCCTTCGACCTTGCATCTATTACATCTTTCAATGTAGATTTTTCAAAATTCGCAGACCCCTCTATTGTTTTCACAACACTACTATACAAGTCGGTACGTCTTTGATAATTTGTTTCTACATCACTCCATGCCTTTTGCACAGATTGCTCTTTTGTTACTATTTCATTGTATGCGCTTTTGATTCCACATCCAAAGCCTAATAGCACAATAGCAAGGATAATGACGACAATCAGACCTTTTTTCATAGAATTTACAGTTTTAATATTTAACTCAAACATACACGAAATGTTTGGATATCACCGATTATGGGTGTGGTATTTTTTCTGTTGCTTGATATTGGAGCCATCTTGTCCTTCCAATAAATGAGACAAACCCGCATTCCTCGCATAGTCTCTAGACGAGGACTTTGCGGTCCTAAAATATGCCTTTGTAAGGTATGAAAAGAGAAACTTCTTATCCGCAAAGTTCCATTGGGGAGACTATGCGGGGAAGAAAAAAACCTAAACAAGCAATAAACACCTCACCGTCATTCCTGCGTAGGCAGGAATGACGGCGGAGACATTCTTTTTCTGTCAATTCCCTCCTTTCGGTCATTCTGCCTTTTCCACTTTAAAACAACAAATAGATTAAATCTATAAGTTTATAAAATATTCGATACATTACCTATATGATATTTGCCGACATTTGCAGTCCAATCAATCGAAACCAATCAAAATCGTATAATCATGAGTAGAGTATTATCTATCGGAAGCAAGTTTCCGGAATTTTCAAAGACAGCATGTGTAGAAATCGACGTGGACGCTCCAGGCAAGGAGTTCGCAACAATCGACAATAGCTATATCGATGGCAAATGGACGGTATTGTTCTGGTGGCCCAAGGATTTCACGTTTGTATGTCCTACGGAAATCGCTGAGTTCAACAAAAACTTTGACGAATTTGACGACCGCGACACCGTACTGCTGGGAGCATCCACAGATTCCGAATTTGTACACCTGGCGTGGCGCCGTGACAATGAGAACCTTCGCGACCTCCAATTCCCGATAATCGCCGACACTTCCAAATCCCTCGCCGAAGACCTGGGCATCTTGGCCGAACCGGAAAAAGTGGCTTACCGCGCAACTTTCATCATCGACCCAGACGGCATTATCCGCTGGTCGTCGGTCAACGACCTCAACGTAGGCCGCAACGTACAGGAAGTCATCCGCGTACTGGACGCTTTGCAGACGGACGAACTATGCCCTTGCAACTGGAAAAAAGGTGAAAAAACCTTGAATGAAGTTTTAGGTTTATAATATTTATCCCTAGCCCTTAAATTACATCACGGACGGCAGGAAAAAATCCTGCCGTTTTCATAAAAAATACAATCATGGCAGAAGTTATTACAAACGAAACGCTCTCCAAACTTTTGGATGCGATAAAAGTCCCGGACTACACCTATTCCGACAATGCGGAAGCATTGGCCAAGGTAGAAGCCCGCTATCTCAAAGACCTGAAAATCAATGTTGGCAACGTCATAGCCAACAACCAATACCTGAGTAAAAAAGAAGCTGCGTTGCTGGCATTGGCAAGTGCCGTCAACCAAAAATCGGATACACTGAACGCTGGCTTTACCGCTTTGGCAAAAGAAGAAGGCGCTACAGACGAAGAAATTGCCGAAGTCGTCGCTGCAACTTCACTGATGAACGCCAACAACGTATTCTACCGGTTCCGTCACTTCCTTAATAAGGACACATATAACAGTATGCCCGCCGGCATCAAGATGAGCATCATGATGAACCCGATACTGGGCAAGGAATTTTTCGAACTGTTGAGCCTGGCGGTTTCCGCGCTGAACGGTTGCGAAATGTGCGTCACTTCCCACGAAGCTTCGGTACGTCAGCACGGCGGTAGCGAACAACGCATCTTTGAGGCCGTCAAACTGGCTGCCATCATCAGAAGCCTGGTCGTCGTAATTGGTTAGTTTGATTATATAGATTAAGAGGAAAGCGGTAGTCCAATATTGGGCTGCCGCTTTTTATTTTTGGTATTGCTATCCAGATTCCTGCCTACGCAGGAATGACGATAAGATGTCCACATTCTTCATTGCACCGTTTATCCGAATGTAGAGAATGAAATAGTTATATCAACACCTCTCCTGTCATGTCCTTGGGAATCGACAGGTTCATCACCGTCAATATCGTCGGAGCGAGGTCGCCGAGCTTTCCGGGCTTGATCGTTCCTTTAAATTCATCATTGATGACGAAGAACGGCACAAGGTTGAGCGAATGCTGGGTATTGGGGCTTCCATCTTCGTTGACCATGAAGTCGGCGTTGCCGTGGTCTGCCGTCAAGAAGACGGTATAACCATGGTGCAAGGCAGCGGTGACGACTTTTTCTACGCATTGGTCAACGGTTTCGGCAGCTTTTACAACGGCACTGAACACGCCGGTATGCCCGACCATGTCGGTATTGGCAAAATTGAGGCAGATAAAATCCGCGGATTCCGCTTCTATTTCCGGGACGATTTTTTCGACGATGCCGAATGCGCTCATTTCGGGTTGCAGGTCATAGGTTGCCACTTTGGGTGAAGCGACCATGATGCGTTTTTCGCCAGGAAACTCCTGTTCGCGGCCACCGCTGTAGAAAAACGTCACGTGCGGGTATTTTTCGGTTTCGGCAATACGGATTTGTTTTTTCCCTGCCTGGGAAAGCACCTCACCCAAGGTATTGACGAGATTATCTTTTTCGTAGATGACGTGTACGCCGTTATAGGTCTTGTCGTATTCCGTCATGGTCGTGTAATACAGTTGGAGCTTGTGCATTCCAAAATCAGGGAAATCTTCCTGCGTCAACACCTGCGTGATTTCGCGCGGACGGTCGGTACGGAAATTGAAACAAATGACCGCATCGCCGTCCTTGATTTTCGCGTCGGGGTCATCATGCAGGGAAGCGTTGACGATAGGTTTCAAAAATTCATCCGATACGCCTGCCCCATAGGAAGCCTTGATGCTCGCCACCAAATCATCGCTCGCGTCGCCCGCACCGTTGACCAACGCATCGTAGGCCAACCTAACCCTTTCCCAACGACGGTCGCGGTCCATCGCGTAGTAACGACCGGTGATGCTGGCGATATGTCCGCCTGTTTTTTGCAGATGTCCCTGCAAGTCAGCAATGAAGCCCGCGCCGCTGTGCGGGTCGCAGTCGCGCCCGTCTGTAAAGGCGTGGACGTATAACTTTCCCAGACCATTGCCATGTGCCACGTCCAGTAGTGCCTTGAGGTGGTTGATATGGCTATGCACGCCGCCGTCGCTAACCAGACCGATGAAATGCAGCGGTTTGTTGTTGTCTTTTGCATATTGGATAGTCGCCAACAATGCAGAATTCTGGGCAAAGGAGCCGTCGCGGATGCCCACATTGATACGCTGGAGTTCTTGGTACACGATACGTCCCGCACCAAGGTTGAGGTGTCCGACCTCGCTGTTACCCATCTGTCCATCCGGCAGACCGACCACTTCGCCGCAGGTCACCAATGTCGAATGTGGGTATTTGCCGTAGAGGGAGTCCACAAACGGGGTGTTGGCATTCTGGATAGCGTCGGCGGACTGCACCTGCCCGAGTCCCCAGCCGTCCATGATTATTAGGATTACCTTGTCATTTTTCATCTGTATATTTTTTGTCTTTTCAATTGATTTATTCTTTAAAATCAGCTTTTAGCCGAGAGCCAAACACCGTGCGGCGTTGCACGTTTTTACCCTTTTATTTTTGGGGGATAAAATTACATAATTTATTTGTGTACAACCATTTAGAATTTTGATATCCAGCTAGTGGCATTTGCAAAATGACGTTATATACAATTATTGGTATTATTGGATTACACGTCAGTTCCTGCGTATTTTCTTTTTATTTTGACTTTTTGGCGTACAATTTGCTACGGAAACGTGTAATAAAGCGGGGAGGTTTTGACAAAATGAAGAAGTTTGTTTTATTTATATGTGGCGCATTTGTGTTGATGGCTTTTTCCATGAAGAACACAAGCAGCAACGATGACATCATCAACGCATTGAAACGTGCAGATCCGGCGGCCATTAGCCAGCACTTCGACGATGTGCTGGACTTGAAGCTGCCGGAAAAGGAAGAAGCAAAGAACATCAGCAAGAACCAGGCGGGCATCCTGTTCCGTACTTTTTATGCCAACAACAATATCAATGGATTTGACCTGACTTCCAAAAGGGAAATGGGCGGCACGATGTACATCGCCGGAAAAGTAACCGGCAGGGACAAATCCTTTAACATCACCCTGATGATGCACAACAAAGGCGGCCAGTCTTCCATCATCTCCGTGCGGATCAATTAACGCTGCAAACGCGCCATGCCAAAAGCCCAACGCAATGTATGTGTTGGGCTTTTTTTTAGTTATTTATGCGCATCAAGGGTTGAAAAAGTCCGCCGTAGCGGACGACCTCTTGGTAGCTATGATCGAACAGTGCAAACAAGTTCCGTAGGAACTTTATAAACCACATTGTAACGGATGCTACCAAAAGTAAGCTCCTCCGGACTAGGCACACAGCCTTTTTATTTTTTCAACCCTTGATTAGCATTATTTTTTTGCGGCAAGGATTTGAGCGTTAGGCGTTTTTCACTTTTTCCTTTTTACTTGCTATGTTTGCTATATAAAACATAGCAAGGTGAACATACCGGATTTATATGCGCTCTATCTGCAACACCCCAAGGTCGGCACCGATACACGCAACATCGAAAAAGATTCCCTTTTTTTTGCCTTGAAAGGCCCGAGTTTCAACGGCAATGATTTTGCACAAAAGGCATTGGACGCAGGTGCGGCTTACGCCATCATCGATGATGCACAACAACATGAAGACAAGCGTTTTATATTGGTTGACAACGTACTGGACACTTTGCACGATCTGGCAAAAACACACCGCGAAACGTTCAGCATTCCTTTCATCGGCATCACGGGCAGCAACGGCAAGACCACGACCAAAGAACTCGTACATGCGGTACTGAGCCAGCAATACAACACCTATTTTACGCAAGGCAACCTCAACAACCATATAGGTATCCCACTTACAATCCTGCGCGTCAAGCGAGACGCGGAGATCTCCATCATCGAGATGGGCGCCAACCACCAGAAAGAAATCGAAAGCTATTGCCTATATGCCCAACCCAGCCTGGGCATCATCACCAACTGCGGAAAAGCGCACCTGGAAGGTTTTGGTGGCATCGAAGGTGTACGCAAGGGCAAAGGCGAACTGTACGATTATATCAGGGCGCACGACGGCGGGATTTTCGCCTTTGACGATTATGACTACCTGCACGACATGTCCAAAGGCATTGCAACCATCCACTGGTATGGTACCAAGGACGGCGAAGTGACGGGGAAAGAGACTGCCAACGACCCCTTTCTGGAAGTCGAAATCACAAAAGGATTTGACAAACCGTTTACCATCAAGACGCAGTTGGTCGGCTCCTACAACCTTCCCAACATCCTCTGCGCGGTCGCCGTCGGCAACGCATTCCAAGTGCCTGCGGAAAAAATACAGCATGCCATCAGCTCTTACGCGCCGTCCAACAGCCGTTCCCAACTGGTACAGTCGGGTTCCAACAAAATCATATTGGACGCCTACAACGCCAACCCGACAAGCATGGCCGCCGCCATCCACAATTTTGCAGGACTGCAATCCGACAAAAAAGTCCTGATGGTCGGTGCGATGATGGAACTCGGTGCGTCCAGCATCGAGGAACACGCACATATATTGGCACTTATCAAGCAATACGATTGGGACGAAGTCGTGTTGGTCGGCGGTGATTTTGGGCAGATAGACGTGACGCCATACGTTTATTTTGCCGATTCCGAAAAGGCACGCACGTGGTACCAGGCACAACATTTTGAAAACACGGAAATACTCATCAAAGGCAGCAACAGTATGCACATGAAGCGGATATTGGAGTAGGGAGCTTATATGGGTTAGCTCCGTTGGAGCCTACTTTTGGTCGTATAGACAACAAAATATGGTAGTAAGTTCCGTAGGAACGACCTTATAAAATGATAAGGCCGCACCTACGAAGCTCCATTAGAAGCTGTTTGAGTTATTTATACGATAATGAAATTCAATATAGACCAATAATTTTTATTACTCCGCTCTTCAGGATTTGTAATCCTGAAGCCGTATCGGCGGATTTGCAATCCGCAAATAGCAGTGCATTGCAAA
>JASGDY010000046.1:0-41545 GCA_047606825.1 Chitinophagaceae bacterium
AATGAAAACGTTTGCCGTCATTCCCGCGTAGGTGCTATCGTGTGGACACATCTCGGTGTATCATCCAACCCTGAAACGCGGCGTCAAAGAGCTTTAAACCAGTCCAGAGGGTGGTGATGCCCGGATGTCTTTTGCTTTCGTAGCCTTTCCATCCGCCCAGCCTGGCTATTACCCACACACAACGCTTTAAATCTTTGCGCTCGTAAGGGTTTTTCTGCTTTTCCGTTCTGCCTTCCAGACGGGTCGTCTGATGCTCTAAAAATTCCTGTTCCTCCTGGCTGAAACAACTGTCGGCGCTTAATTCCCTTTCCGGTTCGGCATACGCCAGGCGCATCAGGAAGAGTTTTATGATCACCTCCAGGATCAACAGACAGAGTTTTCTGACAGACGCGCCGTATTCCAGTTCGGAGGATTCTATATCGTAGCCTTCTTTCTTTAAGACCTTGAACACTTCTTCTATCGTCCAGCGCCAACTGTACCACTCGATGCAGCACAACGCTGTTTCCATGCTTGTCACGCGGACGGTGGTCAGTAAACGCCGGCTTATTTTGTCCCTGCCCGTGCAGCCCGCTTCCAACGCTTCCACCAAATACAGCTTTAGGGATTCGGGCGTGTCGCCGCCCGCGCTTTTGGGCCTGGCAAGCGTTACCTCTTTGTACTTTACTTCCAGCCTTGCCGTCCTGCGTTTACGGCCGTTGCGGGCATCTACCGTGACTTCGGATGTTCCCTGGACAGCCTCGTGGGACAAACAACCGAACAACTTTTGTTTGTCCGCCAACGTCCTGTCCTTCGCCGCCCTTACCAACAAGTCGGTCTGTCCGTCAGGCACGGTGGCGTACTGGTCGTAGATGTCCCCCTCCCTGTCCTGGACGATGACCATTCCCGCCACCACGTCCGACAGGGCGGACTGGGTGTTGCGGGATGCCTCGATCCACTTGTAGGACTCTTTTGCCTCGATGGGCAGTTTTGTGTATCCCCTTTCAGATTTGGACTCGAACTCCAGGGGGCGGTTCCAAATCCGGATGTCCGCATACCCGTAGGGGATGCCCTCCACCGCGTCCAGCACCAGGCTCGGATGGATGAAGAAGCCCAGCCCTTTGTCCTTGTTGGCGTTGGTTGTCCCGACGAAACTGTCTTTGTTTATCCGTCCGCTGTGCCCCGACAGGTTTATTTCCGAGCTGTCCTGGATGCACACGACATATCTGCCGCGGCAGGCAGCCTTGCAGTTGTCGCTGAAGTTGCCCACCAAGTCTTCCTCGCCCACCCTGTCGTTCCGCAAAAAGCGGTAGGCCCCTTTGGCCGACGCCTCGTCGCCCGTGGCCTGCCGGATGCTGTGCACTCCCTTGCGGAACAGGTCTTGCATAAGGTTGTTCCCCCGGTATACCAGTCTTATGTCCTCCAGATCCGTCAATCCTCGTTCATTCATCCCACAAAGTTATACCTATTTGTGTCCACACGATAGGCCTACCCGGGAATGACGGCTGAGGTGTTTGTTTTATGCGTGGCATATTTTGTTCCGGACCGTGCAACTAACAGAGCTATAAACGATTGGTTGTTACCATTTATCATCAAATTATCAAATTGGTGCTACAACGTTTCTTTCAACCAACTAAAAAACTCACGCTGCCATACCTGCGCGTTTTGGGGTTTCAATACCCAGTGGTTTTCGTCCGGGAAATACAATAGTTTGCTTTTGATGCCTTTGAGTTGTGCGGCTTGGAACGCTTGTTGGCCTTGCTCGATAGACACGCGGAAATCTTTTCCGCCTTGTACAATCATAATCGGGGTGTTCCATTTGTCAACGAAATTGCTGGGCGATTGGCTGAAGGAACGTTGTGCGACTACATTGTTTTTGTCCCAGTAAGCTCCGCCTTTTTCCCAGTTTTCAAACCACATCTCGTCGGTCGTTCCGTACATGCTCCTGAAGTCAAATACGCCGTCGTGCGCGATGAAAGTTTTGAATCTTCCTCCGTGGATACCCGCCAACGCAAAGACGGAAAAGCCACCAAAGCTTGCCCCGACGGCAGCCCGACGCGCCGTGTCCACATATTTTTCTTTAGAAACATTGTCAATCGCATCTAGATAATCCTGCAAAACCTGCCCGCCCCAATCCTTGCTCACGGATTCGTTCCATTTCGTACCAAACCCAGGCTGGCCGCGGCGGCAAGGCACGACGACAATATATCCCTGCGATGCCATCAACTGGAAATTCCAGCGATAGGAGAAGAACTGCGTCGTCGGCGACTGCGGTCCGCCTTGGCAGTACAAGAGCGTAGGATATTTTTTGTTCTTGTCAAACGACGGCGGGAATACCAGCCAGACCATCATCTTTTTGTTGTCGGCAGTTGTAATCCATCGACGTTCCGTGGCGATATTACCAAGCGAACTATAAATGTTTTTATTGATGTCGGTCAATTGTTGGAATTTCCCGTCTTTGATATCGACACTGTACAGGTCGGACGGATGTGCCATGGATTCTTTTGCTACTACAATATCTTTGCCTCTCTGACCGACGATATTATTGATGTCAAAATCGCCTTTTGTAATCTGACGGATGGCGGGCATCGTCTTGGTCAAACCGATATCGTTGACTGCAAACAGCTGTATCGTGCCATCAACCGGCGCAGTAAAAAACAAGGATTTGCCGTCTTCGCTCCATTTAAAACTTTCAACGTGTATGTCGTCGCGACCTGCGGTAAGATTGAACCCGATGCCGTTGGTCATGACGACAAGGTCCTGCTTGTCCGATTCATAGCCGTCGGTTTTCATTTGCAGCCATGCCATCTTTCCTTGGGGCGAAAACGCCGGAGCAATGTCGTACCCTTTGTTGCTTTCGGTAAGGTTTTTTGTTTGTCCGGTGGCAATGTCATATTCGTAGATATCCGTGTTGGTACTAATCGCGTAGGATGTGCCAAAATCTTTTTTAGTAACGTAAACAATCTTTTTGCTGTCGGGCGTAAAGATGAAATCCTCGTCTCCGCCATTGGGTTGTTGCGGGCAGAAATAAGGTTCGTCTTTCATGATGTCCGTTTTGTTTTTTTCATCCGAAGTCGGTGCTAAAAAGACATGGCTAAATTTTCCCTCGAACCAAGTGTCCCAATGGCGGTAGTTCAATGATGTATAGACTTGCGCCGTCGTATTGGGAAGGTCGGCATATCTGTCCTTGCCCAATATTTTTTGCAAGGGTACGTCCTGGTTGCTGATTTTGTATTTTCCGTCGGGAGATATACGGTCGTCGCCAACCAATATTTTTGAGTCCGCTTCCTGTATTTCCAATGGTTCGCCGCCCGCAAACGGGATTTTATAGTACCTGCTGTTGCTTTTGTTTTCTTTGATGTCGGGTGTCGATACTTTGTAGACGATAAAGTTTTTGTCTTTGGACAATCCGATAGGGCTTATCCTGTTGAGTTGCCATAACAGTTCAGGTGTCAACACCTGCTGTGCGTTGATTGTATTCATTCCTGCGAGTAATGTTAATGCCAATAATATCGTTTTCATCTTTATTCTATATAGTTAATGTGGAAGCTCCAGTACTTGGGTGTCTTTTCTGGTGGGTGTTACACCACTGTCGGATAGTTGCAAGGTTTGTCCCGGGGCTGTTGGTGTTTGGTTGTCTTCTTCGGGAAGGTGCAGGGAGTCCTCGCCGCCCATCATGTCCATGATACCGCTTTTGTCGAAAGCGACTTTCCAGTCCTTGCCTTCTTTCTTGACGGTAACGGTCAATGGATGTTGTTGTGTTTCGGAGCGCACGCTTGCCGTGGCGATATCGCCTTTGATTTGTATGTCGCTGATAAGAAATTTTTCGTTTGTGTTTTGGGAAGAGTCTTCCGACGTAAGCATTTGTTGCTGTATCATATTGAGTACGTCGGCACTCGCCTTGGTGGCGTATAGTTTGGCGGATTGTGGGTCCTTGTGGTTCAGCGCGGTGAAGAAACTGGTAATCACCGTTTTGATTTGTGCCTTGTCCGAATTGCAGGACACCAAAGTCCATGCACATAAGCCTATAAGAAAAAACGACCGTATTTTGTTCATTCTAAATTGTTTTCAATAATTCTCAAAAATACCGCAAACGTTTTATTTCACGGCATTCCGGGTGTAAAAAGATGGCATCTGGCGCGATATACCTTTTTCCCGAAAGCGTGTCTTTCTTGAAATAGTTGGTTTTGTGCACTATTTTTTCGATGGTTTTGGCGACAAATTCCGTGCAGTATAGTTTGTCGTCCGTCGCCAAGTCAAATGCCATGTCGAAGACAATAGCTTTTTTGTAAAGGTTTTGTGCTTGTTCGCGAACGGCTTCTTTTGTCGCTGCGTTCCAGCCGAAGCGGAAAATGCCAAACCCCTGGTTGTCGTAGCCGTTGACATATTGGGAAAGCCTGTCCCGCTTTAGTTTTTCGTCGGGGTTGGATTCGCCGCCGACCGCATGATAGATATAGACGATACCGTTTTCGATACTGGCAATGCCTACGTGCGAATAAGTCTGGTCGTTGCGGTTGAGTTTGCGGAGTGTCGCGCTGGTCAGGTCGTTGCCCGTTCTGGTAAGGATATCTCCCGTTTGGATGATGTGTCGGGCCGTCTCGCAGCAAAGAAGTGCTTTTTGTTGGTTGCTTTTGTGGCGATAGCTTGCCGTATCAATGTCCTGGCATCCCGTACAAAGGCAAAAGGGAAAAGTTAAAAGTAAAAAATAGAAATTGATTTTTAGCATTGGGCAATACGGTTTTGGAACGAAAATAGCCAATAACCGATTGGCTTTTGCTATTATTTTGCTATAAATAAAAGAATAAAATAGGAAAGGAATAACTATCCCGACATGTTTTAAACAGAGAGATGTTGTTGCCTGTCAAAAAAGCGGCTAGGTGGCATCGGGCTCTGCCATAAATAATTTTTTTTATGCCATATTATCGAATTGCCTTACCTTTGCACCCGATTAAAAAGAGAAATTTTAAAAAAGAGGTTAAAAAAGATTTCAGATGCCTTACTTAACGAAAGAAAAAAAAGTTGCGATTTTCGCAGAATTTGGCGGAAGAGCTGAAAATACAGGCTCTATCGAAGCACAGGTTGCTTTGTTGACAGAACGCATCCAACACTTGACGCAGCACTTGAAGGTCAACAAGAAGGATTTCTCCACCCAGCGCGGTCTGATGAAGATGGTCGGACGCCGCAAGAAATGCCTGGCTTACTTACAGAAACATAATTTGGAAGGTTACCGTGCCCTGATTGCGAAATTGGGTCTCAGGAAATAATCTTTCATGGAAGGCATATAGACTATTCCCGGCTGTTTATCCCAGTTGGGAATAGTTTTTTTGTACCTATACGATTGATTGTATTGCGTTTTAAAGTTCTAAAGTATTTAATTTTCAAAAGATAGTTTATGTTATCACAGCCATATAGTGTCAGCTTTGACCTTGGACAAGATAGAAAAGTGACGATTGGTACGGGTAAACTGGCACGTCAAGCCGACGGTGCCGTGACCGTGCAACAGGGCAATACCGTATTGCTGGCGACTGTCGTCGCCAACAAAGAGCCAAGGGAAGGACAGGATTTCTTTCCGTTGAGCGTTGATTACCAGGAAAAGTTTGCTGCTGCGGGACGCATCCCCGGCACTTTCTTCAAAAGGGAAGGCCGCCTGAGCGATTACGAAGTATTGATTAGCCGTCTGGTGGACCGCGCTTTGCGTCCATTGTTCCCGGACGATTATTTCTGCGACGTGCAGGTATTGATTACGCTGGTGTCCAGCGACGCGGACATCATGCCGGATTCTTTGGCTTGCCTGGCTGCGTCGGCAGCGTTGGCCGTTTCGGACATTCCCATCAAAGAAATCATTTCCGAAGTACGTATCGCTAAAATCAACGGCGAATTTGTCGTCAACCCAGGCCGTTCCGCACTCGCCAACGCCGACATGGAATTTATCATCGCGGCAACTGAAAAGAACCTGATGATGGTGGAAGGCGAAAGCAAGGAAGTACAGGAAGAAGATTTGGTAAAAGCACTTGAAATTGCACACGAAGCTATCCGCGTACAGATTGCCGCACAGGCGCAACTCCGCGACCAGAAAGGCATCGCCGGTAAGCGCGACTACACCAAGCCACTCGAAGACGAAGAACTGAAGAAAAAAGTCGAAGACTTCTGCGCTGCCAAAATAAACGAAATCGCACACGCCGCTACTTCCAAACATGAACGGAGCGAGGCTTTCGATATTTTGAAAAAATCCCTGGTGGAAAGCCTTGGTGAAGAAGCCGAAGACGCTACCAAAAAACTGGCGAAAAAATATTATTCCGACCTCGAATGGCACTTGGTGCGCAACATGATATTGGATGACCGCACACGCCTGGATGGCCGTCAACTAGACCAGGTGCGCCCATTGGCCATGGAAACGGATATTTTGCCGATTCCGCATGGTTCGTCCTTGTTCACGCGCGGTGAAACCCAGTCTTTGACGACCGTTACTTTAGGTACGCCCGACGACGAGTTGATGATAGACTCTGCCGCCGACACACATTACAACAATTTTATTTTACACTATAACTTCCCTCCGTTCTCCACAGGCGAAATCAAGCCTATGCGAGGTCCCGGCCGTCGTGAAGTCGGACATGGCAATCTTGCTATGCGTAGCCTCAAACAGATGATGCCCGGCAACGACTATCCTTATACGGTGCGTGTCGTGAGCGATGTATTGGAATCCAACGGTTCCTCGTCCATGGCGACAGTCTGTGCAGGTTCATTGGCATTGATGGATGCGGGCGTGCCCATTCCGAAACACGTAAGCGGTGTCGCGATGGGGTTGATTACAAGGGAAGACGGTAAATATGCGATATTGACCGACATCCTCGGTGACGAAGACCATTTGGGTGACATGGACTTTAAGGTAACGGGTACGCGTGACGGCATCACCGGCGTACAGATGGACATCAAGGTCGATGGCCTCAGCATGGACGTGATGCGTGAAGCGTTAGCCCAGGCGCGCAATGGTCGTCTGCACATACTGGATGCGATGTACGAATGCATTCCTGCGGCGCGTCCGGAAGTGAAGCCGCATGCTCCAAGGATGGAAAAACTCATCATCGACAAAGAATTTATCGGTGCGGTCATCGGTAAGGGTGGTGAAGTCATCCAAGGCATTCAAAAAGAAACCGGCACGACCATCACGATTGAGGAAGTCGGCGAAACAGGCGAAGTCAGCATCTTCTCCTCCAACAAGGACAGCGTTGAAAAAGCACTGGAAATCATCAAGGGCATTGTTGCCGTACCTGAAGTGGGAACGGTGTACGACGGCACTATCAAGAGCGTCAAGGAGTTTGGTGCTTTTGTTGAGTTCCTACCGAAAAAAGAAGGCCTGCTGCACATCAGCGAAATCAGTTGGAGCCGTCTGGAATCCATGGAAGGCATCTATAAAGAAGGGGATCCTGTCAAGGTAAAACTGATTGGCATTGACGGCAAGACCGGGAAATTCAAACTGAGCCACAAGGCGTTGTTGCCGAGGCCTGAAAGGAAGCAGCCACCAGTGACGCAATAGTAAAATAAACATATAATTTTTATAAATGTATTTACCCATGAATTATTTCATGGGTTTTTTTGTGTTGGCAATGTTTTTGTTGTACAATCCTTAGAGATTTATTGTATTTTTGTTTACACTTTGTTGATGTAATGTTTTGTGTAGGCTTTGTTTTTATGTGTTGAAGTACCTGCCTTGCGACTATATATTTATTTTTTATCTTAAACTTTACTGAACACATGAAAAAATCAATGCTGAGATGGGTGTTTTGTACGTGCGTCTTTATGTGGAGCCACATAGCGCATTCACAGGATTTGCGAACAATCAACGGAACCGTGACGGATTCGTCGGGAACGCCTCTGTCGGGGGCTTCCGTTTTGCTAAAAGGGGGTAAGTCGTTGGGTAGTACGGATTCTCTTGGTAAGTTTTCCGTGTCGTTGCCGGTGGGTCAGAACGTATTGACGGTCAGCTTGGTTGGTTATGCCAGCAAGGATGTTGAAGTCAAGGACGGAGCCGAGCTCAACGTGGTTTTGGCGGCGAACATATCCCAGGGGGAAGCTGTTGTCGTAACGGCGTTGGGTATCAAACGACAGACGCGCGGGCTTGTCTACGCCACACAAGACGTGAAGGCAAGCGAGCTGACCCAGGTTTCAGATGGTAACAATGTGATGAATTCGCTGCAAGGTAAAGTTGCAGGGTTGAACGTAAGCCAAGGTTCAGGCGGTCCCGGGAGTGGCAGCAGGATCGTATTGAGAGGCAACCGGTCTATCCAGGGGACGAACAATGCCTTGCTGGTTATTGACGGTGTGCCTATTCTCAACCCGACCGCGACGACAGGCACTGGCGATTTTGGGAGTATAACCACGCCGGATGGTTCTGCCTTGTTGCAACCAAATGATATTGAAAGCATGACGGTGCTGAAAGGTGCGTCTGCTGCTGCATTGTACGGTAGCCAGGCAGGTAACGGCGTGATTCTGGTCAATACCAAAAGTGGGCGGAGCAGTGGACTAAAGGTTGATTTTAATTCTGGCCTGGTCACGGAACGTCCATTCTCCCTCCCTTTTGTACAGAACGAATATGGACAGGGAAGTGCTGGCGTGTTAGACGCTTCCGCAGGTGCGAGTTGGGGTGCCAAGATGGAGGGACAGTCCTATACCAATTATCTTGGGGAAAGCGATACTTATTCTGCCCAAAAGAACAATATCAAGGACTTTTTCCGCACCGGTCTTACAGCGACCAATTATGTGGGCATTTCTGGTGGAAATGACAAGACAACCGCTTATTTCTCCTACAACAACCAGGCGGTCCAAGGTATTATCCGCAGGAACAACTTGATGAACAACATGGTCGACCTACGTATCATGCACCACGTTACAGACAAGCTGTCCATTGATGCCAAAGTCAATTATTCCAATATGCATGTGGGTGGTCTGCCTAGGACAGGTGAGGAAAATGCCCCGGTAATGGACATCTACCAGATTCCAAGGAATGTCTCCACAGCCCTGGCGAAGAGATATGCCGTCAATGATTCCGCAACGGATTGGCCTTCTACCTTGTCTTCCATATACCAAAATCCGTACTGGATGGTAAACAATACAGACATTACCTACAGGAGAGACCGCATTGCCGGATTTATCAGTGCCAATTACAAGATTACTGACTGGCTGAATATCACGGGAAGGGCCAATATCGACCGGATGATCGACAACATGGAACAAAAGTACATGGCTGGTACTATCTTGTATGCAGCAGAGGGCACAGGTGGTGAATACGATCTTACGGACTATAAATACACCCAGCAGTGGTATGATGCCATGCTGACGGGACACAATAACATCGGTGCAGATTTCAAGATCAACTATAATGCCGGTGCCATCTTCAGGGATTACAAGTACAGTAGCAATGCATTGGAATCCAATGGATTGAACGTCCGGAACAAATTCAGTATGGCGTATGCCACATCCCTGACCACAACGCCGGGCTCGGGCGGCAACCAGACACAGTCCGTTTTCGGAACGGCCAACCTGTCCTACAAAAATGTTGCCTACCTCGACGCAAGTGTACGTAACGATTGGGACAGTCGTCTACCTGATCCGTATTCATTTACCTATTATTCTGTGGGCGGTACTTTTATTCTCAGTGATATCTTTCAATTGGACAAAGGTGTGTTGTCTTTCCTCAAGGCAGGCATCAACTATGCGCAGGTGGGCAATGGCGGACAAGAGCAGATAAGGACGCTGACCTATTCCTACAGCACGGGTGCCGGAAGTGGTAGCATAACTCGCAGTACAACCTATCCGATTGCCGACCTGAAACCTGAAATAGTCAAAAACCTGGAAGGTAACGTGGAGGCTCGATTCTTCAACAACCGCCTGACGTTGAATGCAAGTGTGTATAAAAGCAACTCACTCAACCAGTTGATTTCCCTGTCGCTGCCTGCCGCGACCGGATATTCTTCCGAATATATCAATGCAGGGAATATCCAGAATTCAGGATTTGAGTTGGTGTTGGGCGGAACCCCAATACAGACAAATAATTTTACATGGAACACAACGGTCAATTTTTCCGCCAACAAAAGCAAGGTTAAAGCGCTTACCGATGGCGTCACTTCCATTGTCTTGGGACAGTCCACCATACGCGGTGCAGAAGTGGTTGTCAATACGGGAGGCCGTTATGGCGACTTGTATGGTTATACATGGGCTAGGGATGCCAGTGGCAATCTGGAAGTGTCTGACGCGGGAATTCCTGTGCAGTCAAGCACTGTTTCTTATCTGGGTAATTTCAATCCGGATGCCTTGTTGGGTTGGAGCAACAACTTCCAATATAAGAACTTCTCGCTCCGCGTGCTAGCCGACGGTCGTATCGGCGGTACGATGATTTCCGGTACGGAAGGAAACCTTGCGTTCAGTGGTATCACCAAGGCTACTACTGCATACCGTGACGGTGGCTTGAATATCAATGGTGTGAGCGTGAACACTGGTAGCGTCGTGAGCCAGGAAATAACGGCTCAGGATTTCTGGCAATCCGCAGGCGTCTCGAGCCAACGATACATTACGGGTGAATTGTTTGCCTACAATACGACGAGCTTTAGGTTGAGGGAACTGGCGTTCAGTTATGACATACCCATGTCCAACAGCGTTGTCAAGTCCTTGTCGGTCGGTGTCGTTGGGCGCAACTTGTTTTGGCTGTACAGGGGCAGTTCAAAATTTGACATCCCCGGCATCGGCAAACGCAAAATGTGGTTTGACCCAGACATGAGCCTCGGCAATGGCAACTACCAAGGTGTGGAGTATGGCACGATGCCTTCCACCAGAAGTATCGGTATTAACGTAAAAGCCTCTTTCTAACCGTAAAATCAAGAAAAATGAAGTTTAGTCCAATAAAAAATAGACATTTCAAGCTTGGTGTACTGGCTTTCTGGAGCGTATTGCTGTTGGGTAGCTGCACCAAGAACTTTGACACGATAAATTCGGATTCTAATAAATTGACGAGTGTTGACGCGGCCTCCTTGCCTTATCTGTTCACCGCAGCACAGAGCAAGACGGCGGCGGCCAATTATCAAGTTGCACAAAACTTATGTGCCGATCTTTATGCACAGTATTATGCGACGGTCGCCACTTATTTCCCGTCCGACAGGTACACGATGCGGTCTGATTGGTTCAATTCGGCTTGGACAAGGGTGTACACCGGCACCATGCCACAGTTGCTGACCTTGTTTGAGAATTATGACAATACCTCCGTGGAGTATGCCATTGCGAATGTATGGTGGGTATGGGCTTTCCACCGCATTACCGACTATTGGGGTCCGATTCCTTATTTTTCGGCAGGGAGTGTGGCCAATTCGGTGCCCTATAATTCGCAGGATTCGATTTATGCCGATTTCTTTGCGCGACTGGATTCTTCCATTTCCGTTTTGACGAGCAATGCCGGAGCGACTTCGGTGTATGGTAGTTCTGATTTGATTTATTCCGGCAGTGTGGACGAGTGGCTAAAGTTTGCCAATACACTCAAATTGCGCTTGGCCATGCGTATTTCCAATATCGAACCGACGTTGGCACAGACCTATGCCGAGGAAGCGGTGGCCAGTGGGGTCATGACTTCCAGTTCAACCGACGATGCCTTGATGGTGCGGACGACGGTAGATTACAACGGTTTGTCCGCCATCACGGGTTGGAACGAATTTAGGATGAGTGCTACTATGGCGTCTATCCTAAAAGGATATGAAGATCCCCGCCTGTCCAGATATTTTATGGTGGCAACATCCACCAGCGAATACAGTGGCGTGCGCAACGGGTTGTCCATTACGCAACTTGGGCAGACGGTCAATACCGCCAACTACAACTCCAATGTGGGAGACAGGTGGGCGTCACCTTCCGATGGCGGCTTGTCGTCCTATCTCAGTACGTCCCAAAACATCATGTGTACGGCAGAAGCCTATTTCCTTCGGGCCGAAGGTGTACTTAAGGGGTGGGACATGGGTACCGGCACGGCGGAGGATTTTTACGAAGAAGGCATCACCCAGTCCATGACGCAATGGGGTGTTTCGTCGGATTCGATAACATCCTATATTTCGTCTACCAATGTGCCTGCTGAACCTGGCGACTATCTTAGCTCTAGCGCCGTGTCTACGGCTCCTATCAAGTTTTCGTCTACCGAGTCCGTACAATTGGAACAAATCAGCATCCAAAAATGGTTAGCCATGTATCCCGACGGTATCGAAGCATGGGCCGACAACAGGAGGAGCAGGTACTTCAAGTTGTACCCTGTCGTCAATTCGGACAATACGGACCTGACCAGTCCTTCCACGACCAACTATATCAGGAGGCTTACCTTCCTTACCACGGAGCAGACCGCCAATGCTGCCGGTCTCGCTACCGGCATAACCTTGCTGGGAGGGGACGACAAGATAACGACCCCGCTCTGGTGGGATACCAACTAACGAGTTTGAAAGCGTATATATCTCGCTTGGTTATCAGAGAACGCACAGCCTTCTGCGCTGTGCGTTCTTTTTTTGGTATGGCTTGTTAAAATCTGTTCGCCGTGGTTTGTGTCGACGGGAACTACGGATGCGAAAGGTCGTATCTTTTTTAGCACGCTATTTGCCTATGTAGGTTTTAATAAAAAAATCAAAACAATATGAAAAAGAAAATCTTCTCATTCGCCATTGCTGGACTTGTATGTCTAGGGCTACACAGTAAAGTTTCCGCACAACGAGGTGCTTCTTATCAAAATGCCATCGGTCTGTTTATCGATGCCGGCAACGGCGGTACGCTGGTCGGTCCGCATTTTAAGCACTTCTTCAACAGCAGGGATGCAGGACAGATAATGGTCTTGTTTGGCAACAATTGGACCAGGATCGGTGCGGAATATTCCTACAATGCGCCCATAAGTGGAGCCAACGGACTGAAATGGAATATCGGCGTGGGACCGCAGGTCGGGTTTTACAGCAACCAAGGTTATAGCCAAACCGATTTTTTCATCCGTCCCATGGTTGGTTTGGAATACAAGGTTCCGCAAGTCCCCATTGCCTTTGGTTTTGACTGGCGTCCCGACTGGGCTTTGACGCACGGCAGCAATTTCGAGGCGGGACGTTTTGGTATTGCCTTCAAATATGCGTTTTAAAGTCAAAACCAATGTTCCCTCAGGTATAGCGCAGCGTAACTTGTGGGAATACAGTTTGTAACTGGGCAACAACCGTATATTGGCATTTCGAAAACTTGTCTTATTGATCGTCCCAACGGTACTACGCTAAAACTTGCGACAGTAAAAAAGAAAAGCTACCTGAAAAGGTAGCTTTTTGATTATTATCGGTTCTCTTAGAAATCATCCCCGTTGTTGAAGCTGCCTCCGCCGCCGTAGAACGATTCTTCGTTGTTGGTATAGACATCCAGCCATTTTTGTGCAGTTTCGTCGCTCAACAGCTCGATGATGTCAAAAATCTCTTCTGATTTTTTGACCCATTTCATCGTCATTTCGTTACCGTAGTTGACGATATACATAGCGTAATCCGACACCACTTTGACTTGGATCAGCGAAAGTGGCGCAGTTTTTTCTAACTGAACCAGATAGTAACATTCCGGTTCCAAGATTGCATAACTATACATTGATCCCTCCTTTTTTTCCTCTGAATGATTCAAATAACTATTCGATCCGTCTCGGTAGGACTTTCGCCACCTTGAACAAATATAATGGAGAATAGGCTGAATTAAAAAATATTTATTTCCAAAAATACCTTATTGTTTCAGGTCGTCCACTTAAAATGTTGGAGATAACAGCTACATCGGGGACTTCGGTTTTGGGCGTTTTTCCCTGGATATGTCACCGCAGTTGCCAGTCGATTACCCGGTTGGCCCATTCGTCTTTGTAAGGTGCCGACACACGGATATAGTTGTCGGTATAGCCTTCCATCATCCCGTTTTTGTTGTGTTCCTCAAAAAGTACTTTGCGGGTTTCGTTCCTGTGGGATTCTGCGAAATACTGTTGTTTTTTGTAGGAAAGGTTGCGCAATATCTTGTTGCGCTCGTGTCGTAAGTGCATCGGTATGACAGGCTTGATTTCCAATGCTTTTGTCCTTGCCCTCTCGGAATAGGTAAACACGTGGAAATAGCTCACGTCCAGTGCGTGCAGGAAGTCGTAAGTTTCCTGGAAATAGGGGTCTTCCTCTCCCGGAAAACCCACAATCACGTCCACGCCCACGGCGCAGTCCGGCATCACGCGCTTGATGTGAGCGACCCTGTCTGCATACAGGTCGCTGCGGTAACGGCGGCGCATCATGCCCAAAATATGGTCGCTGCCGCTCTGCAACGGCACATGGAAATGTGGCATGAAACGCTTGCTGCCCGCCACGAAATCGATGATGTCGTCCGTCAACAGGTTAGGCTCGATGGAAGAGATGCGGTAACGGTCCACACCGTCCAGCGCGTCCAGTGCCTGTACCAAACCAAGGAACGATTCTTCCGTTTTTTTGTTGCCGTCAGGTCCTTTTCCAAAATCGCCGAGGTTGATGCCGGTCAATACGATTTCCTTGACGTTGCCAGTATCGGCGAGTTTCTTGGCACTTTCCAATACGTTGGCGATGCTGTCGCTGCGGCTTTTGCCACGCGCCTGCGGTATCGTGCAAAACGCACAGGTGTAATCGCAGCCGTCCTGCACTTTGAGAAAAGTGCGGGTGCGGTCGTTGAGCGAATAAGCGTTGTTGAAACCCGTGACTTCGGAGATTTCGCAACTGGAAATCTTGGTAGGGTAGCCCTTGGTCAGTGCCTTGAGGTGTTCGGTAATGTTAAATTTTTCCGCTGCGCCCAATACGAGGTCCACGCCGGGTATTTCGGCGATTTCCTTGGGTTTGAGCTGAGCGTAGCAGCCCGTGATGACGACCATGCTTTCCGGTGCCTTGCGCTGGATGCGACGGACAATCTGGCGGCATTCCTTGTCCGCGTTTTCCGTAACCGAACAGGTGTTGATG
This sequence comes from Chitinophagaceae bacterium, assembly GCA_047606825.1. Lineage (GTDB taxonomy): Bacteria > Bacteroidota > Bacteroidia > Chitinophagales > Chitinophagaceae > Rhizosphaericola. The sequence continues at coordinate 14,952 of JASGDY010000046.1, forward strand.
ACGTACACGTCAGCGATGTCGTCAAAAGCTTTCTTCTCAAAACCGTCGGCTTCCAGCATTCTGGACAGCGTGGAGGTTTCGGAGAAATTGAGCTTGCAGCCCAATGTGTGGAAAGCGACTGATTTGTTCTTTTGCATGATCTGGACGTGCAAAGATACGGCTTTGGTTTGAGGATTTGAAGCAGGACAATCGCTTTTAAGAATTATAATGTCCCACTTGACACTGTATCATAGTTAATCCAATTTCTCTATAACTACCAAATTTGTTTTTTAACGTTTGTTATGAAATATTGCTATTTCTCCCTAAATTATTGATTTATAATACCTAATCTTTTCAAATCAGCACTATCAATTGAGGGTATTTCTTTTCCTTTTTTCAATTTTTCCACTACAAGTTCGGCGGTTTTTCTAGCATCGTTCTCCGTTTGGAAAGGTCGTTTACCGCCTATTACAGGAATGAACGGCTGATTGATATACAGCGTTGTGTCCGCATAGATCTTGTATCCCCAACCTCCAGGAACTTGCTGCGTCTTGATGGTAACAAAAACTTCCCCTTCGTGGGAGGGGGAAGTTTTTGTTTTGCAGCCTGCCATGAGTACCAGGGGCAACAATATCGACAATATTGGTCTATTGGTCATCGTTTTCATCATACGTTTCGGATGGGTCAAATGCACTAAAGTTATCTGTATAGGTTCCGGATGCACTACCCGTACCGACATAGCCTAAGCTGCCGATGGCAAATCCGACGGCACCTGCGCGGGTCGATTTTTGGTATGGGGTACGTATTTCCCAATAGGTCGTGCTGAAATTGTATGCCCACGTATTGAGGTTGTTGCCGGTTGCCAGATAGGCATAGTCGCCAATGACAAAAGCAACGGCACCTGTGCGTACAATGGTAGTATAGTCGTCATCGTAGGTATCGGTGCTGACATTGGAAATCTGCGCCAACTGTGTCCAGTCGCTGCCGTCAAAGGAGAAGAAATCGGTTGACGTGGTAGCGGAGCTATTCGTCCCTGTAACCACATAGGCTATACTGTTGCGGGTAAAGGAAACGGCCCCGTATCTTTTTTCACCAGGGTAGCTGGTGATGGAGCTCCAGGAATCAGAGCTAGGGGTGTATTGGTAAAAATCGGCATATAGCGTACCGCCCTTGTTCTTACCAGTACCCATATATCCTTTGCTGTTGATGGCAAAACCCACACCCTGCTGTCTGGCAGAGCCGGGGAAAGATGTTTTGGTTGTCCACGTATCTGCCTCCGTGTCATACGCATAGAAGTCGGTCAAGGAAGTAGCTGTGGAATCGTCGTAACCAAGACCTACATAACCAACGGCGCCTATGCTGAACGCTGATGCCATATAGCGACCCCTGTCCATGCTTGCGACCTGTGTCCATCCACCATAGTCGGAGTTGGATGTGGGGTTGAATTTCCAGAAGTCCGACCGTCTCGTATAGTAAGAATCGTCTGGTACGGCACCTTGCCCCGAACCGACATAGGCAACGGAGTCGCCAATGGTGAACGATACCGCATAGGCTCTTGCCGCACCAGCAAAAGATGCTTTTTTGATCCAGTTACCTTCCGTCGTACTACCGCTGCTCGAGCTACTCTTGTTACAAGCTCCAAGGGAGAGTACCACCGCACCTATTGCCAATGCAGATAAAAATCTTTTGTTCATATTTAGTCTTAAAATTTTGCCTAAAGTAGGGATGAATATTCAAGAGAAATGTTAAAGTGCGGAAATTTCACAACAATTTCCATTTTTCCCCTCAATACATCCATTTGTAAAACTCGGCAAATGTATAATAAAATGTATTTGCAAAAAGCAATTTTTTTGTGTGGGGGAATGTCGGGGAGACCGAAAAGCCCGATGTGATACTTTTCAATAGACAGATTTTGTATTGGCAGAGAGGGAAAACCTCCGCCGTCGTTTCAGCCTGGATAGGAATTTCATAAGGTGCAAAAGATTTCACCCCGCCCCCTCTCACTTGGGAGAGGGGGCGGGGTGAGGTCTAACAACACGGCTTAGAATCACTATTTGTTTAAGCGGCAAAACGTGGGAAAACCGAAAATCCATTTTCAAATTTTCACCCCCTCCAAAAAAATCCAAATCAAATTCTCTTTTGCCGGACTTGTTTTTTTTAAGATATTTGCGCCCAATTGAAATTGTTCGCTTTTTATCATAAAAAAAAGTGAATTTACGGTGTATTGTTCTATAGATGGATGTTTGTTGACGTTCAAAGATTAATTTGCCGGATTATTTATATATTTTAAACAGACGAATGAAGAGTCGTATATCGCGTTTATACTTTGGATTTTTGGCTATAGTTCTTGTTGCCCTGGGGTTGCACTCCTGCGACAAAGCGGATATTACGTTTGGAGACCAGTGGGTGGAGAATGAATACACCCAGGTGACCCTGCTCGATACCATTACCCCCAGTGTGTCCACGATCTATCTGGATACGTTTGCTACCAACGGTACGGGATATTCGATGATAGGGGTGTACGAAGACCCCGAGTTTGGTGTGGTGAGTGCCTCTACCTATCTGAGGTTACAGCCACCTACGATCACCACCGCCATCGTGGACAGTCTCGACGAAGCGGTATTTGACTCGGCCGTCGTCTACCTGAATCTCAAGAACGGTGAATATGGCGATACGACGCAGACCTTGACGTTGAACGTCCAGCAGCTTTCGGCCGACATACGTTATCATGACAATACGAGTTATCTGTACAATACGACTACGTTCCCTGTGAACGAAACGTCCATCGGCTCGGGTACTTTCACGCTAAACCCCAATGCGGGGCTTCCGCTCACCGGCGACACGTTGACCATACGTCTGACCGATGACTTTGGTTCCGATTTGTTTTCCAAGCTGAAGACCTATTCGTATTACCTGCGTGACGCGACGGATTTCCTTACGTACCTGCGGGGCATCAAGATATCTGCCTCTGCGACCAACAACAACGGTTTTATCTTTAATGCATCGGACAGCGCATTCATACGTCTTTATTATTCACTGCCTGCCACGGGTACAACCGTACACCAGCATACCGATTTTACGATTAACAGTACGGCATACCAGTTCAATAATATTTCGATTGACCGTACAGGTACGGTACTGGGCAGTTCGGGTATATCCTATACCAACAAAAAGATATTGACGACGGAGACAGGTAATATTGCCTTTTTGCAGCCTTCGACGCAGACCGCCGTCAAGGTGACTTTCCCGACCATCAAGGCATTGGAGGAGCAACCGAACTATTTGAAGCTGGTACGCGCCGTACTGGTCGTGGCGGGGCCGTCCAATTCGTACCTGCCTTACTATGCCGTACCGCCGACGTTGTATGCAGCCTATACAAAGGATCGCACCAATTCCTATTCCGAATCCAGTGTTTTGGCTACAGCTTCATCTTACCAGAATACTACGACCAGACAGTACACGTACAGTTTGGACTTGACAAGTTATTTCCAGACATACGAGCTACCCTATACGGACAATCTGACGGATCGAGGCATCGTATTGTTTTTGCCGTCCTCGGCATACAAATCCACCGTCAACAGGCTGTTGATCGGAGATGCGGTAAACGAGGCAAACGGTGATGGTGGTATCAAACTACAATTGTATTATATATCTGTACAATAAGTAAAAATAAAAAGACAAAAGTAAAAAATGCGGAAAGCGGAACATCTCAACAAAGTATAAATAGGGTCGACGGTTTTTTTACATTTTACTTTTAACTTAATACGTGGTACAGTTAATCTACATGCATGAAATTAAATAAAAGCAGTTTATATCTATTGATGGTTACATTGTTTTCACTGAAATACGGTGAAAGCCATGCGCAGACCAATGTGTCGCCGTACAGCATGATTGGAATCGGGGACATCAACTACAGTTACTTTGACCGTGCGTCGGGTATGGGCAATTCTGGTATTAGTTTGTCCTCCCTTAACGGTGCGTATATGTACCTCGCCAACCCGGCGTCTTTCGCTGATCTGAGGGATATGTACTTCAAAGGGGAAGTCTCTGCCAATTTTAAGGGGGCGACTTATTCGGGTACGCCTACCAACACGGCCAATAAAACCTACTCTACCGACCTACAGTTCCAGAAGATACTTTTTGGGTTGAAACTCAAGCACTGGTGGGGGATGGGATTTGGATTGAAGCAGTTTAGCAGTATCAATTATTCCTATTCGACTACGCAGTCTATCAACGGTTCGACGATTACGGTGCCTGTAACCATTAAAGGCCACGGTGGGCTGAACCAGTTTTTTTGGGCCAACGCCTTTCGTTTGGCAAAAGGGTTAAACGTGGGTATCGAGTCCAGCTACCTGTTCGGAAGCCAGCAGCAGCTGAAAACGATGACCGCCGACGGTGTCATCAACTCCTCTGACCTGAACACGACGGTTACGAACTATTACCACAAAATATATTTTAAAGGTGGTATCCAGTACCATGCGAAACTCAATGACAGATGGCGTCTTGGCGTGGGTGTTGTGGGGACCAATAAGACGAAGTTGAAAGGCAATACCACTTATGACCTGACGCAAGGTGACCTTGACGAGACAGGCGTACCTACGACAATCGTAACGGATTCTTCCATCGGTACGACCAAATATACCCTGCCATTGATGCTGGGAGGTGGTGTTTCGCTTACCTATGACAATAAGTGGACTTTTGCGGCGGACTACCAACGTCAGCAGTGGAAGGACGCCGGCAATGCCAAAGGTCTTGGATATGTATATGGCAATGCCCAACGCTTCTCCGGTGGTGTCGAATATGCCCAAAAACAAACGTTTATCCAGAATGGCTATGTAACCGAAATGGAACGCTATTTCTTCCAGTTCGGCGGTTATTATACCCAAGGGCAGCTCATCATACGTGGAAATCGTATCAATGATTTTGGAGCTACCTTTGGATTTGGTGTCAATACCAAGAGTAGGGCATCATACGGTCCGGGTCTGGGTTATATCATTAACCTAGGTGTTGGAAGCGTGGGTACGACCAGCAACAGCTTGGTTAGGGAAACCTATTACCAGCTTGGTGTTACCCTGTCCTTCAATGATTTATGGAACACGGGGCGCCGCGTGATAGAGTAGTAAAGGGAAAAGACAAAAATAAAAAGTAAAAAGAGGATGTTCAATAATGATCATCCTCTTTTCTCGTCTAGGGTGCATCTACCCTCTGCCTCACGTTCGCTGTTTGCGGATTTGACTTTTTTGCCACTTTTTTGTCAAGAAAAAAGTGGGACATTATTCTGACGGAAGAATTTAGATGCGTTCGCCCTGTGCATATACCCTTGGAGAGGATAGTTCAAATTTGCGTTCATTACCTATAAATAAATAGGATGGTCGTTGAGGACAGCGGCCACTAGTGGTTCTACTGCTCCACCCGCCAGCGAAAAATGCACGCTCCCTATACGCTTGCTTGCAGGGCAAAAGACGTGCGGTGCTAAAAAAGGTGGCTTTTAGATGAAAAAGCTGTCCGAAACCTCGGACAGCTTTTTCATCTAAAAGCCACCTTTTTCCTTTTGACTTTTCTTTTTCCTTACTTAGAAATGCCATCTAACGAAAGCTTCCATTGCTGCATATTTCGTCAGGCCCAACTGGGAGTATAGGTTGGCCGTATTGGCGTTGCGGTCTTCGGCTCTTTGCCAAAATTCGCGGGCATCGGTTCCGGCGAAAGGCACCATGTCCTTTTGGCTCTGGTGGAAGTAGATGTTGTAGCGTTTGGACAATACCTGGTCAGGGCTCATCGGCACTGCCATTTCGATGTCTTCGATGGCCCATTCCTGCCAAGCTCCTTTGTAGAGCCACAGCCAACAGTCTTTCAGCCATTCGTCGCCTGCGGCTTTGATTTGTTTTAGAGCTTCCATCATGATGTTGAAACAAACCTTGTGCGTGCCGTGTGGGTCTGCCCAGTCGCCGGCAGCATAGATCTGGTGCGGTTTTACTGCGCGCAATAATTCAATTGTGATGTCCACGTCCGCCTGTGTGGGAGGCAGTTTTTCGATGGTGCCGGATTCGTAGAACGGCAGGTTCATGAAGTGGATATGGTCGTTGTCGAGACCGACATGGTTGGCGCCGGCTTTTGCTTCACAGCGGCGGATTAGTCCTTTTATCTGGCGGATGATTTCGGTGTCCTTTCCGTCTTTTTCCTTGGTGGCGAGGAAGGCTTCCGATTCGCTCAGGATGGATTCGCTTTTGGAACTGTCGGTACCGGTCAATTTATCAAAACCAACGGCAAAGTCCAGGAAACGTCCGACAAATTCGTCGGTAACGGCGATGTTGCCACTCGTTTGGTAAGCGACATGTACGTCGTTGCCTTGCTCTTGCAACCTTTCAAAAGTGCCGCCCATGCTGATGACGTCATCGTCGGGATGTGGAGAGAACAGTAGGACGCGTTTTGGACAGGGTTCGCTTCTTTCCGGATGGTTGGGAAGCACGGTGTTGGGTTTGCCCGCTGGCCATCCCGTGATGGTGTCCCGCAAGTGATAGAATACTTCCAGGTTGATCTGGTAGGCATCACCCTTGTATGCCAACAAATCACCCAAACCATTTTCTGCATAATCATTGGCGTTAAGGCTTAATATGGTTTTCTTGAGTTTGAGTGCCATGCTGGTAACGGCTCTACGCACCATTTTAGGTGTCCATTCCACTTCGCCTGTCAGCCAGGGAGCTTTATTGCGTGTCAGTTCGCTCGCGCCTGTTTCGTCCAATACAAACAGGCTGTTGGGATGTTGCTGCAATATGCTTGCCGGTACTTGTTCAGTCACCGGTCCCTCAACGGCTTGCTTGACAATGGGTGCCTTGTTGCTCCATGCCAGGAGAACGACTTTTTTGGCGTGCATGATGGTGCTGATGCCCATCGTGATGGACAGGCGCGGAACGAGGGAGATGTTGTTTTGGAAATCCCTTGAATTGGCAAGACGCGTCTTGTTTTCCAGAACTTGCAGGCGGGTAATCGAGTTGAAGCTACTGCCTGGCTCGTTGAAGCCGATATGGCCGTTGTCACCGATACCCAAAAGCTGCAAGTCGATGCCGCCCACCGCCGCTATGGCTTTTTCATATTGTTGGCAAAATGCTTTTACCTGGTCTTTTTCCAATGAACCGTCCGGGATATGGATGTTGGCAGGGTCGATGTCCACGTGGCTGAACAAATGGTGGTGCATGAAGCTCCAATAGCTCTGCGGCGCAGATTTGGCAATGGGGAAATATTCGTCCAGGTTAAATGTGATGACGTTTTTGAAAGAAAGTCCTTCTTCCTTGTGCAGGCGGACAAGCTCGTTGTACGTGTCGATGGGCGTGGAGCCTGTCGCCAGCCCTAATACACACATTTCGTTGTTGGCTTGTTTTGTTCTAATCAGGTCGGCAATTTGGTTTGCCACATGGATTGCTCCGTTTTTAGGCGTGTCAAATATCGCCACGGGGATTTTTTCAAAAGAGTCTACCAGGTTCATGATGCGATTGTTTTATTGGATAATGTTGTCAAATATACTTTGAAAGACTTGTTTTACGTGTGTTTTGAACAAACGTTTGCTCAATTTTTGCGCTGCAAAGGTATTTTCTTTTTGGTTTATTTTGAAAACTTTTTAAAATATTTATTAAGTTGCCATGTATAAGTGTGTGCCTTATCCTGGTAAGGTATAAATATAGAAGCCGCCCAATATTGGGCGGCTTCTATATTTATTGGTGTAGTCGCAATTGCTACTGCGCTATTTTACTAAAACTTCTGTTGATGAAATCCGTCAACTGTGTACCTTTCAACAAACCTTGGGACAGAAGAGCTAAATCCGTCAGGTTGTGGATTTCGTCTTTTTGTTTGTCCTCGTCGGGTTGCTGCAAAATGCTTTGGTAGACGGGATGGTTGCCGTTGACGGTCAGCGTCACTTCGTCCGGAAGGTTGCCGTAGAAGGATGCCATGCCGCCGCCGACTGCCGCCATGTCTTTCATGCGGCGCATAAATTCGGGACGCGTAGCGATGACCGGAGCGGTTTCGTTGCTGAGGCCTTTGATTTCAACGGTTACGTGGAGTTCGGGAACCGGTGCTTCGAACAAGGTTTTCAGTTTTTCGCTTTCTTCCTTGGTCAATACGCTTTCCGTGTTTTCCTGTTTGTCGATGAGGTTGTCAACGATGTCGGCATCCACGCGTACAAAAGAAGTCTTGTCCCATTTCATTTCCATGTTGTTGATGAATGCCGTGTCGATCAAGGTGTTGAGCAATACGACTTTGTAACCCTTTGCCTGTGCGGTCTTGACGTAAGTGTCCTGCGCGACAGGGTCGTTGGTGTACAGGATTATCTGCTTCCCGTCTTTGTTGGTCTGCGTCGCGGACGTTACATCTTTGTATTCTTCGAACGTATAGTATTTCGGTTTGGTGACGATTTTCGTTTCCTGGTTTTCGTCGCCTTCCTTCGGTTCGATTTGCAGGTCGATTTTTTCCGTCGCGTCTTGCAGCAGTAGGAATTTTTCGGCTTTTTCCAGGAACTTGTCTTCGGTGATCATGCCGTATTTGACGACGATGCCGAGGCTTTCCCATTTGTCCTCAAAGTCGGGGCGGTTGTTGCGGAAGATTTCGTCCAGTTTGTCCGCTACTTTTTTGGTGATGTAACCGTTGATTTTTCGGACGTTGGCATCGCCTTGCAGGTAGCTGCGGCTGACGTTGAGCGGGATGTCCGGACTGTCGATCACGCCGTGCAACAGCATCAGAAATTCGGGGACGATTTCCTTTACTTCGTCCGTTACGAATACCTGGTTGCTGTATAGTTGTATTTTGTCTTTTTGTATTTCGTAGGATTGTTTGATTTTAGGGAAATACAAAACACCTGTCAATTTAAAAGGATAATCGACGTTGAGGTGTATCCAGAACAAAGGCGTTTCGCCCATGGGATACAAGTCGCGGTAAAATTTTTTATAGTCTTCGTCCGTGAGTTCCGACGGTTTGCGTGTCCAGAGGGGGGTGGTGTCGTTGATTTGTTTTTCCTTGAAGAAAACCGCGATAGGCAGGAAGCGGCAATATTTCTGCAAAAGCGATTCTATCCTGCTTTCTTCCAAAAATTCCTTGTTGTCCTCGCCGATATGCAAAACAATCTTGGTGCCGCGGTCGGACTTGTCGATTTCGTACAGTTCAAATTCAGGGCTGCCGTCGCAGGACCAATAGACGCCTTTGCTGTCTTCCTTGTAACTTTTGGTATAGACTTCCACCTTGTCCGCCACCATGAACGCGGAGTAGAAGCCCAAGCCGAAATGCCCGATAATATTAGCGTCTTTGTATTTCTGTACAAATTCCTCCGCGCCGCTAAATGCGACTTGGTTGAGGTATCTGTCCACTTCTTCCGCCGTCATGCCGATACCGTTGTCAGCGATGGTCAATGTCTTTTCGTTGGCATCGATGGCGATGTCCACGCGCAGGTCGCCGAGCGTCGATTTGTTTTCGCCGCTGACGGTGAGCGTTTTCAGTTTTTGGCAGGCATCCTGCGCGTTGCTGACGAGTTCGCGCAGGAAAATGTCGTGCTCGCTGTACAAAAATTTCTTGATGATTGGAAAGATGTTTTCGGTCTGTACCCTGATCTGTCCTTTGTCCATGATATGTTAGGATTTTTTGTTTTAAAAATATTTAAACCTGCAATATCAAAGGCAATACCAAACGTGGAAAACTGACATTGTGGCGAATATTACAGCAAACCAGAAGCAAAATGACAGAAAATCAGCCTTCTCTATATTCTAAGATATCGCCAGGTTGGCAATCAAGAGCCTTGCATATCGCCTCCAAAGTTTCAATGCGGATGGCTTTGGCTTTGCCGTTTTTTAGGATGGAAAGATTGGACAAAGTAATCCCTACTTTACTGCTTAGCTCGTTTAATGACATTTTTCGTTTTGCCATCATTACATCTATATTGACAATTATCGGCATGTTTTAAATGGTAAATTCTTGATCTTGTTGAAGTTTGTAGCCTCTTGCGAACGCTATTGACAGAAATGCATAAATTGTAGGCGTTAAAACGCTTGTCAAACCGATATTGATGCCCGAGAAATCAAATGAAACATAAGGCGTGACATCTTTGTATACCAATAGGTAAATAACGACAACAGATAGCAATGTCAACAATAAAGGAAGAATGGAGAACAACACACATATTTTTAACCGTACAATGTTGGCGTTACTAAATGGTTTTCCTTTGGAGATATTCCAAACGATGACCACGGAATATAATATTAGGATAGTATATGCAATTAGTATTAAACCATTGGTGGCCAGTGCATGTATCTGCCATATCTGATTGTGGTGTGACGGTATCAATATTTGGTCTTTGTCAAATTGATTTTTGGAAAAACCGTTTGACAAATCTTTTTTGACGGCAAAATTGACCTCTACTTTTGAGGGATGTGTTTGTAGTAGCCCTGCTGTATCTTTTTTTGTGACAGTAGGTAGAAGAAAATGCTTTCCGTTTTCAGAAAAATAAAAATCATTTTCATTTTTTAGTCTTAGCCAAGGTAGCCCCACGTAGCGAGTTGGTATTTTTTTCATCATATAGTAGCCGGCTGTATCATAAGTGATGTACCGATAGGCTATGTTTGACGAGGCATTGGCTAGGGGGAGTCCTCCAATCGAATGGACGAAAAATGAATCTTTCGCCTTTTCTTGTTCATTGTTAATCCCTTGGGCCGCTGCTCGCCAATAATAAAAAGCGTTGATTTCCTTTTGGTTTGGATGAGGGTTGTTTGCATCTACCATATCAACATAAGTTTCGCCTGAAGAATTGTGATTGTGAAGGATGACGTATATACATCCCCAAATCAACAGTATGACTCCAATAGCGGAACCAAGCGCAACCAAAATGTCCTTGACGGAAATATTCTTTTTCATGGCTGGAATGTTTTTGTAAAGATATAATGACTTTTGTTATACTGCAAAATAATTTTATTGAATTACAATAAAATTATTTTGTGTGTCAATCTAACAAAAGATGTCTTTTCCCAAAATGTTAAATACCCACGACATTCCAACCATTCAAGCAATCTCTTTGTTTATGGAAAAAGAACCATAAAATATCATACAGATGAAACGAAAGGCGACCGCCGTATGGAACGGCACCGTAAAGGAGGGAAAAGGCAATCTCACGACCGACAGCGGCATATTGAACCAGACCCCGTATTCGTTCCACACAAGGTTTGAGGACGAAAAAGGGACCAATCCCGAAGAGTTGTTGGCGGCGGCGCATGCTGGCTGTTTTACCATGCAGTTGAGTGCCAACCTGACCGGGGCGGGCCACGTGCCGGAAGAACTCAAAACCCAGTCCACCATCGTACTTGAAAACGGTGCCATCGTCCGCTCCGAGCTCCAACTGGAAGCGAAAATCCTCGGTATTTCGGAAGAGGAATTTCAGAAATGGGCTAAACACGCGAAGGAAAACTGCCCCGTGAGCAAATCGTTCAGCTTTGATATTACGTTGGATGCGCGGTTGGTGTCGTGAGGGGAGAAGGGTTGTGGTCTATAATGATTTCAAAAGATTTTTGATTTCGGTGTCTGAGATACTGTCTCTTTCAGCTTTGTCGTATATGGAGAGGATGAATACGGTGTGTTTTTCGATTTTTACATAAGTTATGATTCTTGCGCCTCCGCTTTTGCCTCTACCTTTTGAAGCGATGGAGAGCCTTATTTTATAGCAATTGTTTCCTAACTTGGTACCAATTTGAGGATTGTTTTTCAGTTCACTTGTAAGTGCTTCGCCCTCTTTTTTTAGGGATGGGTATTTTTTTAAGAGCCTTTTAAACTCCTTTTTGAAGTTGTCAGACAATATGACTTTATAGGTCATTGAAAAACTCCTCCGCGGTTTGAAGTTTGATTTTTCCCGATTCATATTCTTTTACTTGCTGGATGGCATCCGCGATACCGTCCAGTATTTCTTTTTTGCGGCTTTCATCTTCCTTTACTTTTGTAAAAGTGTTGTTGAGCCTTTTGGCAAGTTGCTCGTAAAGCTTAGTGTCTTCCTTGCTGTTGGATTTTATTATTAATGTTTCCATGTTGACAAATTTACTATTTTATTGCTTGCACAAAAATATTAAAAAAAGACGTTCCCATTTAATCGTTCTTATTTATTATTGGCTGTTAACCGTTCCGTATTTTTATTTTTCCCTTAATCGAATTTTGGGCAATTGCGACAAAAGCAATAAACTTGGTGTATCAAGGTTTTGACACTCAATGTTCCGGACAATTTGGACTTGGACGATAGGTACGTTGCAATGCTTGTTGCAAGCGGGCTTTACGAACAAGGCAGGCTCGGAACTTGCAGGGATGACCAAAAAGGCATTTGCCGAAGTGTTGGCATTCCATAATGTCACCATATTTAACTATCCCGCATCCGAGCTTTCAAAAGATGTGTCCAATGCCTCAAACCATTATTGTCGAGACTAATTGTCTTAAATAAAATCGGCGAGCTTGAACTTTTGCAAAAGCTATATGGACGAGTTATACTTCTGGTTGGATAAAAATGTGCATTGAAAAAAGTGGACACCTCGCCGTCATTCCTGCCTACGTGGGAATGACGGCGAGGTGTTTATTCCTTATTTAGGTTTTCATTGCCTGAACTCATTGCACATATTTATGCAGCGTACAGTATATATTGGCATTAACCGTTCCGTATTTTTTACTTTTGTCTTATGATGATAACGAACCGCTTTATAAAAATCCTCTTTTTTGTCTTTCCGTTTTCCTACGCACAAGCACAACAGGACAAAGTGCGTCCTTTGGGCATCAACCTCGAAGGTTACGACTATGCGTTCCCCGTGCATTATATCACGCTCCATATCCAAGGCGAAACATTGAAAGAAGCCTATATCGACGTGCAACCTACGCAGCCTAACGGTCAGACCGTATTGCTCCTACACGGCAAAAACTTCAATGCCAACAATTGGAAGGGCGTGGCGCGACGCTTGTCCAGCCAGGGTTTCCGCGTGGTGGCACTCGACCAGATTGGTTTTGGCAAGTCGTCCAAGCCGCAGCATATCCAATATAGTTTCCCCTTGCTGGCCAACAATACCGTTGCCTTGCTGGACAGTCTGCACATTGCGAAAGTCAATGTCATCGGGCATTCCATGGGCGGCATGCTGGCAACGCGCCTGACGCTCATGTATCCCGGTCGTGTGCAGAAACTGGTACTGGAAAATCCCATCGGGCTGGAAGACTGGCGGCTCTACGAGCGCTATCAGCCTATCGAAGGCTGGTACCAACAGGAACTGAAACAGAACTACCGGTCCATGCGCGCCTACCAGGAAGAATATTATTTTGACCACCAATGGAAACCCGAATACGAGGAGGGCGTCACCGTCCCGGCGGGTGTCACGTTGAGCCCCGACTATCCGCGCCTGGCGTGGAACTCGGCGCAGCTATATGACATGATTATACAACAGCCGGTCTGTTATGAATTTTCCCAGATAAAAGTGCCTACATTACTCATCATCGGTCAAAAAGACAAGACCGCCGTCGGCAAGGCTTTGGCGTACCCGCAATATAAAGACCAGCTTGGCAATTATCCTGCGCTTGGCAGAAAGACGCACGCGCTCATAAAGGGTTCGCAACTGGTGGAGCTTCCGGGTGTTGGGCACGTGCCGCATGTACAGGATTTGGAAGGGTTTATCAAGCCTGTTTTGGCGTTTTTGGAGTAGTTTTTTGTTATTGTCTATGTATTCGGGTTTTTGAATATAGCGTCGGCTTTAAAAGGACTTTGGCTTATTTTCTTACCGTAGCTTTTATATGCAACCTTTATATTATGTATAAAATTATATGAATAACTTGTTAATTTTTTGATATTTTTCATTACATTTGAATATGTAAAAAAATATCATACCATGAGAAAACTGTTTATCGAGTTGTTTACGCTAATTGTAACCATGATTTGCAGCGCAGCAGGGCATGCGCAGACTAAAACAATCAAGGCGCAGATTGTCGATGCAGGTACGCAAAAGGCAATTACGGATGTCTTGATTACCGAAACGGGTACGTCCAACTTTGTCACATCCGACAGTCTGGGCTTTTTTTCCATCTCGCTCAAAGGAACAAAAGGGGAGTTGACGGTTGCGGCAGTCGGGTACGAATCCTTAAAAGTAGCTATTGACACGGTCCAGGCTGTCATATCGTTACAAGCACAGAATTCAGCCTTGAATGAGGTTGTCGTGGTCGGTTTTGGCTCCAAAGCGCGAAAAGACCTTACGGGCAGCATTGCGACGGTAAAGGCCGCGGATGTTGCCAATACGCCGGTTCCGCAGTTTACCCAAGCATTGCAAGGCCGTGCCGCCGGGGTGTTTGTAGAGTCCCAAAGCGGCAAAGTGGGTGAAGGCATCAAAGTCCGCATTCGTGGTACGGGGTCTATTTCTGCATCTAACGACCCTTTGTATGTGGTGGATGGCGTGCCCATCAACACGGAGTCCTTGGCTGGCAATCCGATGGCCGATATCAATACGGACGACATAGAGTCTTTTGAGATATTGAAAGATGCCGCCGCGACCGCCATTTACGGTTCCCGCGCGGCAAACGGCGTTGTGGTCATTACCACTAAAAAAGGAAAGGCCGGCAGGACTGACTTCTCCGTCACCGGGCAATACGGCTCCAACAAACCTACGCGTCACCGGAAGTTTCTTGATGCCGAGCAATACGTTACACTCCTCCGCGAAGCTGCCATCAATACGGACAACCTATATGGTGTCGACCCTACCGACCCGACACAGTATTCCGGTTCCGAACTGCAATTTGCAGAAACGCGTCTCCGCCGTTATTCCGGTTACAACGACAACTGGAAAACCTATCAGACCAATACTGACTGGGAAAGTCTGGCCTATAACAATAGTGCAAAAACCAAAATACTGGAAATCAATGCTTCCGGAGGCAATGAAAAGACCCGCTTTTTTGCCAGTGGCAGCTACAACAGCCAAGACGGTATCCTGTTCAGCAACAATTTTAAAAGGATTTCCGGGCGTCTCAACGTAGACCATACGGCATCTTCCATGCTGAAGCTGGGAATGAACATGAATATAGCGCGTACCGTGCTTAACCGTGTCGCGTCAGACAACTCATTTACCACGCCCATGCAGATTGTAGCACTTTCGCCCATTACGCCGCTCTATGATACAACGGGTTATTATTCCAACACTCCCATCACTACCTATTACAACCCTTTGATAGAATCGGTCGATGCGCGCGATAGGCTTACCTCGTTCCGTAGCATTGGTAATGCTTACGTCAATCTGAATCTGGGTAGCGACCTCGCTTTCCGGACTGAATTTGGCGTGGACATCATGAACCAGGACGAGAATATTTTTGAAGGGTACAATACGCAGGCCGGTGCGTCGACCAATGGTTATGGTGCATCTTATTGGTATAGGACGCTCAACTACAACACCAACAATTATTTTAGCTACAAGAAAAATCTGGCGGGAAAACATGACATAGACGCAACGCTGGGGATGTCGTTCCAGGATTTTAAAACCGACCAGAACAGTGTCACCGGACAGGATTTCCCGACCGAAGACCTTAACAACTTGCAGAGTGCTGGTTCCATTACGGGCGGTAGCTCGTCTTCGACCGAATGGTCTATATTGTCCTACTTTTTTCGGGTCAACTACAAGTATGACAATAAATACCTCGTATCGTTCAGCGACCGTATCGACGGCTCTTCCCGCTTTGGTGCCAATAATCGCTATGGCAATTTTCCTGCCGTGTCACTCGGCTGGATTGTATCCAACGAAGCGTTTATGAAAGCAGTGTCCTTTGTCGACATGCTGAAACTACGTGGCAGTTGGGGTATGGCGGGCAATACTTCAGGCTTTGGAGATTTTGCGTCCAGAGGATTGTGGACGGCGTCCAAGTATGCGGGCTCTTCTGCCATCCAACCGACTCAGATTGCCAATCCTGACTTAAAATGGGAAAAGTCCAAACAAGTGGATGTCGGTCTGGAATTTGGTTTGTTCAACAACGTAGTTTCGGGTAGTGTGGACTATTATAAGAAAAATACGAAAGACCTTATCTACAACGTGCCAGTTCCCGGAACGACGGGCTTTAGTACACAGACGGTCAACGTCGGTTCCATGGAAAACCACGGTTGGGAATTTGTGTTGAACAGCAACAACATTCGCAGTGCAGTGCCGGGAGGCTTTTCGTGGACGACCTCCCTCAACGTCTCCACCAACAAAAATAAACTTACCAAACTTGACGGCGAGACCACCTCAATACCGGGCAACGACGGACGTTATCTCAATTCTCTTATACTTGGTCAGCCCATTGGCGTTTTTTACGGACCCAAATATGCAGGTGTCGATGTGGAAAACGGAGATGCACTCTTTTACAAATCAGACGGCACTACGACCAACGACTACAACGAGGCGGGCGATTTTGTGGTGGGTAGTCCCAATCCGACATGGATGGCCGGCTTGACCAATACGTTGCGCTATAAAGGCGTGGAACTCTCGTTTTTGTTTCAGGGCGTGTGGGGTGGCCAGATTATGAACGGTGCGGGTGGGTTTATGTCCGCTGGTTTTGACTGGTTTGACAACCAGACGGCTGACCAGTTGCGTCGCTGGCAAAAAGCGGGAGACGTGACCGATGTTCCGCAGTTGCGCTTTGATTACGGTGGCAACGGCATTTCCGCGTCCAGCCGTTATATCGAAAACGGAGACTACATAAGGCTCAAAAACGTCACTTTGGGTTACAGCTTGCCACGGTCCGTCGTGTCCAAGCTGAAAATACAGGGTGTCCGCGTGTTTTTTACCGGTGTCAACCTTGCAACCATTACCAAATACACAGGATGGAATCCTGAAGTCAACGCGGACTATCGCGCAGGCAACAGAAACCAAGGCGGGGACTTCTATTCAGCTCCACAGGTCAAATCCTACACTTTCGGTTTGAACATCAATCTCTAATAAACAAAAACAAAGAATAATGACAAAATATATTTTATATACAGGATTCGCCTTTTCCTTGTTTTTTGCATCTTGCTCCAAGAAACTGGACATCAATCCGCAGCAGCAAATCGACCAGGATGATGCGTTAACTACTGACGACAACGTAAAAAAAGCCTTGAAAGGGGCATACAACCAATTGAGCAATTCATACGTGCTGGGTGGGGACATGCAGCTCTATTCTGAACTGCTTGCTGCCAATGGGGAGATTGCCTGGGAAGGAACTTTCAACCAGCCTGACGAGGTGTATCAAAAATCCATCTTGACCAACAATAGTTTCGTTACCAATACTTGGCTCAATGCATACGCCTCCATCAATACGGCCAATGCTGTGCTGGCGTCGCTGGATGTTGTTGACGAGGACGATAGGGATGCCGTCAAGGGCGAGGCGTTGTTCATCCGAGGTACTTTGTTCTTCGAACTGGTCAAGTTGTATGCACTGCCATATAGTGCTGGCAACACTACGACCAACCTTGGGATTCCTTTGCGGCTTACCTATACCAGTGAGATTACCGAGGATTCTTATTTGGCAAGAAGTACGGTGGAGGAAAGCTACCAGCAGATCATTGAAGACCTGACGTCCGCAGAAAGCTTGCTCCCGTCTTCTAATGACGTGTATGCCACGAAGTCCGCAGCCGCAGCAGAGCTGTCGCGTGTCTATTTGCAGACCGGTGCTTATGACAATGCACTCTCGGAGGCCAACAATGCTATTTCCAATTTTGACGGTTCGCTGACGACAACTTATGCCGCTGCGTTTAACAACACCTCCAATTCCACCGAGGATATCTTCGCATTGCAGGTAAGTGACCAGGACGGAGACAATGACATGAATCTTTTCTGGTCCACGACCGATTATGGCGGCCGTGACGGAGACGTTTCCATCCAGCAAAAGCACCTCAACCTTTATGAGTCCGGCGATGCGCGTTTGGCGTTTTTCTGGATAGGCAATGATGCCTACCGCAGCGGTAAATGGCAATACCAATACCGGAACCTGCCATTGATACGTCTTGCTGAGATGTATCTGACAAGGGCGGAATGTAATTTCCGGTTGGGTTCGGCCGTGGGTGCGACGCCATTGGCCGATATTAATAATGTCATCAGGTCGCGTGTAGGGCTTACCGCCTTGTCCACCCTGACCCTTGACACCATCCTCAAAGAACGCAAACTGGAGCTTGCCCATGAAGGCCATGCTGTGCATGACCTGAAACGGCTGAAAGAAAGTGCCGACGGTTATGCCTACGATGCGGCAAAAATGGTCTTTCCCATACCGCTGAGGGAAATCAACGCATCCAATGGCGCATTGGTTCAAAACAGTGGTTATGGTTCTAATTAAAATAACATTTTGTTTTATATTTACGGTCCTTTGCCCGACAGTGTAGAGTCTTATATTTTTAATTGACATAAATGAAAAAAATTATTGTATCGCTGCTTTTTCTTTGTTTGGGTGCTTTTTCTTTTGCACAAAAGCTACAGTCTCCGGAGCAGTTTCTGGGTTACAAGGTGGGAACCCGTTTCACGCCGCATTGGCGGATTGTTGCGTATTTCCAATATGTGGCGGGCGTTTTACCACAGAACGTGGTATTGCAGCAATACGGTACAACACAAGAGGGTCGACCGTTGTATATCTGTTACGTGTCGTCTGCCGACAATGTGTCGAACCGGGAAAGTATCCGGAAAAACAACCTGGCTTTGGCGGGCATACTTTCTGGTGCGGCGTCTGAGACGGGACCTACTACCGTATGGTTGACATACAACGTGCATGGGAACGAAGCCGCGTCTTCCGAAGCCGCCATGTTGACCTTGTATGCACTTGCCAACCCCGACGATGCACCAAAACAAGCTTGGCTCAAAAACACGCTGGTCATCATCGACCCATGCATGAATCCTGATGGCCGTGACCGCTATGTCAACTGGTACAATACCACCGTAGGCAAAGACTACAATCCCGATCCTATGGCGCGCGAGCACAGGGAGCCGTGGCCTTACGGACGTACCAACCATTACAACTTTGACATGAACCGTGACTGGGTGTGGCAGTCGCAGAAAGAGACGCAGGAACGCATGGCACAGTTTACCCAATGGCTACCGCAGGTACATGTTGATTTTCACGAACAAGGCCCTAACGGCCCTTATTATTTTGCGCCTGCCGCCGCACCTTACCATGAAGTGTTGACACAATGGCAACGCACATTTCAGGATACTATTGGTCGCAACCATGCACGTTATTTTGACCAGAACGGCTGGCTGTTTTTTACCAAAGAGGTATTTGACCTTTTTTATCCGTCTTATGGTGATACCTATCCGTTGTACAACGGTTCCATCGGTATGACCTACGAGCAGGGCGGCATCGGTGCCGGACTGGGAGTCAAAACCAATGACGAAGACACTTTGCGGCTCACCGACCGCGTACTACACCACTATACGACAGGAATCAGCACTGTGGAGACTTCGTCCCGCCATGCATTGGAATTGATGAAGAATTACCATGCGTTTTACAAAAAAGCACCCGAGGTCGGCACCTACAAGACTTATGTCATCAAAAACCTGCCGATGTACCGGGAGCGCATCCTCGCGCTGCAAGAGCTTTTGGACAAAAATGGCATCCAATACGGTACTACTTCCGGTACGAGCGTCAAAGGGTACAATTACGATAACGGAAAAGACACGACGATGTCCGTTTCCAACAAAGACATTGTCGTCAGCGCGCACCAACCCAAAGGCGTGATGGTCAAAGTGATGTTTGAACCCAAGACCAAGCTGGAGGATTCCGTTACGTATGACATTACGTCCTGGGCATTGCCTTACGTGTTTGGTTTGCCGACGGTCGCGACCACCCAGGTGTTGGGTGTGCAGGTCAACGGTATGTCCGATTCCGTTTCCAACAATATCAACAAGGGTGCGTATGGGTACGCATTTGCCTGGCAAGGCGGTAATTCCTCGGCGACCGCTGCCCAGTTGCTTAAAAAAGGCATCAAGCTGCGTTATTCCGATTGTCCATTTTCCGAAAACGGGAAGAAATATGACCGCGGCACCATGCTCATATTGAGAAAAGGGAATGAAAAATGGGCAGATTCTCTGTTTGCCGTATGTGGACGCATTGCCACAGCCAACAAAGTGCAGTTGGACGTGCTGACGACCGGCATGGTCAGCGAGGGTAAGGATTTTGGTAGTTCACATATCCGCTATGTCAAGGCGCCGAAAGTCGTGTTGCTTACGGGCGAGACTGTCGGCAACACGGCTGCCGGAGAGGTCTGGTACGAGTTCGAACAGCATTTGGATTATCCCCTTACCTTGGTCAACGTATCGGATTTTGGTCGTTTGCAGTTGTCCGACTATGACGTGGTCATCATGCCCGACGGCTATTATCCGTTTTTGCAAAACAAGGAACTCGTTGCGGATTTCACCAAATGGATCGAACGTGGCGGTAAGGTCATCGCATTCGAAAGCGCTGTTGCCCAACTTTCTAAAATAGAAGGCTCGGCCCTAGAACTCAAAAAGGACAAAAAAGAGGACAGCGCTTCCCAAAAAGATGTCTATGCCAACCTTTTCAAATATGAAAACCGTGAACACGACGAGGTCACCAAAGGCACGCCAGGCGCGGTCTTTAAGGTGCGTCTGGACAATACGCATCCTTTGGCATTTGGTTTCGCCGATACTTACTATACGCTCAAGATGGACGACAATATCTATGCGTTCATCAAGGACAAAGGCTGGAACGTCGGTGTCATCAAAAAAGAAAACCAGCTTGCGGGCTTTGTCGGCAAGAAGCTGGAGCCAAAGTTGAAGGACGGCTTGTTGTTCGGTGTCGAGGAGCGCGGCCGAGGCAATATCGTCTATATGGCCGATAATGTACTGTTCCGTGATTTTTGGGAAAATGGCCGGTTGATGTTTGCCAATGCGTTGTTTTTGGTGGGAGACTGATTTATACTTCTCGCTGGATAAAAACGTGGATTGAAAAAACGAATCAGACACGCTAGCATTCCCCGCACAGTCTCCCGTAGGGGACTTTGCGGTCATTGATATACTGTTATAATAAACCCCAAAGTCAATTTCTTATCCGCAAAGTCCCCTCCGGGAGACTGTGCGGGGAAGAAAATCTCCTTTTGCTCATTGCACATTTTTATCTGACGTGAAGTATAGTTGAAAGTGAACTTCTTCCCCGCACAGTCTCGCCGCTGGCGCACGCGTGTCGCGTGTGCCTCAGCTACCAAAGTTCTTGCTTCCGTCATGGAAATGTCATATTCGCAAAAAAATGACAATCATCATAAATCCCATTGTTCCTTTGCGTCAGCTTTGCAGGCAAATTAAGCATTATGAACACAACAGTAGCTGTAAGCGAAATCGAATTAAACACCATTAAAGATACTTGGATTGATTTTATCCACCAGTTGCAGGACGATATGTGTGCTGCCTTGGAAGCATGTGACGGCAAGTCGAAATTCATAGAGGAAAAATGGGAACGCGAAGGTGGCGGAGGCGGCACGACCCGCGTCATCAAGGACGGCAACGTATTTGAAAAAGGCGGTGTCAACACTTCTGTGGTCTACGGCAAAGTGACCGACCAGATGCGCCGGGCGATTCCGGATATGCACGGCGACAGTTGGTTTGCCTGTGGGTTGAGCATGGTGTTGCATCCGTCCAATCCGTTTGTACCGACGACCCACTGCAACTACCGTATGTTTGAATTGTATGACGCATCCGGCAATGTCGTTGACCGTTGGTTTGGCGGCGGCACGGACTTGACGCCTTATTATTTGTTTGAGGAAGACGCGCGGCATTTCCATCAGACCTACAGAGACATTTGTGCTCAATACGACGTCTCCTTTTACCCCGAAATGAAGGCGGAATGCGACATCTATTTTTCCAACCACCACCGCAACAACGAAAACCGGGGCGTCGGAGGTATTTTCTATGACCATAGAAGGCCTGACGCGGTGCAGGATACGCAGTTTTGGATGCGTTTTGCCAAAGATTGCGGCTACGCGCTGATGCAGTCCTACATTCCCGTTGTCAACAAAAGAAAGCATCTTGGCTTTTCGCCCGCAAACAAATATTGGCAGGAAATCAGGCGTGGACGCTATACCGAATTTAATCTGGTATGGGATCGCGGTACGATATTCGGACTGAAGACCAATGGTCGCACGGAGAGCATATTGATGAGCCTGCCGCCGACCGTCCGTTTTGAATACGACTATCATCCCGCACCCAATTCCGAAGAAGCTAAACTGGAAGATGTATGTATGCATCCGAGGGAATGGGCGGACTAAGACGGTTCTTTGATAATTCGGTAATTTGAAGATTCTAAAATCATAAATCTCAATATATAATTCACCAATCTAAAATGTTTTTACAAAGAAGAAACAGGACACTTAGACAAACAGAAGCCATTAGACAAATAGTAAGAGAAACCGTATTGACACCGGCAGACTTCATGGCGCCGGTGTTTGTCGTGGAAGGGAAAGACGAAAAACATGAGATTCCCTCCATGCCGGGATATTACCGTTATTCCCTCGACTTGTTGGTCAAGGAGGTACAGGAATTGTACAGTGTCGGCGTGCGCGCCATCAACCCTTACGTCAAATGCGATGACAGCCTGAAAGACAATACAGGCAAGGAATCCTGGAATCCCGACGGCCTGATGCAACGTACCATCCGCGAAATAAAGAATGCCGTTCCTGAAATGATTGTCATGAGCGACGTGGCACTCGACCCATATTCTATCTATGGTCATGACGGCATCATACAAAACGGTCATATCGACAACGACGCGACCGTGGAAGCCTTGACTGCGATGAGCCTTAGCCATGCCGAAGCGGGCGTGGACTTCGTCGCGCCGAGCGACATGATGGACGGACGCGTCGCCGCTTTCCGCAAAGCGTTTGAGGAAAACGGATACAGCCATGTCGGTATTATGAGCTACGCTGCCAAATATGCTTCTTGTTTTTACGGACCGTTTCGCGATGCACTGGACAGTGCGCCCGTGGACGTACAGAATATTCCCAAAGACAAGAAAACCTACCAGATGGATCCCGCCAATAGGAGGGAAGCCGTCAAGGAAGCACTCGACGATGTGGACGAAGGTGCCGATATGGTCATGGTCAAACCCGCGATGGCTTATCTTGACATTTTGCGTGAAGTGCGTGATGCGGTGGATGTTCCGGTATGCGCGTATCAGGTCAGTGGGGAATACGCCATGTTTAAAGCCGCCGCACAGAACGGTTGGCTCGACGGTGAAACCAGCATGATGGAAAGCCTGATGTGCATCAAACGTGCTGGAGCTGACTTGATTTCCACGTATTTTGCCAAGGATGCGTCAAGGGTTCTGAATAAATAGCGGCAAGAATATGCCTAACGTACACTGCTCAGAAAAGTACAATGTAGGTTCGCAATAATTCCTAAAGGACTCCCTTCTTTTACTATCGTTTTTTCGATTGGTCAATCGCCGTCATGGGTGTTGTTACATGCAACTATTATGCTAATGCCGTTGCCCCCTGCGGTATAATGTGTTTTCAATTCCTTGATTTACAAGAAATATTTAAGTATTATTGGCTGTTATTTCCAAACATTCGCCTATTTTTGTATAGTTCTACTGTATAAGCCAAAGAGGTTTTTAGTCTATCTGTTTTTATTATCTATCTACTAGTTACATGTCTAAGCAGCTATTTATCAAAGGCGTGCTGTTTGTTTTATTGTTGTTTTTGATTGTCTGCCTGCTATATAAGGCATATCGGCGTCTTATGCTCCAACTGGACAAGGCGACTCGCTTGGTCTATACTCGGGACCTCAAGCTGTTGACCGAGTATATAGCGTCTGTAAAGACCTTGGGTGAACTGAAAAACGCCGAAAAAAAACTGGATGCCCTCCGCCGGGAAATTGACAAGCACTATGGTCCCGATTTTTTGAAAGCGGAATTTGATAAGGCGTATCTATTGGTCGTGGACAAGATGATCGAGTTTTATGGTGAGGAAATAGACCAATATGAAGAGGATTCGTACCTCAATGAAAATGAAGAGGAATAGCTGTTTTTATTTTTTTTGTTCCTCTTCAAATCCTTCCTACATTCGGCTATGATTTTGGAAAAAATAGATACCGTAGCCGATATTTCGGATGAAGAATTCAAACAGAACTATTATCTGAAAAACAAACCGCTTGTCATTAAAAAGCTCTCGCATACCTGGCCTGCCTACACCCAATGGAACTGGGATTACCTTAAAAAGATGGCAGGGGATGCCAAGGTCGGCATTTACAACAATGCCAAAAGCAATGCCTATACGCCAGTCAACAAGGCGGACGGATATACGACATTTGGACAATATATCGACATGGTGCGCCAGGGTCCAGCCGAATGGCGCATTTTCCTCTTCAATGTTTTCAGCAAGGCTCCTGGGATGAAAAAAGATTTCATTTGGCCCGACAACCTGATGCATGGTTTTGTCAAGGCGATGCCGATGCTGTTTGTCGGCGGCGAAGGGGCGATTACGCACATGCACTTCGATATTGACCTCAGCCATATTTTGCATACGCAGTTCGTGGGACGCAAGCGCGTATTGCTTTTTCCTTATTCGCAGCAACACCTGTTGTACCGCAAACCCTTTGAGGTATTGAGCATGGTGGACTTTTCGCATTATTATGACCCGGAGACTTCCAAAATCGACCAAGCTAGATTTCCCGCTTTACAACAGGCGAGGGGTTATGACCTGGTGTTGGAGCACGGCGATACACTCTTCATGCCGAGCGGTTACTGGCATCACATGGAATATCTCGACAGTGGGTTTGCGATGAGCCTGCGCGCGCTGAACACGCGTTTTTCGGGAAAGTTGCATGGTGTATGGAATCTTGTAGGTATGCGCAACATCGACACTTTGATGAAAAAGACCATGCCTGTACGATGGTACAACTGGAAGCAGAAAAAAATATTCGAAGAGGCAAATGCTGTCATTGTCGGATAAAAGGAGATAGAATGCACACCATTGGTTTGATAGGGATTTTAATCCATGGTTGTCTACTTTTACGTGGATGTGTTTCCAATTTTCGCTCTTTGTATGAATATGGTGGTCTTTCCTGAAACGAGACCGCGAGAGGTCCTATTGGCACGGTGTCTCCACCCAACCGGCAAAAATTCGAAATACACCCTTTTTCCTTAATACTTATTTGACCTATTTCATTAACTTTAGCCTCTTATTTTTAAATTAAAATGGTTTTATGAGTAAGTTTCAGGAACATAACTTCAAAGATGAAAAGGCATTGATTAGGGTCGACTTCAATGTGCCTTTGGACAAACAGACGTTGGAAATCACGGACGACACACGCATCAGGGCTGCACTTCCGACTGTGAAAAAAATATTGGATGACGGAGGTAGCGTGATTTTGATGAGCCATCTGGGCCGTCCCAAAAGTGGTCCGGAGGACAAATATTCCTTAAAGCACATATTGGCGCATTTGAGTAATTCGTTGGGAGTGCAGGTGCAGTTTGCCAATGATTGTATTGGTGAAGAGGCACATCAGAAAGCCGCGGCGTTGAAACCCGGCGACGTATTGCTGTTGGAAAATCTACGTTTCTATAAAGAAGAGGAAGCGGGCGATAAAGATTTTGCCCAGAGATTAAGCACGCTTGGCGATGTGTATGTCAACGACGCATTCGGAACGGCGCATCGCGCACATGCTTCCACTGCCGTGATTGCACAGTTTTTCCCTACGGACAAAAAAATGTTTGGACTGTTGATGGAGGCTGAGGTGGATAGTGCTGAAAAAGTCCTGCACGATACCCAAAAACCTTTTACCGCAATCATCGGCGGCGCAAAAGTTTCGGATAAGATATTAATCATCCAAAACCTTTTGGAAAAAGCGACCGATATCATTATCGGTGGCGGTATGGCTTATACCTTTTTTAAGGCGCAGGGAGGCAGTATCGGCAATTCCCTTGTTGAAGACGACCGTCTGGAAATGGCAACTGAACTGTTGAGAACCGCCGCAGCAAAAGACGTAAAAATACATTTGCCAAAAGATTCCGTCGTCGCGGACAAGTTTGACGCCAATGCGGATACGCAAAGTACACCGAGCGACAATATTCCCGACGGCTGGATGGGGCTGGATATTGCTGACGAAGCAAGAAGTGAGTTTGCCAATGTGATTTTGCAGTCCAAAACCATATTGTGGAATGGCCCTATGGGCGTTTTTGAGTTTCCTAAGTTTCAAGCAGGTACCAAAGCAATTGCAGAAGCAGTAGCCGAAGCGACACAAGCTGGGGCATTTTCTCTGGTGGGCGGCGGCGATAGTGTTGCTGCCGTCAACCAGTTTGGGTTTACGGACAAGGTAAGTTACGTTTCCACAGGCGGAGGTGCTTTGCTGGAATACTTTGAAGGAAAAGAACTTCCCGGTATTGCCGCCATCAAAAACGGGTAAGTAGAAAATATGTGGTTCACATTTCAGAAAAGCCCCCAACAACCCATATTGTTGGGGGCTTTGTATCAGTGCTTTACAGTCCGTAACCGTATATATTGTTATGTACTCGTACCTGTTTAGAAAAATAATTTTTATTTTTTTGTTGAAAAGATTTTGCTGTTAAGGTAAAAGGTGCTATTTTTGCGCCCCGCTTCGGGTTTTGCGGTCAGTTCTTTGGGTGTCTCTGGTAGGTTGCAAGTATCT
>JASGDY010000047.1:0-54977 GCA_047606825.1 Chitinophagaceae bacterium
CGCAATCCTTACACGTAAAACGTTGCTTACCCTTTACAAAACCGCGTTTTACCTTGTTTTCTGAATTACATTTCACACATTTCATGATGCAAATATACAAAAAGTATATTTACTTAACAATACCAAATTTAAAAATCCAGAAGGTTTATATTTTGTAAGCTTTGCTACTGTTTATTGGATTGACATTTTTACAAGGGAAGAATATATGCAGCTTGTCGTTGGTGCGTTAGACTATTGCAGGAAACAATTAGGGATGCGCATATATTGTTGGTGTCTTATGACCAATCATATTCATCTTATTTTTACGGATGAAAATCATCAACCAAGTAAACTTATCGGACGTTTTAAAGAATATACGTCCAAACAATTGGTAAAATCAATTGAACAAAATCCGCAAGAGAGTAGGAAAGAATGGCTACTTTATATGATGCAACGTGCTGGAGAAAAATCCAGTAATATAAAGCATAGGCAATTGTGGCAACATCACAATATGCCTATTGAATTGTGGTCTCCGGATGTCATAGAACAAAAAATGGACTATATCCACAATAATCCAGTTGTTGCTGGTTTTGTATCCGAACCGCAACACTGGAAATACAGTAGTGCGGCGGATTATAGTGGCGGTAGAGGAATATTGGATATTGATTATGTATAGTTTTTGCCTGTTTAATATTGAGATTATTGTGTGTTGATGGCTTATGGTTTGATTGTAAGATTCGGGTTTATAAGGCACACGCGGCACGCGTGCGCCAGCGGTAACGTCTTAATTAAGGTATGGTTTATATATGGCAGCCAGCAAAACAAGAAGTCATGAAAATGTCAATACCTCCGCGCTGGCGCACGCGTGCCGCGTGTGCCTTAACGAATCACCTTACTCCACCGCACTCAACCCACCCAGGTAATAGTCCAAGATTTTCGTCCGCAATATGTAGTCGTACTTGGCTGCGACGAGGTTCATGGTGGACTGGTCGAGGTTGTTTTTTGTAATGATATAGTCGACGGTCGTGATGACGCCGTTGTCAAACTTAACGGTGGCGGCGTGTAGGGACGTTTTGTAGGCATCTACCTGCTCTGCCATTTTCTTGTAACTGTCGTAGGAAAACTTCATGTTGAAATAGTCTTTTTCGACCGCCTGGCGCAGTTGTGTGCGCAGTGTCTTGGCGGTGAAGTCCGCTTGTTCTTGGTCTAGTTTGGCTTGTTTCAATTTGTTCTTTACCTGGAAACCGTTGAAAATAGGGATGGTAAGCCCGAGGGATACGGACGTGTTGATATTGTTTTTCCACTGGTCGCCATAGGGTATTTTGTGTGATTCGTAAGTGCCTTCCGATTCATATACGGGCCGTTTTTCCCCATTGTCGTCCAATGTGTATGCGCCGTTGGCAACATCGGTCGTACTGACCAAGGTCGATGTCGTCGCTGCACTGGAATAGCTGGTATAAGCACCGCTGGACAGGACTAGTGAAGGCATCCGCTGGCTTTTGATGTATTGGATATTCTTGAAAGCACTTGCGAGGCGGGCATCTGCGGCCTTTACCGTTGCCAGTTTTTCCGCTGCCGATACGTAGATGTCGTCCACGGAGGACGGATATTCTTTGGGCGTGGTCATCGTGCCGATTTCGTGTAAGTGCATGTTGACATCGTAGTTGATGTTCATGCTTTGGGACAGTTGTAGTTTGGCACTTTCCAATGTATTTTTCTTTTGGATGATGGTCAGTTCGTTGTTGGCATACTGGGCTTTGATGTCCGAAAGGTCGCCCATGCCGATAACACCGTTTTCGTATTTAATCTGTAGGGCTTTTACGTTTTCGTAAGTTGCTTCTGCCTGTGATTGGGCGATGGTCAGTTGTTCGTTTGCTGCCAATACCGCCAGATAGTTCAATATGATATCAAATGTCAGGTTGTCCTTTGCCTGTTGGACTTCGAGTTCCGAAGCTTTGTAGTCGAGCGCACATTTTTTGATGTAGTTCTGGATGCTCGAACCGTTCCACAGAGTAAAATCTGTCGTCACCTGATAGCTGCCAGAATTAAAGGACTGGTTGACATAAGAGTTGGTGTATGTGTTGATACTACGACCATTGTACAATGAATGCCCTAAATAGGCGTTGAGAGTCGGGTAGGCATTGCCTTTGGCCTGTTCCCAACTCACTTTGTCGGATGCCGCCAGATATTCTTTTTGGTGTATGTCCGCATTGTTTTTAAGTGCGATTTCGATACATTGTTCCAGGTTATAATCATTGCCGTGCGGTGTACTGTCCTGCGCGTGCGAATGGACAATGATTAAAGACAAAAAAGAACCTACTATGATTTTTCTAAACATTATTGATAAAGTAAAAAGGTAAAAGGAAAAAGTAAAAATGGAATACCTCTATCGTATTGTCGCTGTTCGGGATGTTATCGTAGTGCATCCCGAACTTTAGATATAAATGGATTTTAAATCCGTGTCATCTGGACTTCAGAATGCTGATGGCTGAGACATACGCGGCACGCGTGCGCCAGCGGCAAAGTTGTTTTGCTGTTCGGGATTTGCAATCCCGAATCCATATCGGCGGATTTGCAATCCGCAATACCAAAGTGCATTGCAAATGCACGGATAGGACGTTCGGGATTGAAAATCCTGAACAGCATTTGACAGCATTTGCCTTAACCTTCAATCCTTCCGTCCAACAACTGAATCGTCTTGGAAGCATACGCTGCATTCTTTTCCGAATGTGTTACCTGTATGATGGTCACGCCCTCTTCCTCGTTGAGCTGTTTGAAAATCTCCATGATGTCCTCGCCCTGCTTGGAACTCAGGTTGCCTGTGGGCTCGTCCGCAAGGATGAGCTTGGGTTTGGTAATGAGTGCACGTGCAATGCCGACCAATTGTTGCTGTCCTCCGGACAACTGCGTGGGAAACAAATCCTTCTTTCCCACGATATTGAAACGGTCGAGCATGTCGCCAATCAATGCCTGCCGCTCGGAACGCTTGATGTCGTGGTAGAGCAATGGCGTTTCGATGTTTTCATATACGGTGAGTTCGTCAATCAAGTGGTAAGCTTGAAAGACAAATCCTATGTTTTCCTTGAAAATCGCCTGTCGCTGTTTCTCTTTTAGGTCAAACATCTCTTCGCCCATAAACTGGTAACTGCCTTCGTCCGGTAGGTCGAGCATGCCCAATATGTTGAGCAACGTGGACTTACCCGAACCCGACGGCCCCATGATGGAAACAAAATCTCCCTCCGCTATTTCGAGGTTGATGTCCTTTAAAAGAAAGACGCGGTTGCCGCCCTGGTTGACCCATTTGAATATATGTTGTAGTTGTATCATTGTAATAGTTGAAAGTTGAAAGTTATATTGCTGTTCGGGATGTTAGCGGAGCGCATCCCGAACTTTTGATAAATACGGATTTTAAATCCGTTTCATCTGACCTTCGGAATGCCCTGCGGAACATTCCGAAGAGCGTTATGAAAACCTTATTTATTTTAAGTTATCAAACATTAAATTGTAATTATCTTTTCGATTTATATACCAAAAATGTAATTAGTTGATAATCAATATTTTGTTATCTTTGTATGCGTGTAGCATTGTCCGTTTTCGCACACTTGCTGCACGTGTATGGACAATTGGGCTGAATTACGATTTATGCTTTTTGGAACCTCACCCCCGACCCCTCTCCTAAAAGAGAGGGGTGTAGCGACACCTAAGACTTCGCGTCTCCCCTCTCACTTGGGAGAGGGGTCGGGGGTGAGGTTTTTTTTCACAGTTCAGACTTACTCTGTCCTCAAACTCTTGACAGGGTTGGCTCGCGCGGCTTTGATGCCATAATAACTTACCGCTAAAAGGGTCAGCAGAACCGTCAATAAGGCGCATGCAACCAACAGCCACCAAGGGATGGATGTCCGGTATTCGTATTGCGACAGCCAGCGTTGCATATAACCGTAGGCCAATGGGACGGACACCAGACAGGCAATGCCGACCAATACGATGAACTCCTTGGAAAGCATCAGCCATAGGTTGGAAACACTTGCGCCGAGTACTTTTCGGATGCCGATTTCCTTGGTCTTTTGTTCGGCGATAAATCCTGTCAGTCCTATCAGTCCCAATGCGTTCAATATAATCGCGAACACGGAGAAACTCAATGCCAGATTGCCGATACGCTGTGTGCCCGTAAACTTTTTGGCGTAGTCCTTATCAACAAACGTATAGTCAAACGGCGCATTGGGAATGTACTTTTTGAATATCTTTTCCGTTTCCTGCAAGGAACTTTGTACGCTCCTGGCAGGATTTAGCTTCATTAAAACGCAATTGGCATTTTCATAGTTGAGCATATAGATGCATTGATATGGCTTGCTTGTTGGATTCACGGATAGGACATCTTTCACGACGCCGATAATCGTCATAGGTGGTGCGTCTGCACCTCGACGCACAGTCTTACCGATAGGATTTTTAAATCCCATGTACTTGGCTGCCGCTTCGTTGATGATGATATTGGCAGTGTCTGCCTTGAAATCCCTTGAAAAGTCCCGTCCGGCAACCATTTTCCATTGGATAAGCTTGCCGTAATCGTGCGTTATAAATAACATTCCGAAATCCAGATTTTTGTTGTCTCCTTTTCCTTCCCATATAAAGCTATTGCTGTTGGAGTAGATGGTAGTCAAAGGTGACGAGGATTCCGCCATCTCGATGACAGCTCCGTTTTTTAAAAGTTCGTTTCTTAATAAATCGTATTTGCCATAATATTCCGGTGTCGTTATATTGAAACTAATCAGTCCATTCTGGTCATAGCCAAGCGGCCTGTTGCGTACATGTTCAATCTGCAAATAGACAACGATGGTCGCAATAATCAATATCGTGGAAACCGTCAACTGAAACACCACTAATATTTTCCTCGGCAAGGTGGCGGATTTTCCCAAGCGGTAAGTTCCCTTCAATACCTTTACTGGTTTGAAAGAGGAGAGGAACAGCGCGGGATAACTTCCTGCGAGGAAAGTCGTAAAGCCAATAAAGACCAACAATGCCAACCAAAAATAAACCGAACGATACGGCACACTCAGTTCCTTTCCGGTCATGTTGTTAAAGAATGGCAGCAGCATAATCATCAGCAAGAGTGCTATGGTCGCTGCTAAAAGCACTGTCAGAAAAGATTCGGTGTAGAATAGACGTATCAATTGTTTTCTTTCCGACCCCAAGGTCTTACGTATGCCGACCTCTTTCGCTCTTTTTTCCGAACGGGCCGTGCTCAGGTTCATAAAATTGATACACGCCAAAAGTAAAACAAAAAATCCCACAATGCCAAACATCCACACATAGTCAATCTGTCCGCCTTTCTGTATGCCGTTTTCAAAATGGCTTCTTAAATACCAGTCCTTCATCGCAATGGGGAAAATCTTTGGTTTAAAAGACTTTTGTTCATTGTCACAATGTCTGTATTTAATGTCTGCAATATTTTTTGAAACCTTTGCTATTGTTACGTTTGTTGCCAATTGGGCATATACCAGAAAAGAATTGTTGTCCCATTGCTGTTCGCGCTTGGCGTTCTGTACCCATTGTTGGTCGCTGACATACAAGTCCCAAGGCGCGATAAACTTTAAATCGTTGAAAGAGGAATTGGACGGTAGGTCCGCATACACTCCGACAACCTGTACAGGTAATTTCCCGTCCAGCTTGACCATTTTTCCCAATACGTCCGTGCTGCCGAACAAGGCTTTGGCTGTGGACTGGGACATCAATATCGTATTGGGGTCTTTCAATCCTCCGTAACGCCCGCTAAGCATCTGCAAGGACAGCATCGCATCGCCGTCCGGACTCATATAGTTGCCTGTAAACGTGATGTTCTTGTCTTTATAAGACAGGATATGGTCCTGTGTCCAGGAAGCGTTGACGATATATTTAAAATTGCTCCCAAACTCCTCTCGGATGGCATCTGCCAACGGATAAGGTTGCGCACTCTGCGTATAGGTTACACCGTCAACTGTTTGGTTCTGCATTATATGCACGATAGAACCATAGTTTTTAAAATACTTGTCGTACGACAATTCTCCATAGACCCAGATACCAATCATCAGTGCTATCAGCATTCCCAATCCCAGTCCTACAATATTGATGATGGACGATGTCCTGTTGCGGATAATGTTCCGCCATGCTGTTTTTAAATAATTTCTAAACATGGTATATTAATTTAGAATGATGAATGCTTTTTGGAACCTCACCCCCGACCCCTCTCCCAAGTGAGAGGGGAGACGGGAAGTATTGGATTTCGCTACACCCCTCTCTTTTCGGAGAGGGGTCGGGGGTGATGTTTTCTTTATTGTCTGAATCAGTATAATCATATCAATCATAAAAATCACCGTTCAAATATTTTATTATCAAATTAATGTCATTCCGTCCTCAAACTCTTGACAGGGTTGGCTCTGGCCGCTTTGGCAGCCTGAAAACCTACGGTTATCAATGCTAACATAATGGCAATTATGCCCGCCAATACAAACATCCACCATTCGATTGTGATGCGATAGACAAATTTTTCCAGCCATTTGTTCATCGCCCACCATACAAGCGGCGTGGCGATAAGCGTTGCGATGATGACCAGTCCAACATATTCCTTAGACAACATCTGTACAATGCCCGTAACGCTTGCGCCCAATACTTTTCGGATGCCGATTTCTTTGGTTCGTTGAAAAGCGGTAAGTGTTGCGAGTCCAAACAGGCCAAGACAGGAAATGAATATGGAAATCATGGTTGCAATGTTGATTAGCTTGCCTAAGTGTTGCTCCTGTTCATACATTTGCGCAATTATTTCATCGTAAAATTTATAAGAAAAACTTTCGGGTGGATAAAACTGGTACCATTTCTTTTCAATAGTCTTTAGTGTTTTCTGCCATTGCGACGGGTCGTTTCCCAATTTAATGTTGAATGAACTGAGATTGTCTTTATCGCTTTTAAACGCCATCGGGTCTATGCTTGTATAGAAATTTTGCTGATGGAAATCATTGACGACGCCCACTATTGGGAACTTATGCCCTTCTGTTCCGATAAATTTTCCGATGGCGTCTTGAGGCGATTTGAATCCAAAGGCATGGACGGCGGTTTCGTTAATCACATATTCATTGGTAGAGTCGGATGCATATAAGTTTCTTCCCGCCAATAGTTTCATCCTATATAGGTTAAGGTAAGCTGTATCAACGGTTTTTCTGAACACTTGTCTTTTTATAGGTTCTTTTCCTTCTTGTGTGTATTCGTATTGGCTGGAAGAATAGTCGTCGCTCATTGGTGCTTCTCCCAATGAAATGTTTTGGATGCCGGGTATTGTGTTTAAATCTGCAAACAAAGAGAATTGTTTGTTTTCATATTTTTTGTCACTCGCATATTTCCACGGCACATCGACTAATACTACGGCGTCTTTGTTAAATCCCATGTCGGTTTTCAACGCATAATACAATTGTTTGCCTACTATAATTGCACTCGTGATGAACGTCAATGCTATCACGAACTGAAAGACAATCAAGGCTTTTTGCAGACTGAATCCTAGGCTGTTCTTTTTTCTGAATGAGGTATTTTTAAAGACGTTTACGGCTTTTACCTTTGTAATCAGCCAACCTGGATAAAGTCCAGCCAATAGCATGACGACAGTTGTGAGTGCCATAATGAAAAGGATTAGTTGCAACAGATTTCCAAACAGAGTGATTCCAGTCGGGATGATATCTTTCATTAACCAAAATCCTAGTTTACTCAATGCGAAAGAAAATAGTCCTGCCAATAGTGTCGTTATGAATGTTTCACTTAAAAACTGCCCGACCAACTGTCGTCTGCTGCTGCCTAAAGTCTTACGTACACCGATTTCCTTGGTTCTTTGCGGAATGGCGGCAATGCTCATATTGATGTAATTGATACATGCCAATAGGAGTAAAAACGACGCAACCCCCAATAGGCTATACATGACAGGTTTGCTTGCTTTGCGAACGTCAAATTCTTTGATGTATGTAGAGAAATGAGATTCTTTTAAAGGTAATAATTCGTACCAGCGTTTAAATGACTCGTTATCGTTTCTTCCTTCTTGAAATGCTTTTCTTTTTTGTGCAGAAAGGCTATCGATTGCAACAGTAATTTTATATGGATTTGCGCCTTGTTTTAATTGCAGGTATAATTTGTCACTGCCGTTGGTATTTGTCCATGCTGCCAATTTAAAAGCTTTTGTTGGTAATGAACAGAACTCCTGAGTGGTAAATTCTGTTGGTTGTTTGTAATCTGCTACAACACCCGTTACAGTTCGTGTTGTTGTGTCGCGGTAACCATAATAGGTAATGGTTTTGTTCAGTATTTCCGTTGGTTTTTTATTGGGGAAATATTTTTTCGCCCTACTTTCCGTAAGCACCACACTGTTGGGTGCAAGCAACGCGGTTGATTTGCTGCCGACCAGCCAACGGTAGGGGAGCATCGAGAAATAGCTGGAATCCGTTGCAGCAATGCCATCAGGCATGTCAATAACAAATGGTTTGCCATTGATATCGTTGACCTGTAGTGCTTTCATCCCCATTCCGAACAGGGGTACGACATAATCGATTCCGCTTATCTGTTCACGGATGCCTTGGTACATCGGTTTTGCAACGCCGCTGCTGTATTCTTCTTTTTCGTCGAATACAAAACCACTGATGACACGATAAATGTTGTTTTTTTGCGGCAAATCCTTTTCATAGCTAAATTCATAGCTGACGATGCGGTAGATAATCCAACATGCGCTGATACTTATAGCCAACCCGAAGATGTTTAATATTGTAAACAGCCTGCGCCGCCACAAATAGCGGAATGTCGTGATGAAATAATTCTTAAACATGGTATATTAATTTAGAATGATGAATGCTTTTTTGAACCTCACCCCCGACCCCTCTCCCAAGTGAGAGGGGAGACGTGAAGTCCTAGGTGTCGCTTAGCGGAATGTCGTGATGAAATAATTCTTAAACATGGTATATTAATTTAGGATGATGAATGCTTTTTTGAACCTCACCCCCGACCCCTCTCCCAAGTGAGAGGGGAGACGCGAAGTCCTAGGTGTCGCTACACCCCTCTCTTTTAGGAGAGGGGTTGGGGGTGAGGTTTTCTCTATTTTCTGAATCGTGGTCATCATATCCATCACAAAAATCACCGTTCAGACATTTTATTATCAAATTATCAAATTATCAAATTGCCAAATCACCAAATCTTCAAATTGGTATCATTCCGTCCTCAAACTCTTGACTGGATTGGCCCGCGCGGCGCGTACCGTCTGGAAACTTACCGTCAATAATGCGATGACAACCGTACAAACGGCTATCAACAGGAATGCCCACCAGTGTATCGAGATGCGGTAGGTATAGTTTTGCAGCCAGCCATGCATGGCCCACCAACCTATCGGAAATGCTATCAATGCTGCGATAAAAGCAAGTTGTACAAATTCTTTGGACAATACGACGACAATGTCTTTTACGCTTGCACCCAATACTTTGCGGACACCGATTTCCTTTACGCGTTGCTGTACCGAATAGGCAGACAGGCCAAAGAGTCCCGCACAGGCGAGCAGGATGGCGATACCCGCGAAGATGTTCATAATCTTGCCGAGACGGATTTCGTTCGCGTACATTTTGTTGTAATCGTCATCCAAAAAACGATATTCAAATGGACGGTCGGGCATCAGCGTTTTCCATTTGGATTGGAGGAACGATAAGGTCTGCGGCATGTTTTTTCCGTTGATGCGTACCAAGAGAGAACCGCCGTACGCATCGGAAAACAATACAAGCGGTTTGATGGCCTCGTGCAAGGAGTGGAAGTTGAAATCCTTGACCACGCCGCGTACATAGCCCGGACGGTCGTCGCCGAGAAACATTTTCTTCCCAACGGCATCCTGTGGCGACCAGCCGAGCTGGCGTGCGGCCGATTCGTTCAGGACAAAATGGAAGACAGCTCCGCTGTCATGGTCTGCGTCTTTGATGTCCTGTGCGGTCAGGTCGGTACCCGCTATCAGTTGCAGCCCCGATGCGGGTAGGAACTCGTCGTCAATATTGTTGGCGTTGACCGCAATCTGTGTGTTTTCGGGCATTACAGGCGTGCGCATGTTGTATCCGCCGTTGATTTCCACGGGTGTACTGTGGCAATGGGAAATATTGAGCACGTCGGGATTTTGTTTCAATTCTGTTTTTATTAAATTGATATTTTTTAAATACCAAGGTACTGGAACCACTATCGCATGGTCGCGGTCATAACCCAGGTCGCGGTTTTGGATATAGTGCAACTGTTGCTGTACGATAAACGTAGCGAAGATGAGAAACACGGAAATGATGAACTGGAATACGATGAGCGACTTGCGGAGCCATTGTCCCGAACCACTGTTTTTAAATGCGCCTTTCAATACTTTCACGGGTTGGAACGCGGAGAGTATCAATGCCGGATAACTTCCTGCCGTGAAACTCACGATGATAATCATGCACAATGCGACTGTTAATATCGGAAGTGAAAACAGTCTGGATATGGGTAATTGTTGGTTTGTAAGTTGGTTGAAATAGGGGAGAAGTATTGCGGACAGAAACAGTCCCAGCAATACTGCAATGGTACACACGATGGCGGATTCGCCGATAAACTGCCAGAACAATTGTTTGCGGTTGGCACCGACGACTTTCTTGATGCCGACTTCCTTGGCACGCTCCATGGAGCGTGCCGTGCTTAGGTTGATATAGGTAAAACAGGCAATCGCCAGTATCAGCAGTGCTACCGCCGCCAATATGTAGATATAGGAAATATTGATATTGGGAACAAACGCATCATAAGGCGAATGCAGGTGTATCCTGTCAAATGGTTCCAGGAAAAAATTGACCGTTGCGTGTTGCCCGTCCATTTCTTTTTTCATAAAGTTTGGAAGTTTGGCTTGTAAACTATTAATAGCACTTTTGTCACGCAGCAACAGGTAGGTTGTATAGTTGGCATCCCAATAAGAATTTCCCCGTTCTTTAGGTATTCCCAAGGTGGCAAAAGAGGCTAGAAAATCAAACTGTATCTGCGAATTGCCCGGACAGTCGGCTATGATGCCCGTAATGTTGAGCGGTATGCTGTCGTTGGCAATGTGTAGCGTTTTGCCGATAGGGTCGGCATCCCCAAAATATTTTTTGGCAGTTGACTGTGTTAATATGACATCATGGGAAGCCGCTAGTGCCTTGTCGCGATTGCCTTTCAGTAATTTGAAACTGAACATTTTTAAAAACGACAGGTCTGCAAACAACACGTTTTTTTCTCTTACGGGTTTGTTGTCCTGCTGTATAATCAACGACCCGTTTGCAATACAAACAGCATCCTCCACTTCGGGAAATGTTCTTTTTAGGACGGGTGCGACACGCACGCTTGTAAACGTTCCCTTCTGTGATGCGTCACTTCCTTCAAAACTATATTCCATGACTACGCGGGCGATGCGTTCGCCGTTTTGTTGGAACTTGTCAAAGCTCAATTGCTGCAATAGGTACAGCGCAATGAGCAGGCAACTTGTCAAGCCTATGGACAGCCCGACAATGTTGATAGTGGAGAATACTTTGTTTCTCCTAAAGCTCCTGAAAACTGCCTTGAAATAATTTTTAAACATGGTTTATGAATTTAGAATGATGAATGCTTTTTTGAACCTCACCCCCGACCCCTCTCCCAAGTGAGAGGGGAGACGCGGAGTCTTAGGTGTCGCTACACCCCTCTCTTTTAGGAGAGGGGTCGGGGGTGAGGTTTTCTTTCATTGTCTCAACTGTGATTTATATGCTTTTTATGATTGTTATGGGTATGACATATTCCAGCCATGGAAATCATACGAACTTCGCTCTTCGGAATGTTCCGTAGGGCATTCCGAAGCATAGATAAAGCAGGATTTGAAATCTTTGTTTATCATTGGTTCGCGATGCGCTTCGCTAACATCACGAACAGCAACGTAATCATATCAATCATAAAAATCACAGTTCAGACATTTTATTATCAAATTACCAAATTATCAAATCATCAAATTAATATTATTCCGTCCTCAAACTATCCACTGGATTGGCTCTTACTGCTTTTAGTATTTTAAAACTAATGGCGAATAGCGCTACGCATATTGACAATACAATGCCAATGATAAACAGATAAGGCGAAATAGTTGTCCTATAATCAAACGCTGCCAGCCAGTTCCGCATCATCGTCAATGAAACGGGAACGGCAATGGTAAACGACAGCGTTACCAACAACAGAAATTCCTGTGCGAAAGATTTCCACAATACAAACACAGGTGCGCCCAATACTTTGCGGATGCCTATTTCCTTGCGTTTTTGTTCCACGGCATAAGAAGATAGGCCAAACAATCCCAATACGCCTATAACAATGGACAGGATAGAGAAAATGCCGATAAGGTTGGCACTGCGCTCGATGTCTTTAAGGTTGATGCCGTATTGCGTGTCTACAAAGAGTAGGTTCAACGGATAGTCGGGACTATATTGTTTATATAGCTTTTCAATCTTGGCAACCGCAGCGGATGCGGAGGTTTTAGGGTTTAAACGCATGGTGACATAATTTCCATTTCCTTTTTCAAAAAAGAAAACTGATGGTGTCGTATTGTCAAATGGTCCGTTCATCACGGGGTTCTTGATAATACCGACAATCGTGAAATCATCACCTCTGAAATTGATTGTATTACCGATTTTGGCTGCATCACCGATATAGTTGGCAGCGGCTTGGTTCAGTAGGATTCCCGTGCTGTCGGATGGATGTTCAACAGAGAAATTCCGACCTTGTACAAACTGCCAACCAACGGTCGAAGCAAAATCCGTTGACACGCTTGTCGTGCCGAATACGGCATTTTGTTTATCGCCTGCGCCTTTCCAGTCAAAACCGCCGTTGCTCATATTTAATTGTTGTACAGGTGCAGTGGAGATAGCGGCATTCGCGACTACACCTGAATGAATTAACGCAGTTCTGAAAACCTCGAAATGCTTAGTCAGTGCAGTGTCTTTC
The DNA here is from genome assembly GCA_047606825.1 of Chitinophagaceae bacterium. Classification (GTDB taxonomy): domain Bacteria; phylum Bacteroidota; class Bacteroidia; order Chitinophagales; family Chitinophagaceae; genus Rhizosphaericola. The sequence continues at coordinate 12,958 of JASGDY010000047.1, forward strand.
GTGTTGAAATATATGAGTCCTTTTGGGTTGTAGCCAAGTGGTCTTGACTTGACGAATGTTACTTGGCGCCATACCAGCAATGTCATGAACATAAGCACAGTAGCGACAAAAAACTGTCCGACAATCAAAGATTTCCGCAGCCATGTTTTTCCGTTTATTGTCGTTTGTCCTTTTAATACTTTTGTCGTCTGAAAGGACGAAAGGTAAAACGCCGGATAAAAACCGCCGAGCAAACCTGTGAAAAGCAATACCGCCATATAGCTGCCGATAAAATTCCAACCCAATGATTTTACCGCAAGTGTAGAACCAATGATACGCTGAAAGAGCGGTACGCACAATGTAGCAACCACTAATGCTACAATACCGGAAATAAATACAAACAACATCGACTCAGTTAAAAACTGGGCGATTAAGGAACCGCGTCCTGCGCCAATGGCTTTGCGGACACCGACTTCCCGCGCACGTCCGGCGTTCTGTGCCGTTGCGAGATTGACAAAATTACTGATAGCCAACAGTAATACGCCGATTCCTACGCCGATAAAAAGACGTACCACATTTATCAATCCTCCCGTGTTTTTCCCGTTTTTAAATTCACCGTACAGGTGCCATTTGCTCATCGGATGTATCATCGTTTCGGGACGGATGTCGAGTTCATGCTCCAGCGCGATGTTTTTAATAATATGCGAAACTTGTTCGGCGGAAAACGCTGGATTGAGTTGCGCATATCCTGTAAACCTATTTATGTTCCAGGCTTCCATTATTTGACTTTTACTATAAGGCAATGTCGCAATATTAAAATCCAACGGTGCAATATATTGGACGGATTTGTAAAAAGAAGAATTATCTGGAAAGTCTTCATATACGCCTTTTACCAAGAGGTTGTTGCCTCCGTTGATTCTTAACGGTTGGTCGATAGGGTTGTCGGTTCCAAATAATTTTTTTGCCAATGATGCGGAAATAAAGAGACCGTTTTTCGCATTGTCTGTACTATAGTTTCCTTGTAATAATGTTGGTTGGAATATCTCGAAAAATTCCGGGTCGGCGTACACGCCCATGTCTTCGACTTTACGGTCTTTCTGTGCAAACACGCTGTTGATTGCATGCGTGGACAATGTTACATGCTGAAAATAGTTGCCGTATTTGTTCCTTAATGTTGTCACAAATGGCGGCGAACATATCGGGTCAGTCTCTTTCTCTCCGCTGAACGTACCCGTTACCATTAGCATTCCGATGGCGTTATAGTGCTTAAAGTTCTTGTTATATTGGAATGCGCTATATGTCCACAATCCTATCATTAAAGAGACAGCCAGTCCAATGGACAGCCCGGCAATATTCAAGACGGCGTACTGCCTGTTCCTAACGATATTCCTCCATGCGGTTTTTAAATAATTTCTAAACATGGTTTATGAATTTAGAATTGTGAATGCTTTTTTGAACCTCACTCCCGACCCCTCTCCCAAGTGAGAGGGGAGACTCGAAGTCTTGAGTTTCGCTTCGCCCCTCTCTTTTAGGAGAGGGGTCGAGGGTGAGGCTTTTTTTATTGTCTCAACTGTGATTTATATCGTTCGCTCTTCGGCATGTTCTGTAGGGCATTCCGAAGCATAGATAAAGCAGGATTTGAAATCCTTGTTTATCATGGGTTCGCGGTGCGCTTCACTAACATCGCGAACAGCAACGTTTTTTAAAATACTCCCAATCCTATAATCGTGTAAATCATGGTTCAGACAATAATTATCAAATTACCAAACCATCAAATTGTCAAATCAATATATTCTCCATCACCGTCTGGCCGTCCAACATACGGATGATGCGGTGGCTGAACTGAGCATCGTGTTCGCTGTGCGTCACCATGACGATGGTGGTTCCCTGTTCGTTGAGCGTCGTCAGCATCTGCATGACTTCGCCGCCGTTTTTGGAATCGAGGTTACCTGTCGGTTCATCCGCCAATATCAGTTTGGGATTGTTGACGACGGCCCGGGCGACGGCGACGCGCTGTTGCTGGCCACCCGAAAGCTGTTGTGGGTAATGGTTGCGGCGGTGCATTATCTGCATTTTGTCCAAAGCCTTTTCCACGCGTTCTTTGCGTTCGTCGGACTTGACGCCTGTGTAGATGAGCGGCAGTTCCACGTTTTCATAAACGGTCAGTTCGTCAATCAGGTTAAAGCTTTGGAACACAAATCCGATGTTGTGTTTGCGGAGTTCGGAACGTTGCTTTTCGTTGAAATGCGCAATCTCCTGTCCATTGAACAGGAAGCTGCCCGAGTCGGGATTATCCAAAAGCCCGACAATGTTGAGCAGCGTGGACTTGCCACAGCCCGAAGGTCCCATGATGGCGACGAACTCGCCGCTTTTGACATGTACGGAAATGTCGTTCAATGCCGTCGTCTCGATTTCTTCTGTACGGTAGATTTTGTTGAGGTTTTTTATCTGTATCATAATAATTGAGAATTAAAAATGGAGAATTGCGAATTGTTATATAGTTGAAAGTTGTTATTGTTTTTTCATTATCAAATTGCCAAATTATCAAATCATCAAATTGTGTTACTCTGTCCTTAAACTCTTTGTGGGATTGGCTCTTGCCGCGCGCAGCGACAAAAAACCAACGGTCAATATGGCTATAACGATGGACAAAACACCCGCCAGTACAAATGCCCATATCGGCATATCGGTGCGGTATTCATAGTTCTGCAACCAGCGATAAGCGATGTACCATGCTATCGGAATGGCGATGACCAGTGCGATGATGACTAATTTCAAAAAATCCCTGGATAGCAAGGTGGTGATGCTTCCCACGCTTGCGCCCAATACTTTGCGCACGCCGATTTCCTTGGTTCTTACTTCCGCCATATAAGCTGCAAGCCCAAACAAACCAAGGCAGGAAATGAATATCGTCAATGCGGAAAACAACGTTGTCAGCTTGCTTGTGCGCTCGATGTCTGCAAATTTTGCCGCATATTCCGCATCGGCGAAACTGTATTGAAAAGGAAAATTGGGATTGTATTTTTTAAATATGTTCTCAATTGTTTTAAGATTGTCCGCTACGGACTTTGCTGGATTGAGCCTGTAATGTATCGTCGTAAACCAGGAATGCGGACCAAATATTATCATCGGCGCGACCTTGTTCGTCGGGTCTTCAATCACAAAATCCTTGACGACACCGACCACACGCCAGTCCTGTCCGTCGCCTTTTATCAAAGCTCCGATTGGGTTGGAGAGCCGCATCTGTTTCACTGCCGTTTCAGTAAGCAACACAGACGAGCTGTCCGTCGGATATTGGTAAATGTCAATGTCGCGGCCTTGCACCAGCTTCGTTCCCAGCGTTTTGCAAAACTGTGCATCGGTCGCAAACCTTACAAAATCAAGCTTTGCGTCCTCCGGCTGACTGCCCGGCCAGGAAAATCCCCAACCGTCACTATAACGTTGCGTAATCGGTGCTTGGGATTCGGTAATCGCCGTTATGGCACCGCTGTTTAATAGTTCTTGCCGGATGCTTGTATAATGCTTGGGGATGTCACCAGACATATTGCTGAATACCAGCGCGTCTTGGTTATAGCCACGGTCGCGGCTCTGCACATAGTGTATCTGTCTCGTAATGACGAGTGTGGAAATAATTAAAACAATGGCAAAAGTAAACTGCACCACGACCAATATAGAACGTGGGTTGATTTTGCTGTTCGCCTTACGGAACGTACCTTTCAGTACTTTGATTGGACTGAACGACGACAGGAAAAACGCAGGATAGCTGCCTGCCAATAGTCCCGTGAAAATAATAAACAAAACCGCATACAACCAAAAGATCCAACTACCAAAAGGAATATGCAGTTGCTTCCCGACAAGCGTATTGAAGAACGGTAACACCAATACCACAATCCCCAATGCAATGATAAAAGAAATCAGGGCGATAACAATACTCTCTGTAATAAACTGGAATATCAATGCACCTCTGCGTGCGCCCACGACCTTGCGCATACCGACTTCCTTGGCACGTTTTTCACTGCGCGCGGTACTGAGGTTCATAAAGTTGATACATGCTATCAGCAATATCAGCCCTGCAATCACGGCAAACAAACGAACTGTGACCAGACGACCAGCGACATAGCGACCGTTCTCGCTTTTGTTGTAGAGGTATCTGTCTTTATAGGGAAATGCAAAAACCTGTGTGGTCGAGTTGTCGTTTCCTTTAGTATGGTTGATAGTGATGTTGCGTACTTTTTTATTAAAATTATCCACGCTGACACCTTGTTTCAACAATACATACGTGGTGGTGGAATTGTTGCCCCAATACTGGTCGTCGCCGCCGAGTTTTTTCCGATACGTCCAAGGCATTAAATATTTAAAGTTGAAATTACTGTTGGCTGGCAAGTCTTTCAATACGCCAGTTACGGTAAATATGTCCGTGGAATCAATCTTGACTGTTTTGCCGATTGGATTCTCGTTGCCAAATAAATTCTTTGCAAAACTTTGCGTCAACACGACTTTGTTGATACCTGTCAATGCAGCCTTCGTATCTCCGCTGAGAAGTGGCAAATCAAATAAATTAAAAAACGTAGAGTCCACATAAGCACCGTTTTCGGTAATCTTTTTCTCGCCCACCGTGAACAAAAAATTCGCATCTCTGCCCACCCGGCTCATGTCTTCCACTTCGGGATAGTCCTGTTTGATGGTCGGTCCCATGATTTTCGGTGTGGAGCTCCATACATTTAGCTGTCCACTGAACTTGTCGCGGTTGTTCATGACGTACAGTCGGTCAATCTTGCTATAAAACCTATCGGTGCTTAACTCGTTGCCGACCCACAACAATATCAAAATCGTACTTGCCATACCGATTGCCAGTCCCATGATATTGAGCAGCGAATAGCCTTTGTTGCGTAAAAGGCTTCTGATGGCTGTTTTGAAATAGTTTTTGAACATGGTTTATTTAATTGAGAATTGAAAATTAATAATTGAGAATGTCTGAACTATGATTTTGAACCTCACCCCGACCCCTGGGCGTAGCGAAACCTAAGACTTCGCGTCTCCCCTCTCCTTGTTAGGAGAGGGATCGGGGGTGAGGTTTCATTACCAGGTCATCAAATTGATTTATTCCGTCCGCAAACTCTTGACTGGATTGGCTCTTGCTGCTTTCACGGCCTGGTAACTTATTGTTACAAGGGCGATGACGATCGCAAGGACTCCTGCTGACAAGAATATATACCATTGAAGCGAAGTACGGTAGGCAAAGGTTTGCAGCCATCGATGCATTGCCCACCATGCAACGGGAAAAGCGATAAGCATCGCAATGACGATCAGCTTTGCAAACTCTTTGGAAAGTAACGTCACGATGCTGCCGACGCTTGCTCCCAATACTTTGCGCACGCCTATTTCTTTGGTGCGTTGTTCCGCTGCAAAAGTGACCAAGCCATATAAGCCAAGACAGGCAACGAAAATCGCCAGTGCGGCAAATGCGACAAACAGTTTGCCTGTCTGTTGTTCCGCATGGTAAATGTTGGCAAAGTCCGTATCCATAAATGTATAGTTGAATGGTTGTGTCGGTACCATGCTACTCCATTTGTTTTGGATACTGTTGATGGCAGGCGAAATATTTTTTGTATCAATGCGCACGGAAATGCTGCCAGGGCTATTGCCCAAGTGCAGGATAGCCGGACCTACCACTTCGCGCATCGAGCTGAAATTAAAATCTTTTACAACGCCGACGACGTGAAAGGGGACTCCTTTTATTTTGTCGGTTCCTTCATCGTTTCTCGGCTGATACATCGTTGCTTCCAACGGTTTTTTAAAGCCTAACATTTTAACCGCCGTTTCGTTTAAGATAATTGCCGACGAATCGGACGGAAAATCTTTTGAAAAATTTCTCCCCTGTGCCATCTGCATACCAAGTGTTGGTATGTAATTTTCGTCAATTAAAAAATCGTTTATCAAGATGACTTGAGTGGCATCCAGCATCGCATTCCTAAACCAGCCGTTCCTGCTATAAGATGAGGACGTAGGCAGGTTTTGCGAAACCGTTGCATTTTCCACGCCGGTAATATGTAGTAGTTCATTCCTGAACGTATTGATTTCCTTACCCAGATAATCGGTGTTGTGCAGGGTTAAAACCTGGTTGCGGTCGTAGCCGATTTTTTTGTTTTGTATAAAATGTAGTTGGTTGTATATAACAATCGTACTTACCATTAATATAATGGAAATGCAAAACTGGAACACTACCAGACTGCTGCGCAACCAACTGTTCTTAAATCCTTTGGCAATACTGCCTTTTAATACTTTTGCCGGATCGAATGCCGACAAATAGAATGCAGGATAGCTGCCCGCCATACAACCGACGACAAATATCAGCAGAACCATAACTGGCAAGAGCCATGAAGAAAACAAAACATGAATGTGCATACTTTTCCCTGTAAGCTGGTTGAACAATGGAAGCAATGCCGCCGCAATGAAAACAGCCAATAACATCGCAAGGAAACTTACCAAAACAGACTCTGTTAAAAATTGTGCGATGAGGTCTTTGCGTGTGGAACCGGCGACTTTTCTTACGCCTACTTCCTTGGCACGGTTGGCCGAGCGCGCGGTGGAAAGATTCATGAAGTTGACGCACGCGATCAGCAAAATAAATATGGCGATTACGGAAAAGATATAGACATACTCCATGCTACCGTTGGCTTCAAATTCCCCGACTTTATCGGAATGCAGATGGATGTCTTTCAATGGCATCAAGGTATAGAGAAAATGATATCCTGATTTTTGTGCATCGTTGAGCGAGACATGGAGCAATGCCTGCAATTGCTTGCTGAGATAGTTGTTGACGGTTGCATCCACGTCTTTTTGGGTCTGTTGCGGGGTAGTGCCGGGCTTGACCAATAGGTAGGAAGTCGCATTGTTGTTGAGCCATGAGTCCATGCCCAACCCGTGGTTGCCAAGCGGTCGTATAAAATTGAAATGAAAATGCGACTGCGCGGGTATGTCTTTTATTACACCTGTGATTTTGCAATGGATGCTGTCGTTGAGGATTAATGTTTGTCCAACAACATTCGTCGTGTTGAAATATTTTTTTGCAGTGCTTTCGTCCATTACAATAGCGTCTGGGTCGTTCAATGCCGTCGCAGGATTACCCGCCAACATTGGTAGGGTAAATACTTTAAACAATGTGGAGTCTGCAAACACCAGGTTTTGTTCGCGCAGGTTGCGGTCGCCTTTTTTTACCAATACATCCCCGTCTTGCCAGAGCCGCACCATTTGCTCTATATGCGGATAGTCGCGCACCAGCGCAGGCCCCAAAGGAAAAGGTGTGACAGTTCCTTTAAAACCTGAACCATTAAAGAAAAGGTCGCTGTCCACGCGATAGATACGGTCGGCGTTGGTGTTGTATTTATCGTAGTTCAGTTCGTCTTTTACATACAACACTATCAATAGACAAACGGACAGGCCTATCGCCAGTCCAAGGACGTTGATAAAGGAAAATACCTTGCTTCTCCTAATGTTCCGCCAAGCTGTTTTTAAATAATTCCTGAACATGGTATTATTAATTGAAAATTGAAAATTAATAATTGAGAATGTCTGAACTGTGATTTTTGAGCCTCACCCCGACCCCTGGGCGTAGCGAAACCTAAGACTTCGCGTCTCCCCTCTCCTTGTTAGGAGAGGGGTCGGGGGTGAGGTTTCATTACCAAGTCATCAAATTGATTTATTCCGTCCTTAACACCGTTGCCGGATTGGCCTTCGCGGCCTTTAAGGACCACGACCACAATATCACAAGTGCGACAATTGACATCCCGACCGCACACACCGGAAATATCCACCAACTCAATTTTGTCTTATAGGCAAAATCCTGTAGCCATTCATGCGAAAAATACCAGGCTATCGGAAATGCGATGACGGAAGCCAATACGATCAGGCCTATCAGGTTGCGTGACAACAGTCCCAATATCTGCGGAATGGATGCTCCCAATACTTTTCGGATGCCGATTTCCTTGGTGCGTTGGTTCGCCATGAACATGACCAATCCTATCAATCCCATGCAACTGATAAATATCGATAAACCAGTTGCCCAAGTCAACAGGGTATTGAGCCGTATCTGTTGGCTGTACATGGATTCTATCGTCTTGTCAAAAAACGTATAGGCAAATATCTTTTCCGGATACGCTTTTTGGAACGCACGTTGGACATCGTTTAATGTTTTTGTCCAGTCTTTTGGATTGCTGGAACTAAGCGCAAAGGATATCGTGTAGGCATAACCAAAGTCATTGGCAAACAAAACCGTTGGCTGTATTGGGTTTGCGAGAGACATCGTGTTGAAATCCTTGACGACGCCTGAGATGCGCGAAGTGTCTGCATTGCCGCCACGCACCAATGCGCCAATCGCCGCTTTGGAACTTGCAAAACCCATTTGTTTCATCAATGTTTCATTGATTAAAATATCGGGAACAGTAGTACTTGTGTCGATTTTGACATTGCTGCCGGCAATCAGTTTGAGCCCAAAAAGAGAGAGATAGTTGTCGTCAATGTTTCTCACGTGTACAGCATCGATATCCTTTTTTTCTTTTCCGTTTTTTACTGTCAATTTGGTGGAATGCCACCCAATTAAGGCAGGTGTGCCGGATGATTGCGATACATTGGCAATACCGGGAATGGAACGCATAGTTTGTGCCAAGACGCTTATCTGGCTTCGTTTTCCCAAGGCATAGTCCGGTGTGTAAAAAGACACAATCGCATCTTTTTTAAATCCCATGTCTTTATTTAAAACATATTGTATCTGTTTGCCAATGACAAATACGATAATTAAAAAACACTGCGCCACAACAAACTGCAATACGATCAAGGATTGGCGCAGCCATATCTTTTCCGGCTTTCCGGTCTTGTTGGTATTGCCTTTCAATGCCTGTATCGGTTGGTATTTTGACATGACAAATGCCGGATAGATGCCGGACAATAATGTCAATATTACGATAAGCGAGACTATATAAATGGCGGTCAACGGTTGCCAGATAACGTCCAACGTCATCGTCTCCGGTATGAATTTTCTAAAAGCTTGGAACAATACAGGATATAGCGCAAACGCCAACAAGGTCGCACCGCATATCAACAAAAACGTCTCGATGAGGAACTGTTGGATAATCTGTTGTTTGTTGCCGCCAAAGGTTTTGCGGACACCGACTTCCTTGGCACGTAAGGTGGACTGCGCTGTTGTTAAGTTGACGAAGTTGATGACGGCCAACAATGTCAACACGACGGCAAGCAATGCGATGTTCCGTAGATTTTTTTGTGCCCCATTTCCTGGCGTGACTTGCGGATTGAGGTGTATGTCCTGCAATGCTTGCAATCGTCCATAAGGTACAATGTCTTTGGGGTTGTCGTTGTGTATATTGTCTTTAAAAAGTTGTTGTATCTGTTTGTTGACTTGTGTTGGATTGGCATTGGGGTGTAATAATACGAGACATTGCGATGCGTAGCTAACATTCGTCCAATCTGGTGTTCCAATCAGCGATTTTTGAAGGTTGGTTTCCGTTACCGTCTTTAGGGAAATAAAAATCTTATTGTCGAAGTCCGTTGTTTGTTTAACGTCGGCTACGATACCTGTAATGACCGTATTGATAGAATCGTTAAAGACAAGTTGCCGACCGATGATATTGTTTGTTGGGACATTTGGGAAGAAATACTTGGCCTTGGATTCGGACAGTACGACATGGTTGAGTTCGTTCAAGGATTTGGGATTTCCTGCCAACCATTTCATCGGAAATATTTGAAAATACTGGTCATCCGCGAAAATAGTACCCTTTGCAGAATTGACAATTTTACGCTGTCCTTTTCCGTTCCGTGCTATCTCAATCGTTGCGTCGTCCATTGCTTCGTCGATATAATGCGCCACGGCATCAATGCTTGTTACTTTGTCCGTTATTGCTTTGGGAGCAAGTACCGAAATTCCTGAATTGGTGCCCAATTCGCCCCATTGGGTATATACTCGATAAATGCGTTCACCGTTCGGTTCCCATTTGTCAAAACTATATTCATGCTGTATAATCAAAAAGATAATCAACGCCGCACTGATGCCGATTGACAGCCCCAATATATTGATTATCGATGTCGCCTTGTTTTTCATCAAGGAACGAAACGCTGTTTTGAAATAGTTTTTAAACATGGTTTATTTAATTGAGAATTGAAAATTAATAATTGAGAATGTCTGAACTGTGTTTTTTGAGCCTCACCCCCGACCCCTCTCCTAACAAGGAGAGGGGAGACGCGAAGTCTTAGGTTTCGCTACACCCCTCTCTTTTAGGAGAGGGGTCGGGGGTGAGGTTTCATCATCAAATTGCTTTACTCCGTCCGCAGACTCTTAACCGGATTAGCTCTCGCGGCGCGCAGCGACAGTATGCCAACGGTAAGAAGCGCAATAGTAATCGACAATAGACCCGCCAATGCAAAAGCCCATATTGGTACGTTGATGCGATATTCATAGTTCTGCAACCAGTTAACGGAAACATACCATGCTATCGGAATTGCGATGACTAAGGCAATGATGACGAGTTTTAAGAAGTCCTTGGACAATAGTGTTGTAATGCTTGCCACGCTTGCTCCCAATACTTTGCGCACGCCGATTTCCTTTGTTCGCGCCTCTGCCATATAAGCTGCAAGTCCAAACAGTCCCAGACAGGAGATGAATATCGTCAGTCCTGAGAACAGGTTGGTCAGCGTCCCGGTGCGTTCTATATTGACAAATTTTTCTGCATAGATGGCATCCGTAAACTTATAGTCAAAAGGATAGTCGGGATTGTATTTTTTAAAGATAGATTCAATCTTTTTCAGGTTTTCGGCAATAGGATGCGCAGGGTTAAGGCGGTAATGCATCGCTCCAAACCATGACATCGGACCATATATCATCATCGGTGCTACGTTGTCGGTAGGAGATTCGATGATGAAATCCTTGATTACGCCCACGACTTTCCAATGTTCTCCCCAGTCAGTGGTCAGCTTGGTGCCTATCGGATGTGTAAGTCCCATTTTTTTGATGGCTGTTTCGTTGAGCAATACGGCATTGCTGTCCGCCGGATAGTTATAGATGTTTATGTCCCGTCCTTCCAAAAGCGTAAGGTTCAGCGTCTTGACAAGGTCTGCATCGGAAGCGAATTTGTCAAAACTCAACATTTTACTTTTCTCGTTGCTGCCCGTCCAGCTGTAACCGATGCCGCGGCTCCAACGCTCCGTGATGGGAGACATGGTTTTGGAGACGGAAGTGACAGCGCCACTACTTATCAGTTCTTGTCGGATGACAGGATAATTTTTTTCCATGTCGCCGGAAAACAAGGAATACAGCAATGCGTCTTTGTTGTATCCACGGTCGCGGCTCTGTATGTAATGGATTTGTCGGGAAATGATAATAGTGGACACAATCAGGACAATCGCAAAAGTAAACTGTACTACAACCAATACCGAACGTGGATTGACTCTGGACTGCGCTTTGCGATAAGTTCCTTTCAGAACTTTGACAGGATTGAATGCGGACAGGAAAAACGCCGGATAACTACCTGCTAATAGCCCTGTAAACAATATGAAACCGATGCTGAACAATATAAAATAAATATTTTCGATTGGGATGGTAAGTTCTTTACCGATAAGATGGTTGTAAAATGGTAAAACGAGTAATGCTATTCCCAATGCTATTATATAGGCGCATAAGGATATAAGCACACTTTCCATTAAAAATTGTCCTACCAAAGACGCTTTCCGCGCGCCGACTACTTTCCGTACACCGACTTCCTTGGCTCTTTTTTCGCTCCTTGCCGTACTTAGGTTCATGAAATTGATACAGGCGATTAATAAGATAATCCCTGCGACCACGCCAAACAATCTTACCATCACGCCATGTCCGGCGACATATTTCCCGTTCTCTACTTTGTCGTATAAGTAAGACTTCGTAAACGGGTATGCATTGACCTCGTAGTTTGAAGGAAGTTTACTTCCTTTGGTATGCTCTATTGTTATGTTTTTAATTTTGTTGTTGAAACGATTCAGTTCTGTACCGGGTGTCAAAGTGATATACGTCATGCAGAAATTGTTGGTCCAATTGGGAGATTCCCAGCCCAACTTTTCCCTGTAATTCCAAGGAAGTAGATAGTCGAAATTAAAGGTTGTATTAGAAGGTAAATCTTTTAATACAGCACTAACGGTAAACAAATCCGAGGAATCTATCTTTACTGTTTTTCCGACAGGATTGGCGTTGCCAAACAGTTGCTTTGATAGTTTCTCGGTAAGGACAATACTATTATTGCTTGTCAAGGCGTTGGTTGCATTCCCATAAGCCAATGGAAAATCAAACATTTTTAAGAAACCGGAATCCACAAATCCACCGTTTGCATACAGCTTCTTTTCCCCGACGGTAAACAGAAAACTGTAATAGCTGTACCGTGTCATGTCCTCTACTTCAGGATAGTCCTGCTTCAAGGTTGTGCCCAATACGTTGGGCGTCATTTGCCATAGGTCTACAACACCGTCAAACCCCTTCCCTCTGTTGTACAGTACATACGAGCGGTCTGCTTTTTTGAAGAAACGGTTAGTGCTTGTTTCATTGACGACCCATAGCATGATTAATAGCGCACTGGCCATGCCAATCGCCAACCCCAATATGTTCAGTGTCGAGAAACCTTTGTTCCGTAACAAACTTCTGAACGCTGTTTTGAAATAATTTTTGAACATGGTATATTTAATTGAGAATTAATAATTGAGAATGTCTGAACTGTGATTTTTGAGCCTCACCCCCGACCCCTCTCCCAAGTGAGAGGGGTCGGGGGTGAGGTTTTCTTTTATTTGTCAGAACTGTGATTTATATGGTTTATCTGATTATCATGATTAATCATATTAATCACATAAATCACAGTTCAGACAATTATTTCAATATCAACTCCTGGTTGTCACCGTAACTTTCATAACTGCTCGTCACTACTTTGTCCCCGGGATTTAATCCTTTTATGACTTCATAATAATCGGGATTCTGTCCGCCGACCTGGATGTCCACTCTGTAAGCCTTTGAACCGTCTTGGCTGATTTTGAATATCCAGTTGCCGCCTGTCTGTTGGAAAAAACCACCACGAGGCAAAAGGGTCGCAGGACGGTCGTCGCTGAGTGTCAGCATAATCTGTACGGTCTGTCCGCGACGTATGTTTTCCGGGGCTTTCCCGACAAAATTCATGTCCACTTGGAAACGCCCGTTGGTTACTTGTGTATAGACTTTTTTGATTTCCAGTTGGTAGTTTTTGTCGCCGATCTGTGCCGTTCCTGTCAAGCCCGCAAAGACATTGTTGATATAGTGTTCATCCACATCGACACGTAGTTTATAGCTGCTGACTACGTCAATCTGGCCGAGACGCGCACCCTTGTTGATGTTCTGTCCGATTTCGGCGTCGAGTGAGGTCAACTGCCCGTCCACGGGCGCTTTCACGACCAGGTCTTCCACTTTCTGCTTCATCAGTCCGAGAGCCCTTTGCGCTCCTTCGTACAGTCTTTGGTTCTGGGTTAACTGTTGCTGTTTGGTTGTCGAATCCTGGCTGAGGATTTGTTTTTGCAGTTCTTTTTTGCGCTGCAAATAGTTGTAGTTGATTTCGTCTTTTTTATAGTCCTGCGAACCGATGACTTTTTCTTTGATTAATTTCTGGTCGAGGTTGTATAGCCGTTCCGCTTCCGAAAGCTGGCTTTCCACGTCTGCCAAGGCGTTTAGGCTGCTGACCGTTGTCTGCCTGGCACTGTTCTGTGCAATCTGCACTTGCGTCAATGTGTTGTACACCCCGTTTTGTTCAGCGACGAGGCTCATCATCAGGTCGGGATTGGAAAGGCGCAGGATGGGTTGCCCTTTTTTCATCATCGTTCCGTCCTCCACGTATTTTTCTTCTACGCGGCCGCCTTCCATCGCGTCCAGATAGATGGTCGTTACGGGCATCACGACACCGTTGACGGGAATGTAGTTTTTAAAATTACCTTTCGTCACTTCACTGATGGTAATTCTTTCCTTTTCCACGTTGAGTTTGGAACCACCGGAGGCATAATAGATGCTGCCGCCGACGAGCCCTCCCAACAGTAGGATGCCCACGATTAGACTGATACGTTTCTTGCTCCATTTTTTCTTTTCAATTACTTTGTCCATTTTTCAGTTATATTGGGTTATGCTGTTTTTACAATTAGGTCAGATGTGGAAACATCCGACGTCAACACATGAGAAAATTTTATTTATTTCAATTATGGAATATTGTTTTCCAACAAAGTGCCATAAGTGTAATGTGTTGTTTTTTAATGTATTGCGATTTGATGGAATTGAAAAGTGTTCGGTTTTGATACAGTTTGTGTGCGTGAGCGTACAGGTTTTAAAAAAGGAACATCTCCGCCGTCATTCCCGCGAAGGCGGGAATCCTATATTGTTATACACGACATTAGCTCCGCTGCATTAACGTTTCCTGCCCATGCAGGAATGAAGTGCTAACGTGTTTTTTTCTGCCAATACATTCATTTGTCCTTTACGAAATATATCTATCAGTAGGTAATTAATAAAATAACTTTCAACTTTCCATTTTCAACTCTCAACTCAATATTCTATTTTTGAAAAATAATGAATTTAAAGAATGCGACCATATTGATTGTAGATGACGATACTGATGTGCTGACGGCAGTACGGTTGTTGCTGAAACCCGTTGTGAAATCAATCATCACCGAAAAAAATCCCGAACAGTTGCCGTATCTGTTGTCTAGGCACGACGTGGATTTACTCTTGCTGGACATGAATTTCAAGGCAAGTATCAATACCGGGAACGAGGGGCTTTTCTGGTTGGGCCGCGTGCGTAGCCTTGCGCCCGGCTTGCCTGTCGTGATGATTACCGCTTATGGCGACATCGACCTTGCCGTCAAGTCATTAAAGGAAGGTGCGGTGGATTTTGTCGTGAAACCTTGGCACAACGAGCGTTTGATGACGACGATAACATCCGTCCTGCAACAGCGGAAGGTCAAAACGCCACAGCAGTCCATTTCCGAAAACGGTATCATCGGTGATAGTGATGTGATGCAGGCTATTTTTTACAAACTGGAAAAAGTGGCGCCGACCGATGCCAACATCTTGATACTCGGCGAGAACGGAACGGGCAAGGACCTGATTGCCGCCGCGATACACCAGCATTCGCTGCGCAAAAAAAATCCTTACGTCAAGGTGGACATCGGCGCATTGACGGAATCGTTGTTTGAGAGTGAACTTTTTGGTTATAAAAAAGGCGCGTTTACCGATGCGCGCGAAGACCGGGACGGTCGTTTCGTAGTTGCGGACAAAGGCACTTTGTTTTTGGATGAAATCGGAAATATCACCTTGGCGCAACAGGCACGGCTGTTGACCGTATTGCAAAACAGACAGGTAACGCCTTTGGGCAGCAACCGTCCCATTGATATTGACATCCGGCTGATATGCGCGACCAATGTTCCAATGTCCGAGCTCGCCAACGAACACCGGTTTCGTAAAGACCTTATCTACCGTATCAACACAGTGGAAATCAATATGCCGCCACTGCGCGCAAGAGGTGCGGACATCCTGCTGCTCGCCAACCATTTCCTACGCCAATATTGCCGCAAATACCAGAAAACGGACATGCTACTGGACAACAGCGCAGAAAGCAAACTCCTGCAATACCAATATCCCGGCAATGTGCGTGAACTACAATATGCCATCGAGCGTGCGGTCATCATGGCAGAAGGCAATACGTTGCAGGCAAAAGATATTCTTTTTTCTCCCATTGAAAAAAGTGTAAGTACCGAACCGTTGCATGCAGATTCCAGTAATCTCGAAGAATTGGAAAAAGCAACTATCCTACGTGTCATAGAACAGCACAACGGCAACATCAGCCGCGCCGCAAAGGAACTAGGCATTACACGCACCGCATTGTATCGTCGACTGAATAAATATGAAATCTGATTTGATGATTTGGTAATTTGAAAATTTGATAATAAATATCAGATTATGGTTAATAATATTGTTGAACGGATAATCTTTTATACTTTGATTGAAAAGGGAGACCTCCTGCGTCATTCCTGCGTAGGCAGGAATCTAAGGTTTCACATAGTGGATATTTAATATGCGATTCCTTCTCGTCTTAGGTGAGAGAGGAATGACGTGGATGCGTGTTCATCGTTTGTTTACGTGTCTATTGCTTCGCACATTTTTATATGGAGAGAAGTAAGAAGTATATAATGACATTGTCACTTTCTATAAAATAATTTTTAAGATTATTACAGTATTGAGCAATCATATCAATAAAATAAACCACAATTCAGACTATTCTTAATTTTAAAATCATACATCATCAACCACAATTATAAAAACTATATTATCACAAGAAGCCTGTTGCTGTTGGTGACGATAGCGGGCATTGTCCTATTGGGACGATACAGCCAGACTGCTTGGATGTGGGTGGGTATTGGTGTCTTGTTGGTGGAGCTGGCGTCTTGGTATCGTTCGCATACGCGCTTGTTGCAGGAGTTTCGGCAGTTTGTCGAGGGTGTGCGGTACCATGATTTTTCACAGCATTTCAATGTCAACGGCAAGGGTATCGTATTTCCGGAATTTAAGGCGGGATTTAATATTATCAACAAGGAGTTTCTGGACATCGGAAAGGAGCGGGAAAAGCAGTACCAATACCTCCAAAAGATTATGGACTTGGTGGATACTGGCATTTTGCTGTACGAGTCCAATAGCGGTGAAGTGATGTGGATGAACGAGGCGTTGCGCAACATATTGGGAATCCCTTTTTTCAAGAATGTCCATGCGTTGCATTGGCGTTATAGCAACCTTTTGCAGACGATAGAGGAACTTTCCGGAAGGAAAAAGATTGTTGTCACGCTCGCCAAGGAGAGGATGCATCTCAAATTGCAGTTGTCCTGTTCTGTTTTTCAGGTGGAGGGCAACTTGATGAAACTGATTGTTTTCCAAAACATCAACGAAGTCGTGGACATCACGGAATCCCAAGCCTGGCATAAGTTGCTGCGTGTGTTGACACATGAAATCATGAACTCCGTTGCACCTATTTCCTCATTGGCCGCCACGCTTTATAACAATATCGACACGATGGCGCCCAACAATATAGATGATTTGCGTATCGGTATCAACACGATAAAGAATAGAAGTGAGGGGCTGTTGAAATTTGCCGAGGCATACCGCAACCTCAACAAAATCGAGAATCCGCAGCTGTCCCGCTTCCTTGTGCGTGACCTTTTTGCATCGCTGGATATTTTGTTTGAACCCACATTGTTGCAGCACCGTATCGAACTCGAGATTATTTTAAAAAATACCAATCTAAAGATTACCGCCGACCGCAGCTTGCTCGACCAGACCTTTATCAATCTTATGTTGAACGCCATCGATGCCGTCAAAGATGCAGCACAGCCTTGCATCCAACTATACGCCGAAAAACTGGACGAAAATACGATTGAATTAAAAGTGCTGGACAATGGAAAAGGGATGTCCATAGAGGTGCAGGAACGTATTTTCATTCCGTTTTTCTCTACCAAAGGAACAGGCAGCGGTGTCGGTCTAAGCCTTTGCAAACAAATCGTTTTGTTGCATGGCGGTAGCATTGACGTACATTCCATCGTTGACAAAGGCACAGCGTTTACGATGGATTTCCCGGAGATACAGTTGATTGAGGAGTAGGAAAATACATATACCGGAAAATGTTTTAAAAAATATTTTATTATACGTAGTTTACTACGTATTTTTGTACGTTTAAAGAAAATGAACGCATTTTATACTGTACGTTGCATAAATATGTGCAATGAGTTCGGCAATGAAAATCTAAATAAGGAATAAACACCTCGCCGTCATTCCCACATAGGTGGGAATCTGATGGCAAAATTTTTCAATATCTATGCGCACATTTGACATTTGCATCAGATTCCTGCCTACGCAGGAATGACGGTGAGGTGTACACTTTTTTCAATGCACATTTTTATCCAACCAGAAGTATAAAATATTGTACTGTATGTCCTTGTCCAAAGAAAATAAGATAGACCAAGTCGGTGCGCTTGCAATTGCGACACGTATGCAAAGGTTGGCAGACGCGTTCCGTAAGGATGGAGAGCAGATATATCGATTGTTCGACATCGATTTTCAGCCCAAATGGTTTCCCGTGATTGTTTCGTTAAAAGATGGAACGCCCATGACGATAACTGCGTTGGCGGATGAAATCGGATATGCCCACCCATCCACGATTGCGTTGCTGAAGGAACTGGAAAAAAACAAAATAATCGTTTCCAAAAAAGACAAAACGGACGAACGGAAAAGGCTTATTTCCCTTTCCAAATATGGATTGGCATTGGTAGGGAAGATGCAGCCGATATGGACACTGATGACAGAGGCAACGGAGGCAATCATCGACACGGAAAACAATCTATTGAAGGCAATCGAAGAGGTCGAACTTAAATTGCAGCGACAGTCTTTTTTCCAGAAAGCATTACAGTTAAAATCCGCTACTGAAAACCAATCATAACAAATATTATAAAACAATTAAGATGATAACGTTTCAAACAATACAGCCATCGGACGATGCCATGCTGTCTTCTTTAATTAAAGGCGTTTTTGAAGAATTTGGGCTTGCGATTCCAGGCACCGTCTATACCGACCCGACGACCGACCACCTGTCCGAAGTGTTTAAAGTCGATGCTTCCGTGTATTGGGTCGCCAAAGAAGACGGAAAGATATTGGGTGGTTGTGGCGTATTCCCGACAGAAGGTTTGCCCGACGGCTATGCAGAATTTGTGAAATTTTATCTCTCAAAAGATGCAAGAGGAAAAGGTGTCGGAAAGGCGTTGATGGAGCGGTGTTTTGATTCGGCGAAAGAGATCGGTTATACGCATCTGTATCTGGAAAGTTTTCCTGAATGGGCAAAGGCGGTTTCCATGTATGGAAAAAATGGATTTGTCAATCTGCCGCACGCGCTGGGCGATTCCGGCCATTATGCGTGTAATATTTGGATGGAAAAGGCGTTGTGATTGTAGTGTTCTTTTTCTGCCAGTTTACTTTTGTGCCTTGCAAAGTAAAAAGTCAGAAACAAAAAACCATAACCATTGATAAATATCGGGGAATGGGGGATTCCTCAATATAAAAGCAAGCCCAATTTTTCAAAAATTGGGCTTGCTTTTATTCATCTATAACCTCTAACCTCTAACCTCTAACCTTTCGGTTCCAACGCACGCCAGACAATTGCCGCGACGACCGCGCCTACAATCGGTGCGACGATGAACAGCCACAACTGCGACAATGCCTGTCCGCCAGCCAAAAGTGCCGGACCGAAACTACGTGCCGGATTGACGGACGTGCCCGTGATGGGAATAGCCACCAAATGTATTAACACCAAGGTAAATCCAATAGCCAAGCCAGCCATCGTGCCGTTGCCTACTTTGGAAGTCGTCGCGAGGATGACAAACAGGAACACGAATGTCAACACGGCTTCCGTCAGAAATGCCGCGCCTGTTCCATATTCGTTTTGGTAGCCTTTGCCCCAGCCGTTGGCACCGTAAGCCCATTCGCCCGGTGTGAATCCCGCCAATTGCCCGCCCAATATTGTTTTTAATACAAACGCGCCGAGCAGTGCGCCGATGAGCTGGGCAACGATGTACACGATGGCATCTTTACCGGAAATTTTTCCGGCGGCAAGCACGCCAATCGTTACGGCAGGGTTGATATGGCAGCCCGATATGCCGCCAATCGCATACGCAAAGACGACCACCGACACGCCAAATGCAACTGAAATGCCCAGAAGTCCAAGTCCTGAAAGACCGGCAATGGTTGACGTACCTGCGACCGCAGCCGCACCGCAACCAAACAATACCAAACCGAAAGTCCCAATCAGTTCGGCGATAAACTTTGTTGATAATTTTGTTTCCATGTGAAGATTTATTTTTCCTAAAATTAAGGATAAATTAAGAATGCGGACAATTTGGATGTGTCCAGTTTCAATTAAAAGAAGAAAAAACAGGTAGTTGCGACCAAATTTAATAAATATTCTATTTTAGAGTGGCTTTTTCAGATTCTTTCAGGGTATTTAAATCCCATGATTATAGTTTGTTTTTCTGGGGAACAGCATGATTTCAAGGGTTGGTACGTGGATGCAGCGCATCGGCGTTATATTGGTGGTGTACACAATGACCAACTCGATATTGATGGTTGGTCCTGCCACTTTTGCGGAGCTGTTTCCTTTTTTCTATCTTGTCGCCAGCCGGATGCATTGCTGTCGACAGGCATGACCGTTTCAGGGTATTGGTGATGACGCAGACCGCATCGCTGGTGAAGAAGGAGATGGTATTATGGGGTTTTTATGATTATTTGAAATGAATCATGAAAATCAAAAAATCATAATCAATCATAGTTCAGACATTTCAGGCAAGTTCAATCAACGTCACTTCCGGCAATACACCCACGCGTCCCATATATCCCAAAAATCCAAACCCACGGTTGACATAGATGTATTGCTTTTGTTCTTGGTAGAGGTCCTCCCATTCCTTGTACATCCATTTGATGGGGCTCCACCGGAAGCCCGGAATGTCGATGCCGAACTGCATCCCGTGCGTATGCCCGGACAGCGTGAGGTCGATGTCGGGATATTCGGGACGTATCTGTGCGTCCCAATGGCTGGGGTCGTGGCTCATGAGTATCTTGAAAGGGATGTTTTCCGTGCCTTTGTGTGCGAGGTCGAGGCGGCCGTATTTTGGGAAATGGCCTTTTGCACCCCAGTTTTCCACGCCGAGGAGCGCGATTTTTTCCCCGTTTTTTTCCAATAGGACGTTTTCGTTCATCAACAGCCGCCAGCCCATTTCGGCTTGTAGTTGTTTGAGTTGTTCGAGGTTGTCGGCTTTCGCTTTTGCCGAAGGCCAATGCGCATAATCGCCGTAGTCATGGTTGCCCAATACGCTGAAAACGCCCATCGGTGCTTTCAATTGGTTGAAAATATCTTTGTAGTCGTGCATTTCCGTCGCGCGGTTGTTGACAAGGTCACCTGTAAACAGGATGATGTCCGGTTGGGCATCGAGTGCCATCTGCACGCCGCGCATGACCGCCGCCTTGTTGTTGAGACTACCGCTGTGGATGTCACTCAACTGGATGATTTTCAGCCCTTTGAAAGACTCTGGAAGGTTGGGGAACTGCATCGTTACTTTACGTAGGCGATAGTTGTAGCGGTTGGACATCCCGTATAAAAATGCGCCGCCAAACAATCCCCCGACGACCATCGCCAACCAGGAAAGGAACATGGAACGTGAAATCCCACTGCCCGTGCCGGGTTTCCGGACAACTGTTTTGCCGATGGTCAAAAACATCCGACGCAAATCATCCACCAGTAGCAAAACTGCCGCGGGCAACTGTGCCATCAGTACAATGACGATGTACGTAAACAAGAAAAAAGTCGTCTTGTCCTCACCGTGTCCAAAACGCGACATACAGTAAACCTGCCCGACCAGAAGTAGCCAATACAATACATAAAGGACTGTTTTAAAACTTGTATTGCTGTTTTTTGTAATGTGCCGCAATGCCTGAAACACATACAAGTGTAGCAGGAAAAACAGTGCCACCAGTGCCAATTTGTTTGTAAGTATTTTTTGTAACATTCGATTGATTGGATTTAAGAATGGAGAATCTTGGGCTGTTAGTCGTTAGCTATAAGCTTTCGCTTTTTAAGTCCCCAGACCTTACGTATTTCCCGACAAATATCCGACATGTGCATAAAAAAATATCATAAAAACTGGGATTGCTCCTCGATGATGCAGCAAAGTGCCAATAAAAAATTATTTTTGTTGCTTATCGGAATATATATCACGCTGGACAGAAATGTGCAATGAAGAAAATAAACAGGTTACCGTCATTCCCGCGTAGGTGGGAATCCGCTACATCAGATTCCCACCTACGCGGGAATGACGGTAACCTGTTCTTGTTTTAGTATGGTGTTCGGCTTTCGGCGTTAAGCATTTTTACTTTTGCCTTTGTATTTTGAAAAAAAACAAGCAATTATGCAGTTTACATATTACGGACAGTCGGGATTTCTGGTCGTTATTGGTGGGAAAAAAGTGTTGTTTGACCCGTTTATCTCGGGCAATTCGTTGGCGCAGGACATTGACGTAAGTACGATTTACCCCGATTTCATATTGCTCAGCCATGGCCACGGCGACCATATTGCCGACGTGGCGACGATTGCCAAGCAGAGCGGTGCGTTGGTCATCACCAACCCGGAAATCCACGCTTACTTGGTGAAACAAGGCGTGGACAATGTACACGAGTTGAACCACGGTGCTTCCGTTCCCTTTGCTTTTGGAGCGGTGCGTGCGGTCAACGCGATACACTCTTCAGGACTGCCCGATGGCAGTTACGGAGGGAATCCGATGGGTTTTGTCATTACTTCCGAAGAGAAAAACTTTTACTTTGCGGGCGATACGGCGTTGACGCTGGACATGCAGTTGGTTCCGTTGTTTGGAAAGATGGATTTTGCTGTGTTTCCGATAGGCGGAAACTACACGATGGATTACAACGATGCCGTGATAGCGGCGGATTTTGCCAAGGTGGACAAGGTCGTCGGTGTACACTACAACACGTTTCCGGCGATTACCATTGATGCCGACAAGGCCGTGGCATTCTTTGGCAGCAAGGGAAAAGAACTGTTGTTGCCGGCAGTGGGAGAGACCATTGAGTTGTAAAACCTCACCCCCAACCTCCCTCCTCACAAGGAGAGGGGAGACGCGAAGCTTAGTTTTGGTCCTCGGTTCTCTTTGCATAAGACATTATGCGTTGGGCGTTCAGCATTTTTACTTTTGCATTTTTACTTTTAACTTTTTACAAATACATGCCAAGAATAATAGGTGTTGCCAACCAAAAAGGTGGCGTGGGAAAGACCACGACGTCCATTAATTTAGCTGCAAGTTTTGCGGTGTTGGAGTACAGGACTTTGTTGATTGATGCCGATCCGCAGGCCAACAGTACGACCGGTATCGGTTTTGACCTGCACAATATTACCAGCAGCCTGTACGACTGCATGGTTAACGACACGCCTGCCAAGGAGGTCATACTGAAGTCGGATGTTCCATATCTTGACCTTATTCCGTCGCATATCGACCTGGTCGGCGCGGAGATTGAGATGGTCAATTACCCTAACCGGGAACAAGTGTTGAAAAATATACTGGCACCGATAGTGGACGATTATGATTTCATCGTCATTGACTGTTCGCCTTCGCTGGGCATCATGACGGTCAATGCTATGGTTGCCTCCGATAGTGTGGCGATACCTGTGCAATGCGAATTTTTTGCCTTGGAAGGTTTGGGTAAGTTGTTGAATACCATCAAGATAGTACAGGATCGCCTCAATCCGGATTTGGAGATTGAAGGTATATTGATGACCATGTATGATGGTCGTCTGCGCCTCTGCAACCAAGTTGTCAGCGAAGTACGCAAACATTTTGACACGATGGTCTTCGATACGATTGTCCACCGCAACACGCGGTTGAGCGAGGCACCCAGTTTTGGAAAGCCTGTCGTACTGTACGACTCTGCCAGCAAAGGTGCCATCAACTACCTCAACCTAGCCAAGGAAGTTTTGCAAAAAAACAACCTCACGCATCTGCGTAAGGGGCAACAAGTGATAGAATAAATATTTTAAAAATTATATCGAGGAAAAAGTAGAAAATGGATGGATAAAAGTTGTTTGAACCGTTAGAAATCGAGTATCCGGGATTGCTTCGCTTCGCCCGAAATGACGGTGCTTATTTTTCTGCGAAACCTCAAAAGTTCAACGTCGTTGCGAGCAACGCGGAGCAATCCCGGAGCAATCCCGGATTTGTTCTATTGTTCGATATAATATCAACAACGACGAAAATTTCCATCCGCTATTTTTTTACTTTTTACTTTTGCCTTTTTACTTTCATTATGTCAACGATAAAACCAAACAAAAATCCGAAAGACGCCTTAGGAAAAGGGATTCGTTCCCTCTTGCAGAATATTGATTCGGATTTGAAAAAGACAGACGGAACGCTGAAAGCAAAGGTCGTTGAGGAAGCGACTGGCGTGGCGCGTATTCCGATTGAGCAGATTGAAGTCAATCCCAACAACCCCCGCCGCGACTTTGACGAGACGGCGTTGAAGGAACTGGCCGCATCCATCAAGATACACGACATCATACAGCCGTTGACCGTCAGCAAGATAGCGTCCGGGAAATACCGCTTGATTGCAGGCGAGCGTCGTTTCCGTGCTTCCAAATCGGCAGGACTCAAAGACGTGCCTGTCTATGTCCGCCAAGCCAATGATTCGGAACTACTCGAACTGGCGTTGCTCGAAAACTTACAGCGCGAAGACCTCAACGCCATCGAAATCGGTCTTAGCTACAAACGCATGATGGACGAACTTTCTTATACCCAGGAACAGGTCGCCGACCGTATGGGGAAGGAACGCAGTACCGTCACCAACTATATCCGCCTGTTGAAACTACCACCGGACATACAATTGGCGGTCCGCAACAGTGCCATCAGTATGGGACACGCACGTGCATTGATTGGTTTGGAAGAAGTGGACAAGCAGTTGTATGCCTACAATGAAATCGTCAGAAACAAACTCAGCGTCCGCCAAACGGAAGACCTGGTACGTAAAATGACGAAAAATGCCGACACGGCTGCCAAAAAAGCACCCTCCAAGAATGAACTTTCTCCCGCCTACAAAAGAATCGAGGACAGCATCGCTTCCCATTTCAGTACCAAGGTTCGCTTGGCGCACAACAAGGCGGGACACGGTAGCATCAATATCGAATACTATTCCCTGGAAGAACTGAATAAACTACTCGACTTGATGAATGTAAAAGCCAATTAGTTCTTAAAGTAAAAGGAAGAAGGCAAAAGTAAAAAAATACGATGCAGAGATTCCTATTTCTCCATTATCAATTCTTTTTTTTGTTTAAAAAACTCCGAAATATCAAGCGTGCATTTTCCTTGCAGGACAATAATAATGTACAACATTCCCATCGATGGGCCGGTGAAGGCACCGGCCGAAATAATAATTGCTGGTCGGTGGGGACACTGACCAGTAGACTTAATGCAGCGCGTCGTTTCGTTGTCCATTCTTTTTTCTCCGCACCGTCTCCCCAACCGCGCTTTGCGGGAAGAATGGCTGTTTTTTATCCGTCAGCCGGAAGCTTAACCGCACGTCTTAGCATCGTTTTCGCGATACTTTTTGTCGGACTTAGGAATGCCTCTGCGCAGGTGGACAGCCTGCAACGTCCCCGTCAGGATTCCGTAGTGGCATGGGATTCTAGCGGCAAACCCGTTGCCATGTTCGACAGTACAACATTTGATGCCATGCCTGCAAAGAAAAAGCACAGTCCCAAGACGGCGACTTTGCGTTCCTTGGTTTTGCCAGGTTGGGGGCAGGCGTACAACCGCGAATACTGGAAGATTCCCATCGTGTGGGGTGCGCTGGCGATTCCCATAACAGCTTATATCCGCAACAACATTTGGTACAAGGAAGCCGCAAAAACCTACAATATCGTTTATAACGCCACCCAAATAGGAAGTCAGGATGCAAGCGTGGTAAGTGCCCTGCTTGCGGGCTACAAGGACTATCAGGAATACTGGGACAAGCTATATGCCCTCAACTCTGCAACCGCCGGGACATCTTTTCTGTCCGTTGTGCAGTCCAACCGTAACTATTATCGGCGCAACAGGGACTATTCCGTGTTGTGGACATTACTTTTGTGGGGTGTCAACGTGGCGGATGCGACGGTTTTTGGACATTTGCACAATTTTGACGTGAGCCCCAACCTGAGTGTGCAGGTCAATCCGACTTATTTGCAGGAAATACGTGCTCCGGGAATCAATATTGTATTTAATCTGAAATAGAATTAAGTAAAAAGGCAAAAGTTAAAAGCTCCATGTAAAACCCATATATCAACAGTTTCGTTGTGGCTTAGTGCATCTGTGCTCAATTAAAAATAAAATAAAATAATCTAAATAAAAATGAATATCGCATTGGTCGGCTACGGCAAAATGGGAAAAGCCATCGAAGCAATAGCCATTGAACGTGGCCACGAAATCGTACTCAAAATCTCTACCGTCAACAAGGCGGAACTCATCCCCGAGAACCTGACAAAAGCCGATGCCGTCATCGAGTTCACCAACCCCGAATCCGCGTTTGAAAACCTGAGAACCTGTATCAGTGCGGGCGTTCCGACCGTGTGTGGTTCGACCGGCTGGTTGGAACATCGTCCCGAAATTGATGCGTTGGTCAACGAAAAAAACGGAAGTTTCCTGTATGCCAGCAATTTCAGCATCGGTGTCAACCTGTTTTTTGAACTCAACACCTACTTGGCAAAATTGATGGAAGCACACGCCGAATACGATGTTGCCATCGAGGAAATCCACCACACCGCCAAAAAAGACGCGCCCAGCGGCACGGCAATTACGCTGGCAGAACAGCTATTGTCCCAGCTCTCCCGAAAAAAAGACTGGGTCAAGGAAATAGAAGAAAAGCCCACGGATATTGCCATCAAAAGTGTGCGTATCGACCCCGCTCCCGGAACGCATATCGTCACTTACCATTCGGATATTGACGATATCCAAATCACGCACACGGCGCACAACCGCAGCGGTTTTGCCTTCGGTGCGGTATTGGCGGCAGAATATATCGTCGGCAAAAAAGGCGTGTTTGTAATGAAAGATGTGTTGGGGATTAGATAATGAATGTATCCGAATTGGCATTGTCGGATTGACAGGAATATTAAAGAATCATTGCCATCAAATAAGTATAAAAAAACGCAGTTCAGACAATTTCTTTTCTCTACCGGTCGGTGAGGACACCGACCGAAATAAAAATCATAGTTCAGACAAATGATGGAAATATTGGATCAATTCAGACAGATTGTCGGCCCTGACTACGTATTGACCGACCGGGACAGCCTGGAGCAATACGGTCGCGACGAGACCGAAAAACTTTTGTATCTGCCACAGGTCGTGCTGCGTCCCGGTACGACGGAGGAAATCAGTGCCATCGTGCGGCTCTGCAATACCGAAAAGATTCCGGTCACGCCACGCGCGGGCGGCACGGGACTGAGCGGTGGCGCGATACCCACGCACGGCGGCGTGTCGCTGTCCATCGACCGACTGAACAAAATCATCGACATTGACGAACAAAACCTGCAAGTGACGACCGAGACAGGTGTCATCACAGAAGTGTTGCAGGATGCGGTAAAGGAAAAAGGTTTGTTTTATCCGCCCGACCCGAGCAGCAAAGGCTCCTGTTTTATCGGCGGCAACATTGCCGAAAACAGCGGCGGTCCCAAAGCCGTGAAATACGGAAAAGTCAAGGATTACGTCCTCAACCTTGAAGTCGTACTGCCCAATGGCGACATCATCTGGACTGGTGCAAATGTGCTGAAAAATTCTACGGGTTACAACCTGACACAGTTGATGGTTGGTAGCGAGGGAACGCTGGGCATCGTCACCAAAGCCGTATTCAAACTGTTGCCCTATCCCAAACACGATATGTTGATGCTCGTGCCTTTCCATAGTCTGGAAGGTGCAAGTGCGGCGGTGAGTGCGATTTTCCGTGCGGGCTTTACGCCGAGTTGTCTGGAACTGACAGAAATCGATGCGCTGAAAATCACATCCCAGTTTGTGGACAACAATGTCGTTCCTGTGGATGACAGCATCGCAGCGCACCTGATTATCGAAGTGGACGGCAACGACCCCGAAGTCCTGATGAAGGAAATGGAAGGCATCGCTGTTGCGCTCGAATCCTTTGATATTGGGGAGATTTTCTTCGCAGAAGATTCCACACAGAAGGAAGAATTGTGGAAACTGCGCCGCCGTGCCGCCGAAGCCGTGAAGTCCGTCGGCTATACCGTTGAGGAAGATACGGTCGTGCCACGCGCCGAACTGCCAGCGTTGATTCACGGCGTGAAGGAGCTCGGCAAAAAGTTTGATTTCAAAGTCGTGTGCTACGGCCACGCGGGCGACGGCAATATCCATGTGCGTATCAACAAGGACGGTTTTCCCAATAGCTACGGACATCCCGAAATGGAGGGGATATTACGTGAGTTGTTTAAATTAGTGGTCAGCCTCGGCGGCACCATCAGTGGCGAACACGGCATCGGGCTGATTCAAAAAGAATATCTTTTGCTGAAGCTCGATCCCGTACAAATCGGTTTGATGAAAGCTATCAAACAGGTTTTTGACCCGAACAATATTTTGAATCCGGGAAAGATATTTGATTAGTTGCAGGTCACGTGTTGCAAGAGGAAGCTTATTGTCATGTTAAACAATAAAACTTGTAACCTGCAACTTGTATCTTGCAACCAGTACTCGATTAAATTAAACCCAAAAATCATGTTTAGAAAAATAAATGCGTTGTTTGCAGCGTTGTTGGTTGGCTACGTTTCCCATGCGCAGATAACGATTGATTCCACGTCCGAAGACCATGAACCATCCATCCTGGTCAACGGCAACAAACCCAAACTGAAACCCAGGCAACCGTCCTCCAATATCTTTTTTGGTGGAGGCCTGGCATTGGGCGTGGGCAGCGGAGGCTCGGCCATTGGCGTGAGCCCGGTCGTGGGTATCAGTCCCAACCAGTATTGGGATTTGGGATTGGGTTTGAACTTCAACTATAATTCCATCAGTAGCGACTATACTTGGAACGGCGTCAGCCAAAAATGGACCAACTACGGACTTGGGCCTTTCGTGCGTTTCAATCCCATTGACTGGCTGTTTGTGCAGGGACAGTTTGAACAGAATTGGGGACGCTATAAATATGGTGATGACAAATTCAATATCAACGCATCCAGCCTGATTGGTTCCGTTGGATACAGAAGTACGGGAGACGGTAGGGTCGGTTATTTCATGTCCATCGGCATGGACTTCCTGAAAAACAAATATTCCCCTTACCGCGACGTAGAATATGACAGCCAAGGCAATATCATCAAAAATTCACCAATACCGATTATCCGTGGCGGCGTGTTTTTCTATTTGCATTAGAAAGGTAAAAAAAGGAGAAAGTAAAAAAACGGTGCTGTTCGGGACGTTAGCGGAGCGCATCCCGAACAGTTGGGATATATTCTTAAGCAGCGTATAAAAGACAAAACCGCAGATAGCGCATCTGCGGTTCTTCATTTTTGTGCCATGACTTTGGGTCTTTGCGTCGAAAAATTTTAACCCAAGGCCGTCACTTCCTTTTTCGAAATCATCCACAATCCCAAAAACGTCAGCAAACCATTGACAATCAGCAGTTCCAGTCCAATCTGGAAATTGCCAAACAGATTTTTTTGGTTGATGTCGATAAGATAACATATCGTCGGCGCGACAAAACAGATAATCGGCACCAATTGGTCGTTGACTTTTCTTTTGGTCAATATGCCAAAACTGAATAGCCCCAACAACGGCCCGTAAGTATAGCCTGCCAACACCAATATGATATTGATCATGCTCGGGTTGTCAATCCATTTGAATATCAAAACCATAATCAAAAAGCTGAAAGCGACACCGATATGCACCGTCTGGCGGATGCGTTTTTTCTTTTTGTCGTCCCAATCCTCCCGCCTGTTCATGCCCATGATGTCAATACAGATAGACGAAGTGAGCGCCGTCATCGCACCGTCCGCACTTGGGAAAAGTGCCGAGATTAATGCTATGATGAAGATGATGGAAATTGCTGGCGTCATATAGTTTAAGGCAATCTCTGGAAACAGCGCGTCGCCCTGCACCGCAATGCCTTCCTTGGCACTGTACAGATACAGCAAACCGCCAAGGTACAGAAACAGCCCAATCACTAAGACCATGATGATGGAGAGCGAAAGCATGTTTTTCTGCGAGTCTTTCAGGCTGGAAACCGAGATGCTTTTCTGCATCATCTCCTGGTCGATGCCCGTCATGGTCAGGGTGATGAACATACCCGCCAATATCTGCTTGACAAAAAAGTTTTTGCTGTCCGGGTCGGTATTGAAAATCGTCGCCAGACCTTGTTCCTTCATCGCATGGTAGCCGCTCGCCACTCCCAAATCCAAATGTTTCAACAGAAAAATCGTGCAGATGACCAATCCCAACAGCATTCCCGTCGTCTGCAAAGTGTCCGTCCACACAATCGTCTTGACACCGCCCTCAAACGTATAGACGATAATCATCGCCAATATGATTAAGGTCGTCACACCAAAGGGAATATGGAAAGATAGATGGTTGAATATCGTGTTTTGCAGAATATTGACAACCAGGTACAACCGCGCCGTCGCACCCGCCAACCGCGAAATAATGAAAAACGACGCGCCTGTTTTGTACGAAATAAACCCTAAACGGCTGCGCAGATAATCATAGATGGAAGTCAGTTTGAGCCGATAATACAAGGGCAGCAATATATACGCGATGCTGATGTAGCCTAGCATATAGCCCAAGGTAATCTGCATATAACCCCAACCATTGGTCTTGACCGCGCCCGGTACACTCACAAATGTAACGCCGCTCAGGCTCGTCCCTATCATCCCAAAAGCCACCAGCATCCAGTTACTGTTGCGGTTGCCGATGAAAAAAGACTCGTTGTCGCTGCCTTTTCCTGTGCGCCACGACACAAACAACAACAAAAGAAAATACGCGATGATCAAACTAAGAAGTACGGTTGATGACATATTGGATTGTTCTAGTTGAACAAATATCGGAATAATGCGGATTTTTGCAGGAAAATTTTTCTGAGTTTTAAGTTGTGAGTTTTAAGTTATAAGTTTCACTCAAAGATGTACAGATTGAATGTTTACAAACTGCAACTTATAACCTACAACTTACAATTTACAACTTTTAATAATTCAACGTCAATCCTGCTCCCCAGCCCATGTCGCTGTCGTAATGCGACGAGACGGAAAGATATTTGCCGACGATATAGCGTAGTCCTGCCATCCATTCCCTGTCGGTGTTCCACATCAGGTTTAGGCGCATTCTTTCTGAGACGGCGAGGTCTTTTCGGGTAAACTGGACGCGCAGTTTTCCGTCGGTGTCGATACGTCCATCGGCGACAACCAGCATCGGAAGTGTGTATGCCATGCCAAAGCAAAATGCCTCTCGCTTGTCTTTTGTGTCCTTTTGTCCGAACAGGTTCTTTTCGCCATGTCCGCCTTTGCGGTAGCGGAAGTCCCAACCGATGTACGGCATCAGCCACTGCATTTTGCCGATGTAACGGCCAAAATGACTTTCAGATTCATAACCGTTTTTGTCGTTGTAGCCGATGCGCCATTCGGTGTTGAGCTGGTAGCGGATATTGGACAACTGCAATTCTCCGTCCGAACCGTTGCTTTCCAGACCGATTTCCGCTTTGGGGAACAGGCGTTTGTCGTCTTTCTGCACCATTTTGTAGGCGGCTTTTTTGTCGGGAACCTGCGGGTTGTCTGGCGAATCGGCATATTCAAAAATACGTCCCATGCCAGACATCATGTGGTACAGGATATGGCAATGGAAAAACCAGTCGCCGCTCTGGTCAGCTTCAAATTCCAAAGTGTCGGTTTCCATCGGCATGATGTCCAACGTATTTTTCAAAGGGGAATATTCATCCTTGTCGTTCAGCACGCGGAAAAAATGTCCGTGCAGGTGCATCGGATGGCGCATCATGGTATTGTTGCGGAGGATGATGCGGATGGTTTCGCCTTTTCGGATAAGGATTTTTTCGGATTCGGAAACCGTTCGGTTGTTGATGGTCCACAGGTAACGGTTCATGTTGCCTGTGAGTTCAAAATCAAAAGTGCGCACGGTATCTTTTTGGGGTAAAGTCGTATTGAAGGGCGATTCCAGCATATTGTAGTTCAGCACGACGGGTTTCGGGGATTTTGGAAAATGCCAACGGGAAGTGTCGGCCTGTGCCAAATCCACGTTCATTTTCTGGGATTGACGTGTAAACTGCTTGACGTAGGAAATATCGGCGTTGTGTAGTTCGGGATACATCACCATGTTCATGTCCATTTTTTGCAGGCTCATGTCCATGCCCATGTCGTCGAGGTCGCCGTTCATTTTCATCATGCCGTTCATCATCTCCATTCCCGCGAAATAATCCAGCGTGCCGAGGAAAGGTGCCAATACTTTTTGTCCGGAACCGATAAACAGCGAAGTCGCCTTGGTGCGGTCTTCCGCTGTGGCGCGGAGTTCGTAGGATTTGTTGTCCGCGACGGCGATTTGGATATTGTAGGTTTCTGCCGTTCCGATAAGCATTTTGTCAACGGCGACGGGCTTTACAGGCTTGCCGTCGTTTTCGATGACGCGCATTTTACCGCCGCTGTACGTCAACCAAAAATAACTGGAAGACGAACCGTTGACGATGTGCAGCCGCACCGTGTCGCCCGCTTTGTATTGTGGCAGGCTGTCGTGCCGCAAACCGTTGGTCATGAACGCGTCGTAATACACGTCGCTGACATCCATAGCCAACATCCGTTTCCACTCGTTGACGATTTTGGTCTTGAGGTGTCCGCTGGTCAATGCCTCGCCATAGCTCTGCACACTTTTTTTGCGGACGGCGTACCAGTCGTTGGCGTTGTGCAGAAAGCGGTTGACCTGGTCGGGGTCGTCGTTGGTCCAGTCGCTGAGAAGTACGGTGTAATCATTTTCCTTTGGTTGGTTTCTGGGGTGGATGACAAATGCGCCGTACAGCCCCACTTGTTGGCTGAGCATGGAATGGCTGTGGTACCAATAGGTTCCGGTCTGGACGATGGGGAATTTGTATAAATGTGTCTCGCCGGGTTCGGTCGGTTGTGTCGTCAGGAAGGGAACGCCGTCCTGTTCGTTCGGCAAAATCAGTCCGTGCCAATGCAGCGTCGTTTCCATTCCCGAAAGGTTGTGTACCCATATCTCTGCCGTGTCACCTTCGGTAAATTCCAGCGTGGGCGCGGGAATATGTCCGTTGATGGCCATTGCATTTCTTTTTTTGCCGTTGTCATAGCTGACCAGTGTATCTGTAACATACAACTGATATCTTATCGTATTGCCTTTTCTTTCAAAAAAAGGTAAACGCGCTCTGTGTTCCGTGTGTTCGGACAGGTGTTTGTGGTGTTGTGCGTTGACTGCTCCAACGATAAAAAAGCAACAAAAAAAGAAAATGTTTTTTGGCATAAAAACTAAAAATTTAAAAGAAAAAACGTTAAGTGAAAATGCTATACTGCGTGATAAATTTATATTGCTAACCTCACCGCTGGCGCACGCGTGTCGCGTGTGTGTCTGGACGCTGAGGCACACGCGACACGCGTGTGCCAGCGGCGGCGGCTTTTAGGTTTTGGATTTTTGCTTTTGACTTGACCCTAATAGCTTTTTGTCACCTTTCCGCAATCCAACATCTCCGCACCGTAATAAGGATTGCGGATGGTTTTTTGTGCGCTCAGCCAGGATGCTTTTTGCATGGGGCAATAGTCCTCGTAAACCGTGCTGCTGCTGATTTTGTCCGCTTTTGCCAATGTAATCATACTGTTGGAAAGCGCGGCAAAAGCTTTGCGCTGGGTTTTGATGTCCTTGGTGGAAGCGATGGATTGGCTATTGGCAATCAGGGCTTTTTGCTGTTGCATGAACGTGGGATGCAGTTTGTCCGAAATGCCCTGCATCGGTATATTGGTAGCCTGTTTCGAGAAATCCGCCGCGGCCGCACTTGCCTTTTCCGCATCGTCATTGGCGAGTGCGGACTGTATTTGCAGGTATTGCTGCGTGATGTCGTTGATGGATTTTGTCTGGGCAAATCCTACTGTAGTAGTGGCAAATAGTATCGTGATACATAATAACTTTTTCATATTGTAATTTTTTGAGTGAATGTTTAATTTAATTAAGTCGTTGATGATAATGCCAACAATGGCGGAAACTACCAATCCAGAAGTGGCACAGCGAGGTATCTAAATTTAAACAAGTTTTTCGCTGGCGCACGCGTGTCGCGTGTGCTTCAGCATCTCGAAGTACACGCGACACGCGTGCGCCAGCGAAAAACTTATCGATAATAATTTTTTTGCTATATCTCTTCGCCTTTGTACCCTGACTTTTGCAAAAGGTTTTTGATTTCGTCGGGCGTGATGTTTTCGCCTTTTACGGTCAATACTTTGGGGTTGGTGTTGATGTCCACGTTCCAGCTTTCAATGTTTTTGTCGTTGTTGAAATCGGGTGTGATTTTTTCCACACAGCCGGAACATTTTAATGTGGTTTTAAATTGTAATGTTTTCATGACTATTTGTTTTTGTTGTTGTTTAAAATTTTATTTAATTAATTCCCGCACAGTCTATCGTATGGGACTTTGCGGAGAAGTGACTACCTTATGCCTCACACCTTTTTCAACTTTAACAACAGACTGTTGCAGACAACGCTCACGCTGCTCAATGCCATGCAGGCGCCTGCAAGCATCGGACTTAACAAAAATCCGTTGATAGGATAGAGGATGCCCGCCGCTATCGGGATTCCGATTAGATTGTATATAAAAGCCCAGAACAGATTTTGTTTAATGGTTCTTGACGTAAGCCTGGAAAGATGTATAAGCTGCGGCAATCTTTCCAGATTGGAATTGTTGATGGTGATAGGAGCCGACTCGATGGCAATGTCACTTCCCATACCCATAGCAATGCCAATGTCCGCCTGCGCCAATGCCGCACTATCGTTGATGCCGTCGCCGACCATGCCCACGGTTTTACCTTGCGCTTGTATGGTTTTGATATATTCGTTCTTGTCCTGGGGTAGCGTTTCGGCTTTATAGTTGGTGATGCCGACCTCGTGGGCAACGGCTTCCGCTGTGGCGTGTCCGTCGCCTGTCAACAGATGCGTTTCAATACCGAGTTGTTGCAGTTGGGCAATGACTTGTTTTGCATTGGATTTTATTTTGTCCTGGATGGATATGGTTGCGATTAATTGTTTGGCGTCAAAGAAAAACACTTGTGTTGCAGTGTCGGACGTTGAATTTGCTATACTGTTTCCCAATATTTCTTTTCCGAAATTTTTGCTGCCGACATAGTATTTATTGTTGTTGTGGTCTGCCCCAACGCCTTTTCCAGTAATGCTTTCTATGATGATGTCCGGATTGCTTTTCGCGTCTTTTTCCAGATAGGAAGTGATGGCAGCCGCCAATGGATGTTCCGATTTTTTTTCGATGGAATACAAAATATCTTTTCGTTCCTGTGTCGGTTCTTCCGTCCATTGGATGTTGCGGACGGTTGGTGTCCCTTCCGTAATCGTCCCTGTTTTGTCCAGTACCAGAGTGTCGATGATATGCGCTTTTCCTAGAGCTTCCGCGTCCTTGATGAGGATTCCGTTTTCCGCACCTTTTCCCATGCCGACCATGATGGCGGTCGGTGTCGCCAAACCCAATGCACATGGACAGGCGATAATCAACACGGTCACAAAGGCCAAGATGGCGTGCGTCAGTGCCATGTCTTTGGCAAATATCAACCAGCTTGCAAAAGCAATCGCCGCCGCCACGATGACTATCGGAACGAAAATGCCCGCAACCTTGTCCACCAGTTTTTGTATCGGCGCCTTGCTGCCCTGTGCTTCCTGCACGGTTTTGATAATCTGCGCCAGAAAGGTCGATTGGCCGATTTTTTCAGCTGTGTAGACAAAACTTCCTTTTTGGTTGATGGTGCCGGCAAATACTTTTATGTTTACTTTTTTGTGTACGGCGACGGGTTCGCCCGTCAACATGCTTTCATCAACGTAAGATTCCCCGGAAACGACGATGCCGTCCACGGCTATTTTTTCCCCGGGTTTTGCCAATATATGGTCGCCAATATGGATGTCGGAAATGTTTTTTATTGCTTCCTGCTGGTTGTCCAACAGGACGGTGACTTGTTTGGGTTGCAGTCCGATAAGTTTTTGGATGGAGGATGAAGTGCTTTGTTTGGCTTTTTCTTCCAATAGCCTTCCCAACAAGATAAAAGTGATGACCACTCCGACGGACTCAAAATAAACATGTGGATGTCTACCTTCATGTATCATTATATATGGGACAAATGTCACGATGCTACTGAAAACATAAGCTACGCCCGTGCTCACGGCAACCAGCGTGTTCATGTTGGCCGTTTTGTGTCGCGCCTGTTTGCATGCGTCCGTGAAGAACTGGCTGCCGAAATAAAACAGGAACGGCGTTGTCAGGACAAGCTGGCAATAGTTGGAATACCGCCAGTCCATCAAAGCAGGGACCATGCTCAGCAGCAGCAAAGGAATGCAGAGCATCGCCGCGCCGATGGTTTTGTATTTGAGTTGGTTGCTTTTCTGTTGGAGTGTGGTTTCGAGGTTTTCATTTGCCTGTTCGGACTCGTTAATCATCAAATCGTAGCCGATGGATTGCACGGCGGCTTTGAGTTTGGGGAGGTTGGTGATGTTTTTTTCAAAAGAGATACTGGCGGAGTTGTTGGCGAAGTTGACGGACGCTTTGTCCACGCCGGGTTGGCTGGCGAGTATCGATTCGACGCTTGCCGCGCAAGATGCACACGACATGTCCAGCACCGGAACAGTCTTCGTGACTTGGTTTTTTGTATGTGTGGAACTGTTGTCCATTGTCTGTGGTTGTTGTGCAAAGCTACGTGCATGGATGGCGTTGGTTGTTGTGGTATTATGGGAGAATGTTGTGAAATCGTGTTCCAAGTTATAAGTTTAAAGTTATAGGTTATAAGTTGGCCATTTCATGCAAAGGTTCAAAAAATGTAAAACCTGTAACTTACCACTTATAACTCCTCACCTTGTCCAGCGGTTTCCGTGGGAGGGAATGTTCTTTTTTGTATTGGGAGGGAGATATGCCGGTTTGTTTTTTGAACTGTGCGGAGAGGTAGGCGACGTTGGCGTAACCCATGAGGTCGGCAATCTGTGTGAGCGTCATCTCGCCGTAGGAGAGGAGTTCCTTTATTTTTTCAATTTTTTGGAGGATGGTGTATTGCTCGATGGTCATGTTTTCCGTTTCTGAGAACGTGTGGCTCAACAGGCTGTAATCACTGTGCAGATGGGATGTCAGGTAAGTTGAGATGTTGACGGGCAATGGTTCGTCGGTATATTGGACGTGTTGTATGATAAGGTTTTTTATTTTTTCGGTCAGTATGTTTTTTCGGGATTCGAGGAGTTCAAAACCGAGTGCGTGCAGTTTTTGTTTGAGGGTTTCCTTTGTCGTTTCGGGGAGCGGTTTTTGCAGTTGTACGTTGCCCAGCTGTACGTCGGCGAATGGAATACGGAGCGTGTCCAGTATGTTTTCCACGACCATGATGCAACGGTCGCAGACCATGTTTTTGATATGTAAGGTATTGTCTGCCATTTGGGGAACGGGACAAAGTTACAATGCAAAGTCAAAAGGTAAAAGAGAA
Source organism: Chitinophagaceae bacterium (assembly GCA_047606825.1). Taxonomy (GTDB): domain Bacteria; phylum Bacteroidota; class Bacteroidia; order Chitinophagales; family Chitinophagaceae; genus Rhizosphaericola. Next base: position 50,250 of record JASGDY010000047.1, read on the forward strand.
AAGTGTGGTCTGTTTGTCGTCATTGCTGTACTCTGGTCAGTTCGATGCCGTAGCTGTCGTCTTCATAACCAGTGGTCGAGGTGCTGTTTTGCCAGATAAGAAAGAGTTGTTTGCGGTGTATAAGTCCCCAGCCTTTGGCATAGGACTCTTCCGAAAAAGTCCTTGAATAATAATATGCCGGGTCAAACGGTCCGCCGACTTCCGTGTCTACTTCTTTTACGGTTACGCCGTTTGGGAATGTACCTGTTGTTAAGGTTATCGTACTGTCAACGTTGGTATATTGGTAGTTCCAGTCTTGGTATATGGACAATGCATCGTCCGTGCTGGCTGTATAACCTTGCATGAAATAATTGTTGCCGTCCCAGGAAAAATTTTCCGTCACGGGCGAAGCCATTTTCACGAAGCGCAGGTTGTTGGCGTCCACCAGTTCCAGCGTCTGTACCTTAGGCGTGACACGGTAGGAAGTAAGGTAGGTCCACTGGATATCGCCTGTATAGGGTTTGATATAAGAGTTGACCGTATATAGGAGATTGCCCGTAAGGTCTGTCGTCACGGACATCACGGAATCTTTCTGTAAATAGGTGTGTGTTACGGTGTCACTGCCAAATGACAGCAGTACCGTTGAGTCGAGGCGATAGAGCATGGATTGCCCCACCTGTATGGTGTAATATTCGGTGTATAACGGTGTTGAAGCGGAAGTGCTGTCGTAGGTCGTCTTGGTGCAACCAATGGACAGAAGAAATAGGACACTTAATAATAATCTATTGTATAAACGCATCTCCGGGAATATATTGGATGCTGTTAAAACGAAATAACCTGCAAAATATTTTGCAGGTTATCTTTGCCATTATTGTGTATTTCCAAATCTTACTGTGGTGCGACCATCAGCCTGAAACCGTTGCCATGTATGTTGACGATTTCGATGTTTTCGTCTTCCTTTAAGTATTTGCGGAGTTTGGCGATGTACACGTCCATGCTGCGGCCGTTGAAATAGGTATCGCTGCCCCATATTTTTTTCAGGGCCTTGTCCCTTGGCAGAAGGTCGTTTTTGTGTTCTGCCAACATTTTCAACAGTTCGTTTTCCTTGGGGGAAAGCGTCTGGATGACGCCGTTGTGTTTCAGCTCGCGCAAGCGCGGGTTGAAATGGAAGCTGCCCAAGTCAAACTCGACGTTTTCGGAGTCCTTGTTGATGTCGTCGTTGCGTTTCAGTATTGCCTTGATTTTCATCAGCAACACTTCACTGTCAAAAGGTTTGGTGATATAGTCGTCCGCACCCAGTTTGTATCCTTGTAGGATGTCGTCCTTCATTGTTTTGGCACTTAGGAAAAACAACGGGACTTCCGGGTCGATGTCCCTTATCTCTTCTGCCAGCGTAAAACCGTCCATATTGGGCATCATCACATCCAGTAGGCAGATGTCAAACTTACTCCTCTGGAAAGCGGCCAGTCCCAATCTGCCGTCTCTTTCCAGTTCTACTTCGTAATCGTTCAGCTCTAGGTAGTTTTTGAGGACCATTCCTAGATTCTGGTCGTCTTCACACAACAATATCCTGTATTTCTGGGAATCCATAATTATTATACGTTTTTTAATGGTTAATGTGTTTTTTGATGAATAAAATAACAGAAAAATATGCCAGTTTTGAGCAAAGTATTGTTAATTTTTAAAAACTTTATGTTTTCCTATCATATTGTGTAACCAATGTATGGGCTTCGATGTGGATAATTGTTGATGCCGTTGTCGAATACCCTTAATATATATAAAAAATAAATATATAACTATATTGTACATTTTTGTTAAAAAAATGAGTAACTATGCACTTTGTATTCATATATTTATTTTATATAATATGATATATGCTACATTGAAATTGAGGGATTTTTGGTGGGGCGGTGATAGTAACGGAACGCCGGATGTTGTATAGGGAATTTGGTTTCTGAAAAAAAATAATGCTAATTTGATGTTAATTTGCAAAAGGGTTTTATATTTATACCGTGAAGCGTAAGCTCCACTTCTGACCGTGGGGGCCGCAAGCTATGGCAACTGTCGAAAAATAGAAAAATACGGCTACTATACCACGACTTTACAGAACGCTTAGGAATTGCATTTGATACTGCTGGTTTGTTTGCTGCTGGCTAGCAAATTGAATAGGCCGACCAAGTAGTCTGACCGTTTATCGGAAGGATTATATTGGTCGGCTTTTCTTTTTTGCCTACTTTTACGACTTAGTAAAGCTGTAGTTTTTATATGATGAAATCCAAATTGTTCTTTTCTTTCCTTGGCTGTATCGTTTTAGCCAATAGTATCCAAGCCCAAGAACCCGTTGACTATGTAGATCCCTTGATTGGTTCGAGTGCGCACGGCCATGTGTTCGTAGGTGCCAGCCGTCCGTTTGGGGCGGTGCAGTTGGGGCCGGACAATATCTCCAAAGGCTGGGACTGGTGTTCCGGCTACCATTATTCGGACAGCGTGCTGGTCGGTTTTTCGCATACGCACCTGAGCGGGACGGGCATCGGCGATCTGGGGGACATTCTATTTTCTCCTTATACAGGCAATGTCAAAACCGCGCCTGGTACACAGGACAACATTACTTCCGGCTACGGTTCGCATTACAGCCATGAAGGAGAGGAAGTTGCTCCTGGTTATTACCGTGTACAGTTGGAAGACTACCGCATACGCGTCGAACTGACGAGTTCGGACAGGGTTGGTTTGCATAAATATATTTTTCCCGCAGGACAGGAAAGTCATATTACTATCGACCTTCAATATGGGCTGAACTGGGACAAACCCGTAGAAACCTATATCAAGCAATTGGACGATTATACGCTTGTCGGTTATCGTTTTTCCAAAGGTTGGGCACCGGATCAGCGTCTGTGGTTTGCCATCAAATCCAGCCAGCCGATCAAGGATATGCAGTTGTTTGACAGTTCGGCAAACGTCGGTGGTACGGAACTGAAAAGCACCAAGTCCAAAGCCGTGCTTTCCCTCGGCAGCAAGGGAGGGACGTTTATGTACAAGGTCGGCCTTTCCCCTGTTAGCTACCAAGGTGCGCTCAACAACATTGCGCAGGAAATACCGGGCTGGGATTTTGAAAAAGTCAAAGCCGACGCCCGCAGTGCATGGAACAAATCGCTGAAAACCATCAATTATTCCACGCCGGACGCCAAAAAGAAAACCGTTTTCTACACGGCGATGTACCACTCGATGATACAGCCGAGCCTGTTCAACGACGTGGACAGATCTTACCGAGGAACGGACAAAAAAGTTTACGAAAAAGCAGCTTTCGACAACTATTCCGTTTTCTCGCTATGGGACACTTACCGCACGCTGCATCCGTTGATGACCATCATCCAGCCGCAGCGCGAAAGCGATTTCATCAATTCTCTTTTGGCGATAGACCAGCAACAGGGATTTATGCCGATATGGCCGTTGATGGGCGGTGAGACGTATTGCATGATTGGCTATCCGGCGATTCCGGTCATCGCCGACGCGATACTGAAAGGTTTTACAGGTTTTGACGTCAACCAGGCTTACGAAGGCATGAAAAGAACCGCCAACCAGGACACGCTCGGTATCGAATACGTCAAAAAGCTCGGCTATATCCCGGCGGACAAAGAACCGGAATCCGTTGCCAAAGCGATGGAATACGCCATCAGCGATTACAGTATCGCCAAAGTGGCGGAGAAACTGGGCAAAACGGACGACTACAGTTTTTACCTCAAACGCAGCAAGCTCTACCAGCAATATTTTGACAAATCTGTCGGATTTGTGCGTGGCAGGATGAGCGACGGCACTTGGCGTTCGCCGTTCAGTCCGTTCGAGGCTAAGCACCGCGATAATGACTATACCGAAGGCAATGCCTGGCAATATACGTGGTTGGCACCGCAGGATCCGCATGGATTGATCGGTTTGTTTGGCAGCGACGCGGTTTTTGTCAACAAGCTGGACAGTTTGTTTTCCGCGCAGGGAAGCCTTGGACCAGAAGCGTCGCCGGACATTTCTGGTCTGATTGGCATGTATGCGCAGGGCAACGAACCCAACCACCATACGCCTTATCTCTATGCCTACGCCGGACAACAATGGAAAACGGCGGAAAAAGTGCGTCAGATCGGGCGCGAGTTTTTTACCGATGCTCCCGACGGGCTTTGTGGCAATGACGACTGCGGACAGATGAGTGCATGGTATGTGATGTCGGCGTTGGGCTTCTATCCGGTCAATGTGGCGGACGGAAATTTTGTTTTCGGTTCGCCGTCCATGTCCAAGGCAACGGTGAAGACCGGCAACAAAGCATTTACAGTCATCGCGGAGAACAACAACGACAAAAATATCTATATCCAAGCGGTCTTCCTCAACGGAAAACCGTACACGAAATCCTATATCTCGTATAAGGATATCATGGCTGGCGGTACATTGAAATTTGTGATGGGCGCTACTCCCAACAAACAGTTTGGTGTTGGAGTAGGGGAGCGGCCATAGCAGGATGGCATAATGCTATTATGCATCAGTGCTAAGTAAAAAGTCAAAAACCAAAAGCCCAATCCATTGATATAGTGGATTGGGCTTTTGGTATTGTTAATTTATACGATTTTGATTTATATTTTAGGCCAAAAATCCATTTGTGCTGTTCGGGATTTGCAATCCCGAACGCTTATCCGTGCATTTGCAATGCACTGCTATTTTCGGATTGCAAATCCGCCGATACGGCTTCAGGATTACAAATCCTGAAGAGCG
>JASGDY010000048.1:0-7483 GCA_047606825.1 Chitinophagaceae bacterium
GACACACGCGACACGCGTGTGTCTAGCATGTCAACACACACGCGACACGCGTGCGCCAGCGACTGAGGTGTCCGCTTCCTTCATTGAACATTTTTATGTAGTTTACAGTATCATCCGACTTCCCCTCTCCCTACACTTTCTCCTCTGCGTCGAAACGGCTGACTTTTTGGATGCCTGTCAGCTGCAACAGTTTTTCGACCAATATGTCCAGCTCTTCCTTGTCGTGGACAAATATCTTGAGCCGTCCCTTGAACAGACCATCTTCCGAATCGATAGAGAGTGCGGAGATGTTGATTTTCATCTCGCCGCTGATGACGTTGGTGATTTTGTTGATGATGCCTACGTCGTCCACGCCGACGAGTTCGAGACCTGTGAGGAAAGAAATCTTTTTGTTTTTGGCCCATTTGGTTTTGACGATGCGGTGTCCGTAGTTGGCCATCATCTGTGCCGCATTGGGGCAGTTGGTACGGTGGATAATAAGTCCTTTACCCGTACTCACGAAACCAAACACATCGTCGCCCGGAATCGGGTTGCAGCATTTGGCAAGGGTGTACATGATTTTGTCACTGCTCTCGCCGAAGATGATGAGTTCCGAATCCTTTTTAGGGATGGGGGCCGCATGTCGGTCCGTTGTCGGCACTTCCGGCAGTGCAGGTTTTTCGGGCTTGGGCATTTCTATCTTCCCACCGACAACTTTAAATGTCTTGAGGTCTTTCAGGTCGATGAGCTTACGGGCGATATTGTAGAAGAGGTCTAGCTGCGAATGGGTTTTGTAGTATGCTACCAGTTCATCGATGTTGGTCTGGTTCAGGTCGGCATCGATACTGTCGAGGCGTCTTTGCAGGATATATTTCCCGTCTTCTGCGACGGTGCGTTTTTCCTCTTTGAGGGCGTCCTTGATTTTGCTTTTGGCCTTGGCGGTGACGACATAGCCCAGCCAGTCGTCGTTGGGTTTCTGTTTGTTGCTGGTGATGATTTCCACTTGGTCGCCGCTGCGGAGTTTGTGTCCGATGGGGACAAGTTTGTGGTTGACTTTGGCACCGATACATTTGCTTCCGATGGCGGAGTGTATGCTGAACGCAAAGTCCAGTGCCGTGGAGCCGACCGGCATCATCTTGACGTCGCCTTTGGGCGTGTACACATAGATTTCCTCTGCGAGGAAGCTGGTCTTGAAATCCTGCAAAAACTCCATGCTGTCCGCGTCGGGGTTGCCGATAACCTCGCGTATCTGCTCAAACCATTTGTCAAACGGGTCGGAACTGGTCGCGCCTTCCTTGTATTTGTAGTGAGCGGCAAGCCCTTTTTCGGCGATTTCGTTCATTCTCTTGGTGCGTATCTGTACTTCCACCCATTTGCCCTGCGGTCCCATGACGGTTGTGTGCAACGCTTCGTAGCCGTTGCTTTTGGGGCTGCTGAGCCAGTCGCGCAGCCGTTCGGGTGAGGGCGTGTATTCGTCCGTTATCAGCGAATAGACTTTCCAGCATTCCTCTTTTTCCTTATTGGGCGGACTGTCCAAAATGATACGGATGGCAAAGAGGTCGTACACCTCTTCAAAAGGCACCCCCTTGGTCTTTATTTTGTGCCAGATGGAATGGATGCTTTTGGGGCGGCCGTAGATTTCGAAATTGAAACCAGCTTCTGCCAGCTTGGCCTTGATAGGTTTGATGAACTCGTTGATATAGCGGTTGCGCTCCCTTTTGGTTTCTGCCAGTTTGCGTGCAATCTGTTTGTATTCAAAAGGTTCGAGGTATTTCATGGAGAGGTCTTCCATTTCCGTTTTGATGGCATACAGCCCCATGCGGTGTGCCAATGGTGCATATACCCACACGGTTTCGCTGGCAATCTTGAGCTGCTTTTCGCGTTTCATGGAGTCCAACGTGCGCATGTTGTGCAGGCGGTCGGCCAACTTGATTAGTATCACGCGCGGGTCATCCGTTAAGGTCAACAGTATCTTCTTGAAATTTTCTGCTTGTGGGGTGGATGTCGCATTGTCGACGACCGTGGAAATTTTGGTCAGTCCGTCCACGATGCGGGCAATTTCATGGCCAAATTCCCGGTCGACGTCTTCCAGTGTGACATCGGTATCTTCGACCGTATCATGCAGAAGCGCACAGATGGTGCTGCGGACACCGAGTCCGATTTCCTCCACGCATATCATGGCGACTGCGATTGGGTGGAAGATATAAGGTTCCCCGCTCTTCCGGCGCATGGATTTGTGCGCTTCGGCGGCTATCTCAAAGGCACGGCGCAGCGATTCCTTGTCACCTTTTTTCAGTCTTGGGCGCAGGGCACGCAGGAGTGCCCGGTATCGCCGGACGATTTCCTTTTTTTCCTGTTCTTCATCCAAGGTATATTGAGGTATGGGTCTTTCCAGTTCTTCAACCACTAGATGTTCTTGTTCTTGCGCGTCATCCATAATGAATCTCCGTTTAAGTAAAAAAGATTGGACGGAAAGTCCGAAAGACGGAAAAGACCGGAGTAATGTGATTCCCTACTTCGGTCTTCGGACTTTCCGTCTTTTTCCCTTTTTCTGCGTGAATTTAACAAAAATTGTTTGATTCCGTCAAATATCTGTTCAATCATTTGCTCGATTTTTGCCGTTAATGCCTAATTTTAGGGCTTGATAAAAAAGAGCAAGACGATAAAGATAATTCTTTTTGCTTGATTTTTGCCGACCATTTTTTTATAAAAAAAGAAAGATTTTGACGAATAGCGACAATTACTATAATGACAATACCAATGCCAAAGCATGGGGACTGACAGCCTTGACGTGTTTACTGCTGGTGGTATTGTTTGTCTTCGTCCGATGGCAAAATGCGGTGTTGGCACATCCTGCCAATATCGACGACGGGGGCGTTGAGGTCAATTTTGGGAACAGCGACCAGGGGATAGGCGATGTCCCTCCCATGGTGCCGGGCGACCCAGCTCCCGAAGCGCAGGAATCGACACCTGCTCCCCGAGCGTCTGCGTCGCCGTCCACGCAGGAAGAACCCACTTCCAAGGAAGTTGCCGAAAACAACGACGCGGACGCTCCAACCGTCAGGACGTCGCCCCGACCCAAAAAAGTCGAACGTCCCGCAGAAAAGCCTGTCGTCGAAAAAAAGGTAACCAAACCTGCCGACAACCCTACGCCGACAGCGGTGCGTAAACCTGTTGCGACCATGCCGTCCGCCGCAAAAGAAAGCAAACCAGAAGCACCGAAAGCCGTCTACAAAGGCGGTTCCGGAAAGGGCGGCAACGGCGCGGACAGCTACAACGGCGTCAACAGCCAAGGTATCGCTGGCGGTCGCGGCGACCAGGGCAAAATGGGCGGCAATCCCAATTCGGACAGCTATACTGGAACGGGCAAAGGGACGGGAGGCACAGGCTCCGGTACGGGCAGTAGCGGCGTGCAGGTCATCAGCGGATTGAACGGAAGACGGTTTGCCGGATTCCCTTCCTTTGAGGACAGCTTCAATGAAAATGCGCGCGTGTCCGTGGATATCACGGTGGACGCCGACGGCCGTGTGACCAACGCCAGTATCAACCCGCGCGGTACGACGACGACCAGCAGCAATATCCGCAGCATCGCGTTGCGGAGAGCACGCCAGTTGAAATTCAACAAAGGCTCTGCCGACAGCCAGACGGGAACGGTTTCGTTTAACTTCCGGTTGAAAGGATAGCCGCACTGATAATTTGACAATGAAATTGTTTAGTGGCAGCGACGCAATCATTTTTCTGATTGATAGCTATGTCCCAGCAGCGTATCTTGCAGAGGAATCTCCCTAGAAAAAATCTTATGCCTAACAAGTCATAAAAAAAGCATTTCTTCCCCCAAAGTGTCCCCTCCGGAACACGACTGTGCGGAGAAGAATTATCAATATCAATTCTCAATTCCTTGAACTACCAAGAATCACTGACGTACCTATACGAACAGTTGCCCATGTTTAGCCGCGTGGGCGCATCAGCCATTAAAAAAGACCTGACCAATACACGCGCGCTCTGCGCTTTTCTCGGTAATCCGGAGGGCAGAATCCGCACTGTACACATTGCCGGCACCAATGGCAAGGGGTCGACCAGCCACATCCTGTCCGCCATTATGCAGACGGCAGGTTACAAAACCGGACTGTACACTTCTCCGCATATCCACGACTTTCGCGAACGTATCAAAGTCAACGGCGATATGTGTTCCGAAGCTTTTGTCGTTGCTTTCGTGGAAAAAATAAAACCTGCAATCGAGAAGATACAGCCGTCGTTTTTTGAGATTACCGTGGCGATGGCGTTTGAATATTTTGCGCAGGAAAAAGTCGATGTGGCAATTATCGAGACAGGGCTGGGCGGTCGTCTCGACAGTACCAATATCGTACATCCCGACCTGAGTATCATTACCAATATCGGTTGGGACCATACGGATATTCTGGGCAATACGCTCGAACTGATAGCGGATGAAAAAGCGGGCATCATCAAAGACAACACGCCTGTCGTCATTGGCGAATATCTTCCCGAAACCTTACCGGTATTTACCCAAAAAGCCGCGGTGATGCACGCGCCGATTTCCCTCGCGCAGGAACATTGGGAAGTCTTGGCCACACAGTCCACTCCGGAATATTTGTGGTTGGAAGTACGGCATTTGGATGATGGACAGCATTACGATTTTCAATTGGACTTGACGGGCATTTATCAACAAGAGAATCTCGTAACCGTATTGGAAAGCTGCCAGCAGTTGTCCCAACGCGGCTGGAACATCAGCATCGCGACAATACAAAAAGCCGTGTCCAACGTAAAAAAACAGACACACCTGCATGGCCGCTGGGAAGTATTGGGACGCAATCCACTCCTGGTCATTGACGTCGGCCACAACAAAAACGGTATGTTGGAAATCGTGCGGAGTCTCCAAAACACGACGTATCGGGAGCTCTACATCGTCTGCGGTTTTGTAAAAGACAAGGATGTCGCGGGAGTTTTGGAAATACTGCCGTTAGATGCACATTACATATACACCCAGGCGCATCTGCCAAGGGCTTTGCCTGTCGGTGAGCTTGCCGCAGTCGGTGCACAAGTGAACAGGAACGGTGTGTTTTTCGACAATGTCAACGATGCTGTTGCCCACGCCAAAAGTGTTGCGCAGAAGGAAGACCTGATTTTGGTATGCGGTAGCTTTTTTGTCGTTGCGGAACTGGAGGAACGTTGAATGTTGCACGTTTCAAACCTTCCACCCCAAACCTCACAAAAATATTTTCCGACTTATTTGGCAATACTTATTTAATTTGCAGCCCTTGAAAAAGCGTTAATTATTTTTTACGATGGAATACAGAAAAATCATATCAATCACAGGAATGGGCGGTTTGTTTGAACTGGTCGGAAGCAAGCCCGACGGTGCTATCGTCCGTTCGCTGGAAGACAATATTACCAAGTTCGTTTCTTCCCGGAAGCATAGTTTCTCCCATTTGGAAAGCATTGAAGTCTATACGCAGCACCACAACGTCAACCTCGTAGAGGTGTTCCAGGCTATGGCGAATGCTTCTGATCCCTTGCCAGACGAGAAAGACCCTGAAGCAGTAAAAGCCTATTTTGAAAAAGTGTTTCCAGAAATGGACTTTGAACGTGTGTACAACAGCGACAGGAAGAAAATGGTCAAATGGTTTGGCATCATCAAGCAAAACCAAATTGCCCTGCCCGAACAAGAAACGGTTGCCGAACAAGTCAAATAAGTTTTCATATTTTCAAACAATTGTATCATCATTTCAAAAGCATACAATGAATCTACACGAATACCAAGCAAAAGAGTTATTAACCAAATACGGTGTCGCAGTCCAGAAAGGGTATGCGGCCGAAACCGTTCCTGCCGTTGAGAACGCTTATGAACACATCAAAAACGAATTTGTCGGCAACATCGCCGTCATCAAGGCACAGATACACGCAGGTGGTCGTGGCAAAGGCACCATCAAAGGCACGGAACAACACGGTGTTACGTTGGTAAAAAGTAAAGACGATGCCAAAAAAATAGCGCAGGCGATGCTGGGCGGCACTTTGGTCACGATTCAGACAGGACCGGAAGGCAAAGTGGTTAATTCGCTCTTCGTGGCACAGGACATGTATTATCCCGGGCCGAGCGAAGTAAAGGAATTTTACCTCTCCATCCTGTTGGACAGGTCGGTCGGTCGCAACGTCATCGTGTACAGCACTGAAGGCGGTATGGACATCGAAACCGTCGCGGAAAGAACACCCGAAAAAATCTTCCGTGAATGGGTGCACCCTGGCGCGAAACTCTCACCATACCAAGCACGCAAGATTGCTTTCAGGCTTGGACTTACTGGCGATGCGATGAAGAACTGCGCTAAGCTGGTCACCAATCTCTACAATGCCTACCTCGGTATCGACGCCAGCCTGATTGAAATCAATCCACTGTTCAAAACCAGCGACAACAAAATCGTTGCTGTTGACGCCAAAGTCAATATTGACGACAATGCCTTGGTGCGCCAACTTGAAATTGAGGAACTGCGCGACATCCGCGAGGAAGACCCTACAGAAGTGGAAGCGTCCAATTTTGGGTTGAACTTTGTCAAACTGGACGGCAATGTGGGCTGTATGGTCAACGGTGCCGGTCTGGCAATGGCTACCATGGACATGATTAAGCTGAGCGGCGGCGAACCTGCCAACTTTCTCGACGTAGGCGGCACTGCCAACGCCGAAACGGTAGAAGCCGGATTCAACATCCTTTTGAAGGAACCAAGCGTCAAAGCGATATTAATCAACGTATTCGGAGGTATCGTGCGCTGTGACCGCGTTGCGGCGGGTATCATAGAAGCCTACAACAAAATAGGAAATATCTCCATTCCCATCATCGTGCGCCTACAAGGCACCAATGCCGAGGAAGCCAAGAAAATGATTGATGAAAGTGGCCTGAAAGTACAGTCTGCCATACTTCTGAGTGAGGCCGCCGAACTGGTAAAACAAGCGGTTTCCTAGGATACAAAGGCTAAATGCCCAATACCTAATGCAAGACAGCAAGTGCGCCATTCTATTAGAGAATAGGCCGCTTGCTGTTTTGTATTAAGCTCCCGTCATCCTCTATGGACTTTTTCTCTCAACTCCTTTCCGCATATATAGGAATTCTTACCGGAGGCTAGGGATAAATTGTTTCGGTTGGTGAGGGGACGCCGATTGTCTTGCCTTAGGCGAGGCATCTGTCTTGGGCGCATTTACCTTCGGTGAGAATAGTTCAAATTTTCGCTTTTGAGAGAATACGATGGTCGGTGGAGACACCGACCACTAGTGGTTCTACTGGCGTGGTGTCCCCACCCGCCAGCGAAAATATGAAATGCACCCTCCATCTTTTGTATGGTATAGTTAAATCAATATATAATGTCATAAATCTGCATAAACAAAAAGCTCTTCTGGTGTATATCCGAATTTTTTTCTGATACTTTTGGCTTGCGCCCATTTTTTTTCGATTGGATTAAGGTCGGGGCTGTAAGGTGGGAGGAATTCCAAAACATGCCCC